>NZ_CP062976.1:1322803-1653504 GCF_014898075.1 Neisseria yangbaofengii
ACCGTCAGGCGGCACGGTTGGACCGGGCTTTGGCTAAAACCGAGTTCTCTTTGGGTGTAGGCGGCTACCAACCGACCGAGTTCATCAAACGCTATCTGCCGAAAGGCTACTTCGGACTGATGGTGGTGGACGAAGGCCATGAGTACAAGAACTACGGTACGGCACAAGGTCAGGCCATGGGGGTATTGGCACGCTGTGTCCGCAAGGTGCTGTGTCTGACCGGCACCCTGATGGGCGGTTACGCCGACGACCTGTTCTACCTGCTGTGGCGGTTGAATCCTCAGGCCATGCTGGCCGACGGCTTCGGTTACAACAAAACCAACACCTTGGGGACGGTGGCGATGGCGTTTATGCGACAGCACGGTGTGCTCAAGGAGGTCATCCGCAGCAACGGCAGCGAGTTCGACGGCGGTTCGTTTACCAGTTCCAAAGCCAAGCGCACTTCGGTACGCACGGCCAAGGCACCGGGCTTCGGCCCTTTGGGCATCATGCGCTACATTCTGCCGATAACTGTGTTTCTGAAGCTCAGGGATTTGGGCGAAGGAGTCCTGCCACCATACGAGGAAAATTTCCGGCCGGTGGCGATGACACCGCGACAGGAAGAAATCTACCGCAACATGAGTCTGAGGCTGCAGGACAAGCTGAAACAGGCTTTGGGCAAAGGCGACAACACCCTTACCGGTGTGGTTACCAATACGCTCTTGGCTTGGCCGGACTGCGGCCACCAGCCGGAACGGGTGGTTTGGAAACGATGGAACGAGCGGCTGTTCGAAGCAGAAGCCGTTTTTGACGAAACCGAACCGTCGCCCAAAGAGGCCGACCTGCTGTCCGTGGTCAAGGAGGAGTTGGCTCAGGGACGCAAATGTCTGGTCTACACCGTCTACACCGACACCCGCGATACCGCCGGGCGTCTGCAGAAGCTGTTACAGGCGGAAGGCATCAAAGCGGCTGTGATGCGTGCATCGGTCAAAGCCGACGAGCGCGAAGATTGGGTGGCCGCGCGCCTAGACGAAGGTTGCGAGGTGGTCATCTGCAATCCGGAACTGGTAAAAACCGGCCTGGATTTGTTGGCGTTTCCGACCATCTATTTCATGCAGACCGGCTACAACGTCTATACCCTGATGCAGGCGGCACGACGCTCTTGGCGGATTGGCCAAAAGGAACATGTGAAGGTGTATTTTGCCGGCTACATGGAGACTGCCCAGCAAATCTGTCTCGAACTGATGGCGCAAAAAATCGCTGTGGCCCAATCCACCTCCGGCGACATGCCGGATACCGGTTTGGACATCCTCAACCAGGCGGAGGACTCTGTCGAAGTTCAGTTGGCCAAACGGCTGCTGGATCAGTAATCCCTTTTTACCTGGGTATGAAGTGTGTTTCAGACGGCCTTCAGGCCGTCTGAAATATTCCGGATACTACAAGGAGCTGAGATGCGATACAGCAACAACAAAGATTTTGCCGCCTATGTTGCGGCGCTGGTACGCAGCGGCAAATGGGTATACATCCCCAAAGGCCGCCGCCGGCACGGTTGCCTGTAACACGAGAGCGGCCGCAAATGCCCGGTGCCTTGCAGCCCGGGTAATGATCCGCGCGGTTTTTTGAACTTCAAGGCCATGACCCGGCAGATTGAAGCGGAAAGCGCCTGAATTTTCCGCCGCAAGCCGGCGGTTTCTACAACCTGCTTTCGAGCAGGTTTTTTCAGACGGCCTCAAGTTAAGGCCGTCTGAAAAAACCTGTTTCCAACGCCGACAGTCGTTTCACTGTCTCGGTGCTGCCGTTAAACATCACCAACCTCATTTGTGCGGCTACGGTTTTTTTTCACTCTGTGGCATATCTAAATGCCACTTTTCATCTTCTCAACCCTCAGGGGGCTTCCCCTAGGGCAGCCTCCGCCTTTTCTACGGAGGCTTCCATGAATTCCACCAATCATCTGATGCACCCGCGCACCGCGCACAACCATGCCGACAACGGCTATTTCCCGACCGATGCGGCCACACTGGAAGGCATTGCTGCGCGGCTGGACATTGCCGGCGGCAATATCCGCATCTTCGACCCCTGCTGCGGCACCGGTGCCGCACTGGCTGTCTTGGCCGAACACCTGGGCAGCTGCGGTGCACACTGCCGCAGTTTCGGGGTGGAACTGGACGGTAAGCGCGCACTCGAGGCCGCCGGGATGTTGGATTTCGTTGTCCAAAGCGACATTGAAAACTGCATCCTGCAACCGCGTACCGTGGGTTTGCTGTTTCTCAATCCGCCATACGGCTTTTCCACCGCCGACAACCTCAGCGCGGAACGCACCAAACGTTTGGAGGAAATATTCTTCAACCGCACGGTGCCGGTACTGCAGGAAGGCGGCATTCTGGTGCTGATTATTCCTGAGGCTGCCTTAACCGACCGCTTTACGGCCGGCATCGCTTCCCGGTTCACCGAACTGAGAATGTACCGTGCTGCCGTCGATACCTACCGCCAGTTGGTGATTATGGGTAAAGCCGGCCGCAACATCGGTAAGGCACTGGCCAAGCAGCAACAGCAACTGCTGTTACAGCAGGAAGCCGCCATCCCCGTTCATCTGGCCGATACCGACTATTGGTACGAAGTACCCGAAGCAGCAGTCAAACCGTTCCGGCCGATTAACCGCAAGATTGAAGCTGCCGGTTTGTCTGCGGAGCTTTCAAGTGCCGGGAACCAAACGCTGTGGCCGCATTTCGACCGTTTTTTTCGGGAGGACGCTGCCATGGAAAAACGCCGGCCGCTGTGTGCACTGGGTAAATGGCATGCCGCACTGGCTTTGGCCGCCGGTCAGGTCAGCGGCATTGTGACCGCTTCAGACGGCCGTCGGCTGCTGATCAAAGGCAGTACCCATAAAACCCAGGTCAGCAGCACCGAAGAAGTGATGAAGGCAGACGGCAGCGTGGATTACGTTACCACGAATCTCGACCGCTTCGTACCGAGTATCCGCGCCATCGACTTGTCTGATGGTGCCGGTTTTGGCGATGTGCTGACCATTAAGTAGTTTTTAACCAACCCTGCGGGTGGCTGCCCGTCGGGGCGGCATCCCGCTTTTTCTTTTGAAGGAGAAGAGTATGACCACCGCGATGAGCACAAACCAACCCGTTTTACCCGAGCTGTTGCTGTCCCATCTGGAGCAGAGCAAACCGGACCTGTTTCCTTTGGGGGAAACGGTCTGTACGGCCAATTCGCTACATTGGGCGCAGGAAAACCTGCTGCCGCAGCTGACTGAAACCCATCTGTGGCAGCTGATTCTGCTCAAGGCCCATGTCACCGGCTGCTGGCAGGATATGGATCCCGAAGACCGCAGACTGAATCTTCGGGCGCTGGAACCGGGAAACGAAGGGCGGATTCTGTCTGCCTACACCCTGCTGGATCAAAAAATCTACGTCATAACAGAATGGGACAGAAGCCATACCACCATTCTGTTGGCCGAAGATTATTGAGCATGATGCAGGCGGCCTCCGTCTGACCCATGCCTAAAAATTAGGCAACCGCGCAAACCAAAGCCCGACCGAAGTTTGCCCGAACTGCCCGTCGGTTTATCCACTGTTTTTGCGGATAAACCTTTTTCCAACCTGCGTGGAAGCCCGTCTTCCACGAACGGGCTTTACGCTTTGTTTGCCGTTAAGGAGCTGTTATGAACCCGTCTGCAATCGAGCTGATGCGCCAATGGCTGCAACAGCATGGCAATCCGTACATCATGGGCGTATCGAAGGAGCTGGCCGCACCATTTAATGCCGAGTTCCGCCGACGCTGTCCGAAGCTGTATGAAGTGGCCAAAGAGCATGTCCGCCTGTGCCGCCGCCATACGAGGCGTTATGGCCCGGGGCAGCCGGTGTACACCTACATCGACTATCAGGATATCAATGCTTATCCGTTGCCTGCCATCGACCCGTATCCGAAAGCACCGACTGCTGCAGTACTTCTGGCCGATACGGCCATGATGCTGGCGGCTCGTTATCCGTCGCTGACGGTTTGCAGCCGGATTTTTTCACCTGCTGTTTGAGGTTTGACCTGCCTTTCGAGGCAGGTTTTTAGCTGCGCTGAAACGCGCAGGGCTCGTTTTCAGATGGCCTCGGCGCAGCTAAAAACCTGTTTCCAACGCCGACAGTCGTTTCACTGTCTCGGTGCTGCCGTTAAACATCACCACCCGCATTCGTGCGGCCACGGCTTTCTTTCAATCTTTTAACCAACCCTGTGGGGGCATGCTTCCCACTATGGGGACATGTCTTCACACAATATGGAGGACATGCCTTGATATATTTCACTTCCAAGTGTGTACAGGAGTGCAGAAAATGAATCCTGCAGACCTGATACGCCTGCCCATGGCTAAGCGCTTGTTTGACTTTTGGTATAAACTGTTTGAAGATGTTACCAAAGCCAGCTTGATTGCAATTCTGCCGTATTTCAAACTGAGCGAAGCCCCAATTGAATATCGGTGGCTGAACGTTTTTGTATTTTTAACCCTTGCTTTCTCCTGCTACTGCATTCTGTATTGGCTTGCTGATAATGAGGCATGGATGAGCAGGAAGGAGGAGGACTGATGGACTCATTGACCATATTTCTGCTGATTGTGCTTGCACTGGTTTGGACGTTTTTCTTTACTGCCCGACATTCGGTTAACAAACTGAAAAAAGAGCATGAAGAAAAAACGAAAGCCGGAAAAAACAGAGCCTGAAGCAACATTCAACCCGTACCGTGCAACGGTACACCTGATTCCCACCCGCACCTTTGGTGCAGGTGGGAATCTTTTTTCAACCCCACACGGGATACTTCGCCCCGTCAGGGTTCGCGGTATTCCGATTTTCAAAAAGGAGTTTCACCGTAAACACTGTTTCCAATACCTATATCGTTTGGTTCCACCGCGAGTTCGAGGCCGCCGAAAGTGCGTCCGAAGCCTTAAACGGCCAAGTGCTGCGGATGACGGATTCGGAACATCCGGAACCGGCAGACGTGGTTGGCGAAAGACTGCGTGAGCTGGGCTATTCCGGCGATCTGGTCGATGCCGTCCTTCCGGTGGCTGAGTATATCCGCAACGAAAACATGCATAAATCGATGCCGAGCCGCTGCTACAACTGTTACAGCGCGGCGGTGGTGATTCCGACGTTTCCCAACCGGGAAAACTGGTTGTCCGCCTACCGCCAGCCGGCATTCCTCAGCACTTTACCCGATGATGCTGCCCGGGAAGTATTCGGCGGCATCATGGCTGGTCGGGATGCGGATTACGCCCTCCTGATGCAGGCGGTGTCTGGCTGCAGCAACAGCCGGCCGCAGGATTTCCTGCTGGTTCCCGTTGCTGCGGATTTCGGTGGTTATGACGACATCGCCTATCTGCTGAAAGATGTCGAATACGGCCCGCAGAACATCGAAAGCGCTCTGGCCGACAAGCTGGACGAAGTCGATGCCGAATGGCTGTACCGGCGCAACAGTAAAACCATCTCTTGGTGGATGTTTAACCAAGATCTTGGGCTGGAAGACTTCGGTCACGAATACAGCCGGATTTTGGAAGTGCCGGGAAAAGTACGCTGGGAAGTGGTTTACCGCTGGGCCTGCTATACCGTCAAAGCCTACCTCGACAGCCTGAAATAAGGGCTGTTTTAAAAAGCACCTGTTACCTGAATGTGCGCCGGTTTTGCCGGCGGTAACTTTATCTAATCGGGCGCAAGCCTGTTTTTAACCCGACGGGGTCGTGATGTCCCGTCAGGAGAATCCGGCTCCGTATTTTGATGGAGTGTGTTATGCCTAACCATGTTACCAACATCATGACCGTGAACGGGCCGGCCGAAGCAGTAGCCGAATGGAAAGCCGCGTGGTTCCGCGCCGGCGTTCCCGACCAAAAAAGCAACCCCGGGCTGCCGGATATGGTGGTTGACTTCAATGCCATCCTGCCCCTGCCGGAAGGTTTGGACATCTCGTCCGGTTCGATGTCATCCAATGCCGAAGATTGGCTGAAGATGAAAGACGACTGGCTTTTGTCCGATGAAGCTTTTAGCAAAATCCGGCTCTCATCGAGACTGAAGCAGCACTTTGAAACGCTTGCGGATGGGCAGACCGATACGGTCGGCCGTCTGAAAGAGCGGGTACTGTCCACCCCTGGCTCGCTCGAGAAAATCGGCCTCGACCGTCCTTATCTGGAGCAGATTCAGCGCAACATTGCCGTGCATGGCTGCCCGACTTGGTACGGATGGTGCAACCGCCACTGGGGAACCAAGTGGAATGCCTACCACCAGTACCTCAACGAATGGTCGGATACCTCGTTTTCCGTTACCTTCGATACGGCATGGTCGCCGCCGGAGCCTCTGTTCGAGATTCTGGCCGATGCTTTTCCGAGTGTCGAAATGATGGTGCATTACATCGATGAAGGAGGTGGCTTTGCCGGCATCTTCATCGCTTCAGACGGCCTGCTGGAGGATTCCCCTTGTGCGGATGGCGATTTCAAAGCTTTCGCAGAGAAACACTTCGGCTGGACGTTTGATGACGACGATGATGACGAATAAGGCCGTCTGAAAAGCAACCCACCCGGCGGGTGTATCCCGTCTGGGCATACATCCGTCTCTTTGTATCTGAAGGGGCAACGTATGTATGAATCCGAACTGAAGTTTTACCCTTGTAGCAACATCCAAGACCGCCTCATTATGCTTTACTTGGAAATCTCTGAAAAATCCAATGACCAGGAAAGTATGTTCTGGTGCAGTTCCGACGATGACTTGAGCGTACCCGATACAGCTATTGAAATCGATGCCGAGCGACTGATGCAGGCCTTGGCCGTCAGCAGCCGCTATGCCGATGTTTTAGGCAGCGCCACCATTCCGATTCTGATTCATTCAAAAGGCTACGGCGGTAAAATCCGGCAGGACAAGCTGGAAATCAACAGTGCCCGCCACTGCAATGGTTTTTGGACGACGGCGTGGTTCATCAACGATTGGACAGGTTCGTGGTATTCCTTCGACACCGACCGCCATTGGCCGGTGGAGAAGCAGTACCTGCTGAAATACCTGGAAGATTTGTTGATTCTGTGCGGTAAACGCTAAACTCCAACGGCTGCTTCGGCAGCCGTTTTTTATGCAATCCAATATCTATTTAGACTGAAATAGTGTGGATTTCCCCTGCTATCATGCAATTCATCCACTCACCCTAAAAACCAAGGCAAATTAAAAATAAAATATTGATTATTTTGAATAAAATAACAAATTTATTGCAAATCGGAATGGCCGGCTATCCAAATAACCAACCTTTAATCATGTAAACTTTGCTTTTCTTTACCTTATTCCAATAACATGGTTCGCTCAACCACCTTACAGGTTCCAAGCATGTCCGCCTTTCACTTTTCCTCAAGCTGCCGCTCATTGATGTTGTCGTTCGCTTTGCTGGCAACTGCTGCCATGCCCGCGATGGCTGACGAAAGACAAGCCGGTTTGATTCAGCAAGAACAAGCCCGGCAGGAACAGCAGCGTTTGCGCCAACTCGAGCAGCAGATGCAGTCGGCACCGGATGTGCGCCTAGACCGAACCGCAGAAGCCGTTTCTTCATTGCTGCTTCCTCAAAACGAAACGCCTTGTTTCCCCGTTCAAGAAATCACCTTAATCGGCGATTCTGCCGCCAAATTCCAATTTGCACTGAATAAAGCCATCAAACAATCCGGCTTCCAACCGGGCATGTGTCTGGGTGCGCAAGGCATCAACCACATCATGACGTTAGCACAAAACGCCGTTATTGACCGCGGCTATACCACCACGCGGATTTTGGCTGCGCCTCAGGATTTGAATTCCGGCAAATTGGAATTGACTGTCTTCCCCGGCCGCATCGGTCAAATCCGTTTTGATGAAAGCCATGCCGCAGAAACCCATGTCGGTCGGATTACCGCATTTCAAAACGAATTTCCTGCTGATTCAGACGGCCTGTTGAACCTGCGCGATTTGGAACAGGGTTTGGAAAACCTCAAGCGCGTTCCGACTGCCGAGGCAGATATCCAAATCATGCCGTCTGAAAAAGCGGATGTGAGTGATGTGGTGGTGCAATGGCGGCAGCGCACCCTTCCCTACCGCCTGACTTTGGGTTTTGACAATTCGGGCAGCAAGGCCACCGGCCGCTATCAGGGCAATATGACTTTCTCCGCCGATAACCCTTTGGGTTTGAGTGATTTGTTTTACGCTTCGTATAACCGTGATTTAGGCACACGTTCGGCAGATACCGATTCAGACGGCCATACGGTCAAAGGCGGTACCAACGGCTATGCTTTCCATTATTCCGTACCGTTCGGCAAATGGCTTTGGTCATGGAACCACAGCTACTACCGTTATCATCAGGCGGTAGCAGGCGATTCTGAGGTGTATGACTACAACGGTAAAAGCTGGAACAGCGATGTCGGCGTGAGCCGCCTGCTTTACCGTGATGCCCGCCGTAAAACCCATGCCGCGTTCAAATTGTGGCAGCGTGAAACGCACAGCTTTATCAATGATGCGGAAATCGAAGTGCAACGCCGCCGCACGGCCGGTTGGTCTGCTAATTTAAGCCACAAGGAATACATCGGCCAAGCCACGCTGAATCTGGGCTTGGGTTACAAACGAGGTACGGGGCGGAACAACAGCCTGTCTGCGCCCGAAGAAGCCTTCGGCGAAGGCACGTCCCGCATGAAAATCCTTACTGCCGATACCGGTGTGAATGTGCCGTTTAAAATCGGGCAGCAAAACTTTGCCTTCGACAGCAACTTCCATGCACAGTGGAACAAAACACCATTAACGCCGCAAGACAAACTGGCCATCGGCAGCCGTTATACCGTGCGCGGTTTTGATGGTGAAACCACTTTATCTGCCGAACGCGGCTGGTATTGGCGCAACGATTTATCTTGGCAGTATCATCCGAGTCATCAGCTTTATGCGGGTTTGGACGCCGGCCGTGTCTCCGGTCCTTCTGCGCAATACCTGTTGGGGCAAAGTCTGAGTGGTGCGGCCTTAGGTGTGCGCGGTCAAAGCAAAGTGGGCGGAATACTTTCTTACGATTTTTTCGCCGCCAAACCGCTGCACAAACCCGACCGCTTTCAAACGGCCAACACCACGTTCGGTCTCAATCTGAATTACAGTTTCTAATCCCTTTCCTACCCTCATGCCGTCTGAAAACACAGGCACGGGGGTATTTCCGCTTTATAGGAACCCGCCATGAACAAAACCTGCTACAAAGTCATCTTCAATAAAAAGCGCGGCATGATGATGGCTGTTGCCGAAAACACCGCACGCGACGGTAAAAACGTGCAAGACGGCAAAGCGGCTATTTCAGACGGCCTTGCGGGTGCGGCCAAGTTTCAGATACAGATGGCGGCGTTCTCGGTGTGGCTGGCGGTCGGTTCGGCTGCTGTCAGCCCCGTGTGGGCAGCAGGGCTTCAGGCCGACAAATCCGCGCCTTTGGGCCAACAACCCACCGTTTTGCAGACGGCCAACGGTTTGCCGCAAGTCAATATCCAAACCCCGACCGCAGGCGGCGTATCGGTTAACCAATACCGCCAATTCGATGTTGACAAACGCGGTGCCATATTGAACAACAGCCGCAGCAACACGCAGACCAAATTGGGCGGCTGGATACAGGGTAATCCGTGGTTGGCACGCGGCGAAGCCAAGGTGATTGTGAATCAGGTCAACAGCGTCAGTCCTTCACTACTCAACGGCTATATCGAAGTGGCCGGCCGTCGTGCCGAGGTGGTATTGGCCAATCCTGCCGGTATCCGGGTGAACGGTGCAGGCTTTATCAATGCGGCGGGGGTAACGCTTACCACAGGCAAACCGCTGTTTGACAACGGCAATCTCACCAGTTTCCAAGTACGCGACGGCGATATTGCCGTCAACGGTGACGGCTTGGATACCTCAGGAGCCGATTACACCCGCCTGCTTGCCCGCGCCGCGCAAATCAATGCCGGCGTATGGGCAAAAGATTTAAGCGTGGTATCGGGCAGCAACGATGTGGCGACCGACGGCAGCCACACCCAAGTTTCAGACGGCCGCCCAGCTCCTGCCGTGGCCATCGACACCGCGCAGCTGGGCGGTATGTATGCCAACAAGATTACGCTGGTTTCCACCGACAAAGGCGCAGCCGTTCATCATGCCGGTCAAGCCTTTGCCACCGCTGGCGGTGTGACCCTGAGTGCCGACGGTAAAATCGGTAACAGCGGCAGTATTGCGGCCGCCGACAATACGCAACGCTCGAGCGCAGCGGCGCGTGTAAATATTCAAGCCACGGCGTTTGATAATAGCGGCACCTTGTCATCACAAGGAAAAACCGCGATTCAAAGCCCGAAAGTCGGCAACAGCGGCCTGATCACCTCATCCGACGAACTGAATATCCGCACACAAAACCTCGACAACCGCCAAACCATACAGGCTGCCCGTTTCGACATCGAAACCGGCCGTCTGAACAACAGCGGCGACATGGCGCAAACCGGTTTGCAAAGCCTCAATATTGAAGCCGGCAAATTGAACAATAGCGGTTTAATCGCTTATGCCGGCCAAGACCATGTTTCCGGCAACGGCGGCAATACTGCCCCAAGCACGCCTGCCACACCGACCACCGCCGCCGCGTCAGGCCGAATCCAAACTCAAAATGATGCGGCTGCCGTACCGCTGACCTTGGCCGAAGGCCGTCTGAAGGTTTCAGACGGCCTGGAAAACAGCGGCAGCATCACCGCCAACGGCGGCGTGGATATCCACGCCGCAAACAGCTTGGGCAACACAGGCAAACTACATCTGAACAAACTGGCCGTTGGCGGCAGCCTGCTGGATAACCGCGAAGCCGAAATCATCAGCCGCCAGGCCGAGATTACCGCGCAAACCTTGGACAACCGCCAAGGTAAACTGACCGCTGCCGAAACGCTCACCATCCGCAACCAAACCACCGATAACCGCGAAGGTACCCTGCAATCCGGCGGTAGTTTGGCTGCGGCCGTCCAAACCTTGGACAACAGCAACGGCCGACTCACCGTCAACCGACAAGCCGGTATCAAAGCCGCAGCCCTGCTCAATCAAAGCGGCCAAATCGACACAGGCCGTCTGAAAGCCGAAGCCGCCCGTCTAGACAATACCTCAGGCCAAATCCGCAGCGATGAAATGACCGAGCTCAAAGTTTCAGACGGCCTTGACAACCAACGCGGCCTCATCGGTTCGGCCAAAGACGTGAAAATACACGACGGCGGCAGCCAAAGTCTAAGCATCAACAATGCATCAGGCGAAATACTCGCCGAACAACACCTTGATATCCAAGCCAAAACACTGACCAAGCAAGGAGAGCTGGCGGCCAACCGAAACCTGTCGCTCAATCTTAAAGACAGCTTTACCGCCGCACAAGACATCCGTGCCGGACAAGGTTTGACCGTCAGCAGCAAAGGCGGCATCCACAACAGCTACACGCTGGAAGGCAGCCGTTTCGTACGCTTGGAAGCCGACCACATCGACAACACCGCATCCGGCACCATCCAATCCGGCAGCGACACCCGTCTCAAAGCCGACAACATTACCAACCGCGGCTTAATCAACAGCAACGGCCTCACCCTCTTGGATGCAGGCAATACCGTACTGAACATCGGCAGCGGACGCGTGTATGGCGACTGGGTGGCGATTGAGGCCGAGAAGCTGGTGAACCAAGAAGAAACGGCCAATGGCGAAACCAAAGCCGCCGTCATTGCCGCGCGCGAACATTTGGCCGTGGGGGCGAAGGAGATTACCAATCAGGAAGAAGCGAAGCTTTCCAGCGAAGGCAGTTTGAATATTGGCGGCAGTTTGGATGAGCAGCATCAGGCGCAGGGTATGGCTGATCGTTTGATTAATGCCAGTGCCACGATTGAAGCAGGAGGAGACGCACGGATTGGGGTGAAATCATTAAAAAATCTAAACAATCATTTCCGGACCGGCGAATATTTAGACAGCAGTAAACATATTATTTCCTATACCAAAGCCGGGGAAGCGGAACCATTCTTTACCGAAGGCAAAGACGGTACGACCCGCAAAGAACGACATGATTTCGGCTTTATCTACAATGACGGTACCGAGCAATGGCTGCACAAATACGCTGTTCGCCAATACTATCAGGCTGATTATATTCAAGATATTTACAAACAGAAAATCGTTGAAAACCGTCCCGGCCAAATTCTTGTAGGCGGCAACCTTAACGTTGAAGGAAAATGGTTAAACCATAACAGTATGATTCTGACCGGCGGCACAATTACCGATAAAACCAACATCAATAACCAGGCTGCTAAAGATACCGTCCGCACTGTTAATACCGGTATGCTGCGAGGCGGCAGTTATGATAGGCACGGTTCCCGAGGCCGCCGTCATATTGAGTTTGACAAAGAAAGCAGCCATATTCCCAATCCGCCGGACACCCACCCCGACTTTACAACCAAAGTTTCCGATGTACAGGAATACAGTACCCTAACATTAACCGGTAATGCTGCCGAACAGGCCAATCTCTCTCCAACCGCCGTTACTCACGGCGGCAGCACCCCCGCACCCATTAAAACCCTCAACACCGATACCAAGCTGCCGACATCCAGCCTGTATGCCGTCAACCCGGCCCACCCGTCGTATCTGGTCGAAACCGATCCCGCCTTTACCAACTACAAACAATGGCTGAGCAGCGACTATATGCTCAATGCCCTCAAACTCGACCCAAGTAGAATGCACAAACGCTTAGGCGACGGCTATTACGAGCAAAAGCTGGTAAACGAACAAGTTGCCCGCTTAACCGGCTACCGCCGCCTCGACGGTTACACCAACGACGAAGCCCAGTTCAAAGCACTGATGCAAGCCGGCATCACCTTCGCCCGCGAACAGCAGCTCACACCGGGCATCGCCCTTTCGCCAGAACAAGTAGCACGCCTCACTTCCGACATTGTTTGGCTGGAAACCCAAACCCTTACCTTAATCGACGGCAGCACGGTTGATGTGTTGGCACCCAAAGTCTATCTCACCGTCAAACCCGGCGACATCAATGCCCACGGCGGTTTGATCAGTGCCGACCGACTGGCGATGAACGGCACGGGCAGCATCATCAACAGCGGTACGTTGGCCGGGCGTAAAATCGCCGACCTATCCGCCACCGACATCACCAACAGCGGTGTGGTTCAAGGCGGTAAAGTGCGCTTACGCGGCCAAGATGTGAACATCGAAGGCGGCACCGTCGCCGCCGACACCCTGTTGGCCGTCGAGGCCGACCGCCTCCGCGTTGCCTCCACCACGGCTACCGGTGGCGATGAGCGCAACGGCCAAACCCAAATCGACCGCGTTGCCGGTTTGTATGTCAACAACGCTTCAGACGGCCTCTTAAGCCTCAAAGCCAACCAAAGCATCGACTTCGTCGCCGCCAATCTGCGTAACGAAGCGTCCAAAGGCAAAACCCAAATCGTTTCAGACGGCCGCATCGATTTGGGCACCGCCAAGCTCGAAGCCCACAGCAAATGGGGCGAACTGAGCGATAAAAACCACCGCCATGTTGCCCAAACTTCCGAAGCGGGTACCGTCATCGGTGCGGCCGGCGATATCCTGCTTTCCGCCAAAGACGATTTGACCGTCCGCCAAGGCAGCATCGCCAGCGATAAAGGCAGGGTTACCCTCTCCGGCCGCAACGTCGACATCAGCGAAGGCCGTCAAACGCTGGATTTGGACGAATCAATCTACACCAAATCGCGCGGCATCGCTTCCAAAACAACCGGCCTCGACCAATACCGCCGTCAGCACGACGAAGCGGTCGGCAGCGAAATCAGCGGCGGCAAAGTGTTGATTGCAGCCGATAACAATTTAACCGTACGCGGCGGCAACGTGGTTTCAGACGGCCTGACCGTGTTGACGGCGGGCAATGATGTCAACATCACCGCCGCGCAAAGCACCTATAACGACAGCGAATTCCACCAAACCAAAAAATCCGGCCTGATGGGTTCGGGCGGCATCGGTTTTACCGTCGGCAGCAAAAAAGACACCGCCGACAGCGGCAGCCGTACCCGGGTGAATCACGGCTCGACCGTCGGCAGCTTAACAGGCGACACCGTCATTTCTGCCGAACAAAACTACCGCCAAACCGGCTCGACCGTCTCCTCGCCCGAAGGCGACGTACTGATTCGTGCGCGCAACATCGACATTAAAGCGGCGCAGGATACTTACGCCACCGACTACCGGCAGACCCTCGAACAAAAAGGCCTGACCGTAGCGGTCAACGTGCCCGTCGTTCAGGCCGTACAAAGCACAGCAGCCGCTGCCAAAACCGTCGGCAAAAGCAACAACGGCCGCGTCAATGCCATGGCCGCGGCCAATGCCGCATGGCAGACACGCAAGTTATTGGCCGAAGAAAGCAGTCCCGACAACCTCAAAGGCCTGGCAAACACCGCTGCCGCCCTATCCGCCGGCGATTGGCAATCTGCAGCAAACGCATCCAACGTCAGTGTCTCCCTTACCTACGGCCAACAAAAAAACACTGCCCAAAGCCACAGCGAAGGCAGTACCGCCCAAAGCAGCCAAGTCATCGGCGGCGGCCAAGTCAGCCTGATCGCCGACGAAGGCCGTCTGAACATCACCGGCTCAGATGCGGCCGGTAAAGAAGGCACATTATTGCGCGCCAAAGACATCGTACTGCAATCGGCCGAACAGAGCCACAGCGAACGCAGCGACAACCGCAGCAGCGGCGGGAACGCCGGCGTTGCCGTTGCATTTCAAAGCGGCAAACCGGTTATCGGCTTTACCGCCGGCGGCAACCACGGCAAAGGCTACGGCAACGGTGACGACGTAACCCACCGCCATACCCACATCGGCGACAAAGACAGCCGCACCGTCATCCAAAGCAGCGGCGACACCACCCTCAAAGGCGCGCAGGTAAAAGGCAAAGGCGTTGCCCTTAGCACCCGAAACCTCAACATCGAAAGCATACAGGATAGCGCCGTCTACCGCAGCAAACAGCAAAACCTCAGCGGTTCGGTAACCGTCGGTTACGGCGCATCCGCGACTGCCGGCTACAACCAAAGCAAAACCAACGCCGACCACCGCAGTATCAGCGAACAAAGCGGCATCTTTGCCGGTGACGACGGCTTCCAAGTCAACGTGGCAAACCATACCGACTTAAAAGGCGGCATCATCACCGCCACCGAAACAGCCGAAAGCGAAGGCAGAAACCGCTTTCAGACGGCCTCAATCAGCCACAGCGACATTGAAAACCACAGCCGCTATGAAGGCGACGGCTTCGGCATTGGCGTATCAGGCAGCATCAGCGGCCAAAGCCTCGGCCAAACCGCACCTGCTGCCGACAGCCGCATCCAAACCGTCGCCGCTAAAAACGGTATCGACAGCAGCATCGGCTACGGCAGCGACGGCGACAGTCAAAGCAGTGTTACCAAAAGCGGCATCGGCACGCGCAACATCATCATCGGCAACGATACCGACGGCACACAGGCAGCAGCGGCCTACACCGGCACCCGCAGCGAAACCGCCGAACAAAACTCAGGCCGTCTGAACAACATCTTTGACAAAGAACGGGTGCAGAGCGAGATTGATTTACAGCGGAAGGTCAGTCAGGAATTCAGCAAAAATGTGCAGTCGGCCACCGGCGAAATCAACCGCAAACTGGATACGCTGAAAGAGCAGAAAGAAAAAGGCCTTATCAGCGAAGCCGAGTACCGGCAAAAAGCCGGTAATTGGCAGAAAGGCAAAGTGCTGCTCAACAGCATCGCCGCAGGCTTAAGTGCGCCCACCCAAAGCACAGCAGGCATTGCCGCCGCAGCGGCAAGCCCGGCCGTATCCTATCAAATCGGGCAATACTTCAAAGGAGTGGCGCAACAGAATTCAGACGGCAAACTTACCGGTAAACAAGAAACCGCCCATATACTTGCCCATGCGGTATTGGGCGCAGCAACGGCAGCGGCGGGAGACAACAACGCCCTGGCCGGTGCCATCAGTGCCGGCAGTGCCGAAGCCGCCGCACCGCTAATCGGCAACTATCTCTACGGCGAGAAAGACGGCAGCAAACTGACGGCGGAGCAGAAGAAAACTGTAACGGCGATTACAGGCTTGTTGGGGACGGCTACGGGGGCGGCTGTTGGCACTCATTCGGCGGATGCGGTTCAGGGTGGTTTGGTTGCAGGGAATGCGGTAGAAAATAACTGGGCCCACACTCTAGGAGTGAATGACTTCGATATGAATGCCGATCAGGCTCAGCAAACACGGAAAAAAGAAATCCGGCATCTTGCCCGAACATTATTTAAGGGCAACGAAAAATATGCTGAAGAGTATATTAATTACTATAATCAATACGCAGGAGAGGTAAATCGAATCGGTATACAAGAAGTGGCAGCAGGAACATGGGAAGCCATTGTAAACTATAAGGATACATATGCAGCCTTTATTGATGTCGTTAGCAATCCTGCACAAACTTTTGATAAAGTAATTATCAGTTATGATGAATGGAAACTTATCCGAGATGAAGCATATCGGTCAGATCGAAAATTGGCAGCTCATATGGATGCTTTACTCGCTGCAAGAGTAGGTGCAAATGCAACTTCAATAATTTTAGGTAGTGGCACAGCCAATTTGCTCGCTAAATCTGTACCAGTACAGAAAACAGTCGGAAAGTTGAAAAATGTAGTCCAAAGCTCATCATTTTGGCAGGAAGCAAGGAAAAAAGCCGACATCCGCATATTATCCGCTCAAATTCGAAAAGGAGCGAACAATGCAGCCTTACAAGCACCACAGAATAAACCACCTTCAGCTTGGGTACGAAATCATCAGCTATCTAACATAATCTCTAATAAAGCTGTTGGTATTCAGTGGGGTGCCAGTGTTGGCAAACAAGGTATGCCGTGGGAAAATTATGTCGGTAAAAATTTAGCGGCTGATGCTCGCCTACCGCCAAACTTCAAGACCTTTGATTATTTTGATGTAACGACGAAAACCGCAATCAGTGCCAAAACACTGGATACGCAAACGGCGGCACGTTTGGCCAAACCACAACAAATTTACAGCACCATGAAAGGATATATTGATAAGACGGCGAATTTTACAGAATATGAATTATCTAGAAAAATATTAACAACAGATATGATTAAACAGCGGGAAATCCATTTAGCAATTCCGGCTCAAACCAATGCAGCGCAAAGGCAGCAATTACAGCGTGCAGTAGAATACGGTAAAAGCCGCAATATTACTGTTAAAATTACGGAGATTAAATAATGACTTTCAATTCAGAACGAGATTATTGGGCAAGTTTTAAAGCTAACGAGAAAGCCTTTATTATTCAAACTTATTCAGGTTTAGGAATGATAGGAATAGATCATTTATATCCTCCCCATATTCTACCGTTGGATACTAATGATAAAATTCTAGGAGACATTGTTTTACAAGCGTTGGCAAACAGTAGAACATTAAATAATGAAGCTGAACGGATTGATTTTTTTGATTTTAATAAAGAAACTCAACGCCATATTGATTGGTTAAATCATCTTTACGAAAAACTAGGCTATAAAACCAAGCGAGCCTTGTTTAAAAATATGATGAGTTGCACGATTTGGCTGAATAACGGCCGCATCAAAATCAGCCCCAGCCGTCATGTCAAACTGGAAGCATGGGAAGGCATAAAAGGCGTGGAAAATGTGATTGTAACTTTGGACAATACGCCTGAAGAAATCGGCGCAGGATTGCGTTTGGCATTAAGCCGTTGCCGGTAATGTAGCAAGCTGTTACCCGCATAAGACTTCAATTCTAGCAAGCGTAGGTTGGGTTGAAAACCCAACAAAACCTTATATCTCTAGGTAATTGTTGGGTCATGGCCCAACCTACGCTTGCTTCAGCCGCTTTATCGGCAACAAAACCGACCTGACGCACGAAAACTCGGCAACCGTAACCGGTGTCGGCAGTGTCGTCGGCAGCGGTAGCGGCCATACCGGAATCACCGCCGGCAGAAACTACACCCAACGGGGCAGCAACCTGTCGGCCGACGGCAATATAGACGTTACCGCCCACAACATCCGTATCGATGCATCCGAAGGCGGATACCATGCCGACTACTACCGCCGCTTTACCCAAAAAGGCATGACGGTAGGCATCAGTTCCCCTGTTACCCAAGCAGTCGAAGCCGTTCAGACGGCCTCACAATCATTGGATCAAACTGGGCAAAGCCGCAACAGCCGCACCAACGCCATGGCTGCCGCCAATACCGGCTGGCAGGCTTATCAGGCGGCACAAAGCGTCGGTAAAGCCATTAACAGCGAAGGTGCAGGTATCAATGTCAATATTACCTACGGTGAACAGCGTAACGAAAGCAAAAGCCATATCCTTGGCACCCAATCCGGCGGCTCTGCCGTTCAGGCCGGCGGCCATGTTAAACTGACCGCCACAGGAAACGGCAGCGCTTCCAATATCACCGTGCGCGGTTCCGATGTAGCCGGTAAAGGTGGAACATTCCTCACCGCAGACAACAAAATCGACCTTCTGGCTGCCGGACAAACCCACAGCGAACGCAGCAACAACAGCCAACGGGGTTGGAATGCCGGTGTCGCCCTTGATTTCAGCAACGGTGTCAGCGTCGGCTTTACCGGCGGCGGAAACTACGGCAAAGGCTACGGAAACGGCGACGACGTAACCCACCGCCACAGCCATATCGGCGACAAAGACAGCCGCACCGTCATCCAAAGCGGCGGCGATGTCAATATCAAAGGCGCACAGGTCAAAGGCAAAGGCATTGCCCTTGCCGCTGAAAACCTCCGTATCGAAAGCGTACAGGATACCGCCGTTTACCACGGCAAACAGCAAAACATCAGCGGTCAGGTAACCGTCGGCTACGGCTTCAGCGGCAGCGGCGACTACAGCCAAAGCAAAGTCAACGCCGACCACCGCAGTGTAACCGAACAAAGCGGCCTTTACGCAGGAGACGACGGCTTCGACATCAAAGTCAAAAACCATACCGACCTCAAAGGCGGCATCATCACTTCTACTGAAAAAGCCGAAAGCGAAGGTAAAAACCGCTTTCAGACGGCCTCCATCAGCCACAGCGATATGGAAAACCACAGCCGTTACGAAGGCGAGAGTTTCGGCTTAGGTACTTCTGCAGAAATAAGCGGCAAAACGTTGGGACAAAGCCAACCTGACCACAACAGCCGTCTGAAAAACGTAAGCGATAAAGACACCTTCTCCAAAACCATAGGCTACGGCAGCGACAAAGACAGCCAAAGCAGCGTTACCAAAAGCGGCATCGGCACCCGCAACATCATCATCGGCAACGACCCGACGGGCGAAGCGACCGAAGCCGTTTACACCGCCACCCGCACCGAAACCGCCGAACAAAACTCAGGCCGTCTGAAAAATACCTTTGATAAAGAGCGGGTATTAAAAGAACTGAATATTCAAGTTCAAGTAACAAAAGAGTTCAGGCAAAACGCTTTTGCCACAATCAATGCATATGTCTTGCCAAAACAAGAAGCATTGCGAGAAAAAATCAAAAATACTCAAAGCGAAGAAGAAAAAACAGTACTTTATAATCAAATATACAAATTACAGTATCTGAAACGGATACTTGAAACAACTGTGGGCGTTGTCTCAGGAACACCTGATACGGCGATTACACAAGGAACATTACAGCTTGCGGCAACTAAACTGCGACAAGAAACCTTAGAAAATTCTCGCTTGTTTAAAGGAATATATGATAGTGAAACAAAACTGACTAACGCAGGTTATGATAGCGGTTACTTCGATGGCGTAAAATTAGGAGGTGTTCGGATTGATTTGGATGCGATTTGTGGAGGAATTAATGAGAAGTCACGTTGCAAACCGAATCCAGATGGTAGCTACAAATATATTGGCGGAACATCTATTGATGGTAATCCTATTCCTACTTTAAAGGATGCTATTGATAAGAATTTGAACTCTGCTGCAAAAGGGATGCATGGTCTCACAGGTGGTTTCCAACCTATTCAAGGAGAAATGTTTGGGCAATATGTGGTAGGCAGTTGGAAAGATTGGGTCGTCGAGTCCTTTGCAGGAACACACGATGTATTGGGCGGGCAAATGTGGGGATTATATGATGAGGTTGGAAATACCACTCGCGGCAGAGGAGAGCCTAACCATCCTAATAAAAATGATGGTAGGGTTTCAAGCGTTACGGCGATTGTAGCCATCCCTGCTGCAGCCCCTTTTGCATTATCAGATTTAATGTCGCCTGATGTATAGTATATTAAAATAAGAATTCCCAAGTCAACACTGAATATTTAGAGTCCAAAATGTCATACTCAATAGAACTACGAGAAAAAGCATACCAATACTATCAGGCATGCAAAAATGCCAGCGAAGTTTGCAAAGCATACCAAATTGACCCAAAAACATTTCGAAGTTGGAGAAAACGCTATGAGCAAACCGGTTCATTTGAACATCAAGTCAAAGGTGGCAATGCAACCAAAGTCAATAAAAACCTGCTCATAAAATATGTTAAAGAACACCCTGATGCATACCAGCATGAAATTGCAGCTCATTTTGGGTGTACGCCGGCTAATATTTGTTATTTGTTCAAAGTATTGGGTATTACGCGTAAAAAAAGACCACGAGCTACAAAGAACAAAAACCAGAACAGGTAGCCACTTATCAACAAGCATTAAATCAATATGCTGATTATCAAGTTGTTTTCCTTGATGAAACAGGATTTGATACTTTTTACTACCGTCCTTATGCCTATTCACCAAAAGGGCTTCCAGTTAAAGCGCAAATCAGTGGTAAACGATACCAGCGCACATCACTGGTTGCAGCTCAAATCAAAGACCAAAGTAATCTAATTGCACCCATGATTTATTCAGGCACGATGGATAGTCGTTTATTTGAAGCATGGTTTGAAGGCGTATTGCTGCCTGAATTAACTGAACAATCTGTTATTGTGATGGATAATGCTCGCTTTCATCGGATGTCTGTTTTAGCAGAGATTTCAGAAAAAGAGGGGCATAAAATCTTAGCTCTTGCACCTTATTCGCCAGAGCTTAATCCGATTGAAAAAGCATGGGCGAACATTAAAAAGCATCTACGAAAAGTGCTGCCTGAAATGGGCAATTTTATGGCCGCATTAATGAGTAGTTTTTATTTTAATTAACTATATTACAAATTCTTTTAAAAATTGGAGGATATAAATGATAAAAAAAACACCAATTCTAATATTAGCCTCTTTATTAATTTCTTGTTATTACGATAGAGAAACTGGTTGTGTGCAACATTTAAATTACGTAGACTGCCCAATAATTTCTGCCAATTCACTTTTTAAAGAAAATATAGATAAACAGCAATTATATATAGATATAAAGGAATGCACAAAAGTAATAGGAAACAACATAAAAGCAACGAAGGAAGCAAGATATCAATGTATGGAAAGTAAAGGCTATAAGCGTATTTTGAAATAATATTTTTTCAGACAGCTTGAACAACGTGTTTGACCAAGATAAAGTTGAAAACGAACTCAAGCTGTAAAGAACGGATTGAAAACCACAGCCGTTACAAAGGCGAAAGTTTCGATTTCGGAGCTTCCGGAGGGGTAAGCGGCAAAACGTTGGGGCAAAGCCAACCTGACCACAACAGCCGTCTGAAAAACGTAAGCGATAAAGATACCTTCTCCAAAACCATAGGCTACAGCTCCGACAGCGACAGCCAAAACAGTGTTACCAAAAGCGGCATCGGCACACGCAATATCGTCATCGGCAACGACCCGACAGGCAAACAAGCCGAAGCGGTTTACACCGACACCCGCAGCGAAACCGCCGAAGCCGCATCAGGCCGTCTGAAAAATACGTTTGATAAAGACAAGGTACAGCGCGAGATTGATTTACAGCGGAAGGTCAGTCAGGAATTCAGCAAAAATGTGCAGTCGGCCAACAGTGAAATCAACCAAAAACTGGATACGCTGAAAGAGCAGAAAGAAAAAGGCCTTATCAGCGAAGCCGAGTACCGGCAAAAAACCGGTAACTGGCAGAAAGGCAAAGTGCTGCTCAACAGCATTGCCGCAGGCTTATCCGCACCGACCGACAGCGCAGCAGGCATTGCAGCCGCCACTGCAAGTCCGGCAGTATCCTATCAAATCGGGCAATACTTCAAAGGAGTGGCGAAACAGAATTCAGACGGCAATCTGACCGCCAAACAGGAAACCGCCCATATACTTGCCCATGCGGTATTGGGTGCGGCAACGGCAGCGGCGGGAGACAACAATGCCCTGGCCGGAGCCATCAGCGCAGGCAGTGCCGAAGCGGCCGCACCGTTAATCGGCAACTATCTCTACGGCGAGAAAGACGGCAGCAAACTGACGGCCGAGCAGAAGGAAACCGTAACGGCGATTACAAACCTGTTGGGAACGGCTACGGGGGCGGTTGTTGGAAACACAACCACCAATGCGGTTCAGGGTAGTTTGGTTTCGGGAAATGCGGTAGAAAATAACTCTATCCTTTCCCATACGGCCCGTAGTCGTTTGAGTCCTCAAAGTAAGATTTTATACGACCGAATTATCCGAAAAGGTAATTTCCATACAGTAGAAGATTTTAATTATGCTTATGCCCAGTGTCCTAACAAAGCCTGCCAAAATGCTGTGGTTCAAGCTTTCCAAAAAGAAAGAGAACGTTTCTTTACCTATTTGGCAGATGAAATCAAAGATGGAAAGCAGAGGGAATTGCTGATTAAAGAGTTTGCTCCGGTGATGTTCGGTGAAAACTCGTTATTGGGCGGAAGATTCGGACAGGCGGCGGCAATCAACTGGTCAGGCTATCAAGACGGTTTCTTGGCCCGTTTCCCTGACGCATGGATTGAAAAAGACAAAATTGATCAAAAAACCGTATCAGGCATGAGTCCTGAACGGGCTGAACGATCGGCTGTGGAAGAGATGCTGATTCCGCAAGCTATATCGGCTGCAATTGTTGGAGCTGCGGGTGTCCGTAAAATCGATGAAATTATTAAAAAAACTGAAAGTTTTGATAATAAGCTCAAGCATACTTCAAACTTTGATAGTGATATTTCCAGAAGTATATTATCCGTAGAAACGAAGACGGTGATGTCGTTTTGTCTTCGCGCCCGCAAAATTGGGACGGCTTTATCTTGGCAGCAGCCCAAAATAATGATTTGATTGAGCGCGATACAGAAGCAGATCCACAAGAACGGGATATTTTTGAAGGCTGGCAGGAATGAAACGTTATATGCTTGATACCAATGCGACTAATCATGCGCTCAAATTGCACCCTGCCTTTATGGAAAACCTGAAAAAAGTCCCTATTTCATCATTGTGCATTTCCAGCATCACTCATGCAGAGATTCATTACAGTTTGGCTAAAAAACCTGAGGCAGTAAAATTGCATAAGGCTGTAAAAGAGTTTTTAAAATACGTCGATATCCTTCCATTCGACCAATCGGTATCCGAATCATACGGCAAATTTAAAGCTTCTGTAGAAAAGCATGGAAAAAGCCTGTCCACTTTCGATATGATGATTGCGGCTCATGCCCATGACGAAATAATAAATTCATTGCGTACATGACTTAGCCGGAGCCGGAGTCCAGCTGTACAGATGCTTTCTGCAGGGGCGCACCGGTCGGCAGCTTCTGTTTGTCCATTTCAGCGAACTGCTCCAGCTGCCTCCATAACTTTCGATGATAAATAAGTATCCGTTTTGACAACGGAAGCCCAAGCAAGGCACACATTAATCAGATCTTGCCTTTCTTAACGAAATTATGCAATATACTGACTTGCGATGTTTAACCAATCATTCATATGGAGAATGATTTATGACTATGCTTAAAACTACTCTGGCCTGCGGTATCGCGCTCGCTTTGCTCGCCGGCTGTGCAACAGAATCTTCACGCAGCCTGGAAGTGGCTAAAGTTGCTTCATACAATACGCAATATAATGGTGTGCGCACCCCGATATCCATCGGCAGCTTCGATAACCGTTCAAGCTTCCAAAAAGGTGTATTCTCCGACGGCGAAGACCGCTTAGGCAGTCAAGCTAAGACCATTTTGGCCACTCATCTACAACAAACCAACCGTTTCAATGTGCTGAACCGCACCAACCTGAGCGCCTTGAAACAAGAAGCCGGTATCTCGGGTAAGGCACAAAATCTGAAAGGTGCAAACTATGTTGTCACCGGCGATGTAACCGAGTTCGGCCGTAAAGATGTGGGCGACCACCAATTGTTCGGTATTTTAGGGCGCGGTAAATCACAGATTGCCTATGCCAAAGTTGCCTTGAATATCGTTAATGTCCGAACTTCGGAGGTTGTTTATTCTACTCAAGGTGCCGGTGAATATTCACTTTCCAACCGAGAGGTCATCGGTTTTGGCGGTACCTCAGGCTACGACGCAACTTTGAACGGCAAAGTATTGGATTTGGCCGTACGCGAAGCCGTAAACAACCTGGTACAAGCCATCGACAATGGCGCTTGGCAGCCTAACCGTTAAGGAGGCCGTATGAAAAAAGGGATGTCATTATATGGACTGCCTCTGGCTGCCGCACTTTTACTGGCAGCCTGTGGCTCTGCGCCTAAGTCGATGTATTACTGGAAAGACTACAGCTCAACAGTTTACGAACGTCTGAAAAACGACGACAGTTCGGCAGGTAAGCAAATCGACAAGATGGAGCAGTATTTTAATGAAGCCAACCGTAAGCAGCTACCTGCCGCCCCGGGAGCCCATGCCCATATGGGTCTTTTGCTGATTGATGCCGGACAACCGGATGCAGCCAAGGCACAATTTGAAACAGAAAAACAGCTGTTCCCCGAATCGGCGGTTTTTATGGATTTTCTGTTGAAGAGTAAGGCCTCAGGAGGAAAACAATGAAGATGATGAAGTGTTTACTGCCTTTAGCCGCGACCTTAGCTTTGTCCGCCTGCCAAACGTACCACCAGCCACAGCCTTACGACTATACGGCTTTTAAAGAAAGCAATCCCAAATCTATTTTGGTTTTGCCGCCTTTGAATGAATCGCCTGACGTTAAAGCCACTTGGGGCATGCTGACCGCTACAACCTTTCCACTCTCCGAAGCAGGTTATTATGTCTTCCCGGTTGCTGTTGCTGCTGAAGCCTTCAAGCAAAACGGCCTCACCAATGCGGCCGACATCCACGATGTCAAGCTGGACAAACTGCGTGAAATCTTTGGTAATGATGCTGTACTGTATGTAACCGTGAAAGAATACGGTACTAAATACCAAATTATACAAAGCGTGACCACTGTAAGTGCTGAGGCTAAACTGGTCGATGCGCGTACCGGCAAAGAGCTTTGGAGTGGTTCTGCCGTAGCTTCTGATGCCGGACAAAAAAACAACAATGGTATCCTAGCCGCCCTTCTTGGTGCCATTATTGACCAAGTAGTCGGCACATTAGGCGACAAAGGCTATAATATGGCTCAAACAGCCGGTGCCCAACTACTCTCTCCAACGAAACACAACGGCATTCTCTACGGCCCACGCTCCCCGCATTATCAAAAAGAACCAGGGCAGAAATAGCCCTTCATCAAAAGGCAGAATCTTCAGATTCTGCTTTTTTACTGCAAACAAAATAGTATGCCGTGTTGTGAAAAAACATATACTTGACACAGGTAAGGAAGTTGCCTTACACTTAATCTAGTGGGATATCCCACTAGATATTAAATTTACTAAATATTAAATTTTGATGAAAGTCCCATAGGCCGCTTAAATATTAAAGGCACACAGTAGGACTGATAAGCCAGAGTTGTGAAGAGTAATAGGAATATAGGCAGGGCACAAATGAATATGAATGTTATTTTAAATGCTGTGTCAACCATGACCAGTAAAAACCAAACAACCATTCCGGAGTCAGTGCGTAAAGCATTGGGGTTGGAAAAGCAGGACAAGCTCCGCTTCTCTGTATTGGAAGGTGGCCAGGTGTTGCTTGAAAAAGATGTGATTGATGAAGAAGAATGTGACGACGACCCGGTGGTTCACAATTTTCTGAATTTTTTGGAGCAATCCATGCAAAATTCTCCTGAGTCGATTCGTCCCGCTTCCTCTTCCCGCTATGCCCGCTATCGTCAACTGGCCGGAGATTAACATAGTAGAGGATCAATATGCCTGACGAGCAGATGATAATAAATGGTTATACCATTTATGAGCATGGGTGTTTTACTCAGCAGATGGAAAATCTTGCTGAGCAAGTAGAGAGCCAAGAAAAGGCCGAAAAAGCCGCCAAATCAGATGAGGCAAAGCTTCTGAAGCGGATACTTGATGAAATAGATGCCATTGCCCATGCGCCCGACAATAAAAAATACCGCTTGGGTCAGACTATGGGTAGTGAATACAAGCATTGGCGGCGGGCAAAGATTATGGAAAGGTACAGGTTATTCTTCCGATACGACTCGGCCAGTAAAATCATTATTCTTGCCTGGATCAACGATTCGGATACGAAACGAACCTACGGCAGCAAGAATGATGCTTATGCGGTATTTAAAAAAATGCTCGAAAGTGGCAATCCTCCATCAGATTGGCAGGCATTATTGAACGAAACAGTGAAATAGCATATCCGAGGCGGCTTCGCCAATTAAGGAGAATACTGCAATGAAAGGCAAAGTGAAATGGTTCAACGCCAATAAGGGGAGCGGTTACATTATAGGCGATGATGGTGAAGAATATTTTTACCGTTTGGATGATTTGCCTATCCGCAGCGGCGATATTGTGGAATTCACCCCTACTCAAAACGCCCGTGGTGAAGTGGCTAAAGAAGTTAAACTGCTGCAAAAAGCACCCTATGCAGACAAACACGGGAGAAACTATCAAAACATCAACATTACTTCAAACCACTCGACGGTCAAAAAATCCGGCTGCTTTATCGCCACTGCAGTATATGACCCTCGACCTTTCTCCTTTGATTAGTCACATTAAAAATAATCTGGGCTTATCCAATGAAAACTGGCACAGAGATGCTCTGCCTTTCCTCCACCGCTATATCGAATTCGTACAGCGCCTCCCGGCATCCGAATCACATCACCACGCCGGTGATGGCGGGCTGGTCAAACATACCTTGGATGTCGCCTGTCTGGCACTTATCGCCTCGACATCACAGTCTTGGCCGCCGAACGCAAAAACCGAAGATATCGCCAGAAAAACCGCCGTATGGCGTTACGGCATCATGTGCGCCGCCATACTGCACGATGTGGGAAAAACCATGACCGGTTTTGAAATCGAACTGTACGCTGATGCAGCCGACCAGCATAAAACCGTATGGTTGCCTGACACAGGATCAATGGCCGACAGCGGTCGGAAATATTATCGTGTCAATTTCCCTGAAACAAAATCCAATTACAGCACACACACTGAAATCGCGTGGGCTTTTTTTCAAAGCCTGGTGCCCGCACACGTCCGCAGGTGGATTGCAGAAACTGACCCTAATCTGATGATTGTACTGCGTAATTACTTGAGCGGGCAAAAAAACGGAAGCCCATTACAGGAAGTCATTACCCGGTCCGATATGACTTCCGTTTCCCGTGACCTCAAATCGGGCAGCCGGCAACGTTTTGCATCCGCAAAACGCACACCATTGATTGAAACCCTTATGGAAACGCTCCGGGAAATGTTGGCCGACCGTGGTGCCCATTTCAGCGTGGCCATTACGGCCGGCGGGGATTTGTTCCGCCAGGGCGACCTGATTTACATCATGGCCAAAAATGTCCCCGATTATGTCCGCCAATACCTGAGGTCCAACCAGCATCGGGCGGCCCCATCATTTCCTGCAGATAATCAGCGTATTTTTGATACCCTATATGAGTATGGCGCAATCGTCCCAGCTTCAGACCCATTTAAAGCCGTATCCAATATCGAAGTGTGCTTTACCCGTGGTGATGGCCAACAAATTTCGGCCAACTTCAGTGTTTTATGCTTCAAGGCAGCCATTCTTTATCCGGATGGAAACTTCCCCGAAGAATTTAAAGGCCATCTAAAGGTACTGGCAAGCAAACCTGCCCAAGCAGATGCCCCCAATGAGACAGAAAAACCGTCAGCTCGGGAAGAGTCAGAAAAAGACTCTCAACAGACACACATCCGTTCCGATTTTCTCAGCGAGAAAGAAGCAACCAAGTCTATCGCAGAGGTAGAGGAGACCAAAGCAGACACCGAAACGTTGCCTGCCAATCTATCCGAACCGACCACCCAAAATCATACCAGCCGCCAGGAAGCTGCTTCAGGTATAGACGGCTTACTGTCTAAATTTGACTTAATCCCAGAACAAACAACCGAAAGTCTAGATAGCGAACAAGCGGAATCTGCCCCAGTCAATAATCCGACACTACCAGACAAGACTGAAGTTGCCATCGTCGAAGATATCCCTGCCCCAAACACAATAGCCAAGGCAGTACCTTCAACTGGAACGGCGAAAACCGAGCAAAAGGCCAAAAGGCAATCCGGTAGGGCATTACTGAATCAGTTGTTTACTTCTGAGCAGCCTGACACGAAAAATGCAGATTCATCTAACCTGCCTCAAGAAGATACTGCACAAGCAGGAATTCGGGAAATCATCCATGACCGGCAATCCGTACCCAACAGTACCCCAAGGCCTGTAAACATCGCCCAAACGCCTACCTTGCAAACCATCACTGAAACCAAGGGCATGATCGAACTCGAGGGCAGCATAGCAGAACATGAACTCCGCTCAAAACCGGAGAAAGCTGAAACTGCCATTCCGGCGATAGAGGAAAAGAAACTGGAAGCCCGGCAAAGGGGCATCCAGTTTATCCATTGGCTTGGTAACGGGCTGGCTGACGGCACAATATCAACCAATCAACCGGGTTCGCCGGTTCATTTTATCGACCGTGGGATGTTGTTGGTTTCCCCTGTGATTTTTAGAGACTACGCCGGCGGGGTATTCAACAAGGCCGACACGGAAAGCTTCGGTCCTCTGGCTCAAAAGGGATTTGAGGCACTCCGTTTGCATGAGCGTACAAAGCGCAGTGCCTTATTCCGCACCATGACGACCAATGGCAGCAACAAACGTCTGTTTTACTGTTACCTGATCCCCGAACACAATATCAAACACATTATCCAGCCGAGCTCACGGCCGGCCAACAACACTGAAATCGCACTAGAAGATGATGCCAATTTGCTGAATTTGGAGAACGAATGAGCACCGCACAATATCCTGAAAACATTTATCGCGCTCCATACGAATGGGTCAGCGTAGCCGCCTATGCCTCGGCAATTGCCGTTCTGGCCGCATTGCCTATGCCGCTTCCTGTTACTTATGGCGGGATGCTGTTTTGCGGCGGTTTGGCATGCAGACGAACCCTCTCGGCAAGACGGATTATGAGATACCGCAAAAACATCAGGAACCTGCCTTACTATGCACTTACTGCAGATGAAATTCCGGTATCGGACAAGGCCCTGTACCTCGGCAAAGGGTTCCGCTGGACTCAAACCCATACACAACGCCTTTTTATGGTACGTCAGCCGGAAAATCAGCATTTGCTCAAGCCGTCTGCGCTGTATCGCATGGCCAGGAAATATGAGATTGAAACACCCGGGACAAATTGGCTGACCCGACTGACCCGCCAAAATGCATGGTGGAATCCGGTTGCGCCATTGCCGCCTGTCGGCGGCTCGCCGGAACTGCACGGCATTGAAACCGATGAACATGATATTTGGGAAGACTTGGGTGAACGTGTCGGCCATAAAGTCGTATTGGGCACGACACGCGTCGGAAAAACCCGACTTTGCGAGACCATGTTGGTTCAGGATATCGCCCGGGGCGATGTCACCATCGCATTTGACCCCAAAGGTGATGCTGATTTGATGATTCGCATGTATGTGGAGGCTCAAAAAGCAGGCCGGCCTTTCTATATGTTTCACCTGGGATTCCCGGAACACAGCTGCCGTTACAACCCCATCAGCGACTATGGCCGTATCACCGAGGTAGCCACCCGTATTGCCAACCAACTGCCGAGCGAAGGCCAATCTGCCGCCTTTAGAGACTTTGTATGGCGGTTCGTAAACGTTTTAACCAAAACGATGGAGGGGCTCTCCATCAAGCCGAATTACGAAAACATCTATAAAGCCGCAGCCAACGTCGATCAGCTGGCCGGCGATTATTTCCGCTTGATTTTAGATAAAAATTATCCTGGATGGCTGAATGAATTTAATGATTTCTCATTGCCGGAATCGGAAGCGAAAACGGCCGTTAAAACCGGCCGTAATCTGGACACCATCAAACTTGGTTCGTTCCTGAAAGCAAAACAGCACAATGAGCCTTTGATTGATGCCCTAGGCGGCATTTTATCCAATGACCGTTCCTACTTTGAAAAACTCGTCAGCTCGCTCTACCCGCTTTTGGAAAAACTGACAACCGGCGATGTCGCCAAACTGATCAGCCCGGATACTTCCGACTTGCTGGATCCCCGCCCGATTATGGACTGGCGCAAGGTGATTGAAAGCAACGCCGTGGTTTATATCGGCTTGGATTCCCTCTCTGACGCGGAAGTGGCCGGTGCCGTCGGTAATGCCATGTTCGCCGACCTCACCTCACTGGCCGGACAAATCTACAAACACGGGCATGGCTTTGGCCAAAGCGGCGCTACAGGCAAACGCAAAATTGCCATCCACGCAGATGAATTCAACGAGCTGATCGGCGATGAATTTATCCCGTTGCTGAACAAAGCAGGCGGTGCCGGTTATCAGGTCACCGTTTACACCCAGACATGGAAAGATGTGGAAGCAAAAATAGGTTCTCCGGCCAAAGCGGGCCAAATTGGCGGCAACTTGAATACCATGATTATGCTGCGCGTCAAGACGGCCGAAACAGCCGAAATGCTGACCAATCAGCTGCCTGAAGTCAAAGTCATGACCAGCACTTTGGTTTCCAGGGCAAATGATGTGGCTTTCCCTGATAGCCATGAGGACTTCGGTAGCGGCAATGAGGACAGGATTGGCTCTGAAACCGTGCCTATGCTCACGGTCGCAGATTTAACGCAGCTGCCCAAAGGGCAGGCGTTTGCCCTAATTGAAGGCGGGCAACTTTATAAAATCCGCCTCCCTCTGCCCAAAACAGACCCTGATGAGGCAAAACTCATTCCGAGCCATATCACAGACATAGCTGCTGCGATGCGTGCATCCTACCGTTTAAGCTCACCATCCGGTGATGATGAGGCATTTGTAGAGGGGGTATCCTATGTCGGCTAAATCCAGCGGCTGGTACATGAACTCGTTACCTTTGAAATTCCTGCTTTCACCATTTAAAGCAATTTATACAGTATTTCTGATTTTATTGATTATTTTTGGGCTTTCTCTTGCAACACAAAACTATCTGCAAGCACCCGATTTGTTAGAGCAGGAATTATCCCGCCTTAAGGCCATCAATCAGGATCAGGCAACACTGTGGCAGCATAGGCCGTCTGAACAGTTGAACACTACTGTGGCCAGAACATCCTATCGTACTTTGAGCACCGTATTCTTCGAGTGGTCTCAAATAAACAAAGCTTTATCCGCACAATCTGAATCAGATGAGGGTTATCAGTTCAAAAATTACCTGATTCCGCGATTGGACCTGCTCAAACACTTTGATAAGACCTTGCAGGTTATTTCGATACGCATTGGGAATATTTGTCTGTTTATCGGTTTAGCTGCGCTTCTCTATATTCTGGCCCTGATAGACGGCCTCGTCATGAGACGGATTCGGCAAGAGAATGCTTCGCGTGAAAGTGCCGGCATTTACCACCGAGCAAAATATTGGCGCAGCGGCATCATCTGGCTCAGTATTCTGTTTTATTTATGCAGCCCGATTGTATTGTCGCCCTATTGGTTATTGGTACCGATTTTAAGTAGTACCTATATGGTGTTTCTGCAGGCAAAATATCTGAAAAAATACCTCTGACGGATTAAAGGCCGCCTGCATGATGCTCGGCGGCCAGTTCCGCATTCGTCTTTACTGAATAACGGGGGTGATAAAGCCTCAATGACTCGGCAAACCGATCCAGATCAACAGCATAATATTTTTGTATGGTTCGAACCGATTTATACCCCATGAACTCCTGAATAAGCCGCTCATCACGGCATTTGAAAAAAAGCGTCCTGCCGCAAGCAGACCTCAGCATATGCGGCTTGACATGAAACCCGAAGATTCGCGAGGTAACCGAATAGGTGGTTCTATATAACTCATTCGTAGACAGCATATGTCCTCTTCTACCTGCAAAGAGGTATGTCTCAAGTGAGAAACGGGAGGGTCCGATTTTTTTGCTCAGCAGATTTACATAAAGACCAAGGTATTTTATGGATTTTTTGTCGAGGTAGATGCGTCTCGGATTTAAAAACTGCTGATCCAATACGATGGATTGGTTGATGAAATCAACATGAGCGACCCTGATTCCGATAAGCTCGTTTACACGCAATGCGGCTGTAGAGAATAGATCAATCATGCACCATTCCCTCATGGCGCAATAATTCCCCAGGTCATCAGGTTCGATATACGCCAACTTCTCAATCCTTAAAGTACAAGGGAGTTTTGAATGTAACTTAAAAGTTTTACAAGTTGAAAAACGATGGTTTTTAAGGCAATGTGTAGCGGTATACCACCTACAGAAACTGTGCCAAGCTGATATGTATAAGTTTAAGCTTGGATTGATAACCCCTTTTCTGCCTGTCGCACCCAATAACAGCTTGTGATATTCAACCAGTGTCTTCTTGAAAATCGGAAGGTGAACTAATGCTTCATCTTGGTGCTTATAACCCAAACCCACCACAATCAGTCCAAATTTAGTCAATTTAGACAGGTAAGCCGATTTCGTGGCTTTTGAATATCCCTGTTTATCCAATTCTGAAATAAACCTATAAAAGATATAGTATGGCCAGTATCCTGGGTTTGACTTTTTCTGACCTGCTCCTCTATTATATGCCATATGCAAGAAAAGTCCTTTGCCATCATCAGAAAATTTGCGACTAGAACCCATTTTACATAAAATTCAACCTCTTGAATAACCATTCTATCTAGAATAAACTCTAATATGGTTTCAGTTGGTTTTTAAGAATCAGTTAAATACATGCCTTGGGAAAGTATGAATTTAAAACAAAATAAGGAGGAATAATTTTATAAAACAAAAACTTAAATAAACCCATCTGTATATGATAATAATCTATATTATGTTAAATTACAATTAGCATATTTTAGTGATATTTGTTCCTTTTAAAAAAATTTTCATAACCCAAAAGGATAAATATTATGTCTGCACCCGTAATATTGTCATGCACTTCCACCAAAGGCGGTGTCGGTAAAACTACTCTCACAGCTAATATCGCGGCTGTTCTCGCCGACATCGGCTTCCGCGTTCTAATGGTGGATGTTGATGTTTAACCGAGCCTTTCCAAATTCTATCCGTTAAGCTACCGAGCTAAAAGTTGAAGAACTTCAAAGCCGAAGACACCGCCAACGCTGTCATCAGAGCATTGAAGGCGCACAAAAACAGGGTACACACGATTACGATGGATAACGGCAAAGAGTTTTACCGGCACAAGAAAATCGCTAACGCATTGAAAGCAGAAACCTATTTCTGCCACCCGTACCACTCTTGGGAGAAGGGAGCGAACGAAAACACCAACGGACTGATACGCCAATACTTCCCGAAACGGACGGATTTCGGGAAAATCAGCGGGAAGGAAATCCGGCAGGTTCAAGATGAACTGAACCACCGTCCAAGAAAAACACTTGGCTATGAAACACCAAGTGTTTTATTCTTGTTCTTTTTATGCCATAAATGACAAATGCTACTGGACGATTCCGCCGCTTGCATGAATAATACGCCTTTATTGAAATACTGCAGTCTTTATCGACCAATGAATGATTCCAAAGGTTTGCTGATTCGCTGGCTGATTGTGTGCCTGATGCCGATCATTACCATGCTGGCTTTTGTATTGATTCCGCCGCCGGATCACACGCAATATCTGATTAACGGCATTATTTTGGCTTGCGAAGCGACATTTTTATTTAAATTCGTACTTTTTGACGTGATTAAGCATCATTTGAAAGGAGAATTTGAATTAAAACGCAAAACTATGTTGCTGTTTATCCCGATTGTGTTGCTGATTATTTATTTGGTGTATTATTTCGGTGGATTTTGATACAAAAGGCCGTCTGAAAAATTCAGACGGCCTTTGATATATCACCTTAAAAAAGCGAATTACAGGCTGTTGGTGAATGTGCGGGTAATTACATCGCGTTGTTGCTCAGGCGTCAAGGAATTGAAACGCACGGCGTAGCCGGAAACACGAATAGTCAATTGCGGATATTTGTCCGGATTAGCCACGGCATCTTCCAAAGTCTCGCGGGTCAATACATTGACGTTCAAATGCTGGCCTCCTTCCACTTTAGGGCGCGCGCTAACATCCAGTGGAATTTCTTTATAAGAAATTTCACCCAAATCGGCCAAAGCCACCACGGCATCGGCTTGATAGCCGCTCTCTTCTTTTGCCACCAAGCATCGCGCTTCGTTAGTGCTGTCATCCAGCAACCAGAATGAGTTCAACAATGCTTCGTTTTGCGCTTGAGTAATCTGAATACCTTTAATCATAGCCACCTTCTCTTTCATTAACGTAGAAAAAATCTTAATTCAGCCTTATTTTATACCCCATACCCGAAAAGAAGTTGACATAAATCAAGTTACAAAACACTACACCTTAACCATTTAAGCAATTGTCTTTAATCAGCAAATTATCAAAATCTGATTTGTACAGCCTTATCCTAACCCCCTTTACCGATTTGTGAACGCAATTAATTTATGAATAATGAAATAATCAGGCCGTCTGAAAAAAAATCCTGCTGGCTGTTTTGCAATGTCATCGATAATTTCGGCGACATTGGTGTGTCGTGGCGTTTGGCACAGGCGCTTAATCATGAGCTGAATTGGCAGGTGCATCTGTGGGTAGATGATATAGCTGCTTTACAGGCGATTTGCCCTGATTTGCCGCCTGTTCCCTGCGTGCATCAAAGCATTGCTTTGCATGAGTGGACAGTGCAATCGGCCAATGATGTCGCTATCCTGTCCCCGCCGCACATCGTGATCGAAACCTTCGCCTGTAACCTGCCCGAAAATGTTTTAGATATCATTCGGCAACACCGCCCGCTTTGGCTCAACTGGGAATATTTGAGCGCGGAAGACAGTAACGAACGTCTTCATTTACTGCCGTCGGTACAAGCCGACGGTTTACAGAAATTTTTCTGGTTTATGGGCTTCGGCGATAAAAGCGGCGGCCTGATACGAGAAGCCGATTTTGGCAAACGCATTGACTTTGACGCTGGCCGTTTCAGACGGCATTATGGTCTGCCCGATAAAACTACCGACGAATGGCTATTGTTCGGTTATAACAGTCCGGTTTGGGTGAAATGGCTAGAAATGTGGCAACAACACGGCCAGCCCATCACCCTGCTTTTGGCGGGCAATCAAATCATCGACAGCCTGAAAGCGGCGCAAGCCATTCCTGAATGCGCCTTGCAACACGCAGGCGGTACGTTTCAGACGGCCTGCGTGACGCTGGTTAACATGCCTTTTGTACCGCAGCAAGATTTCGATAAGCTGCTACAGCTTTCAGACGGCCTGATGATTCGTGGCGAAGACAGCTTCGTGCGCGCGCAATTGGCTGCCAAGCCGTTTTTCTGGCATATTTACCCGCAAGATGAAATGGGGCATTTGGAAAAGCTGCATGCATTTTGGCAGAAAACAGCGCCGGTTTACCCACCAAATCTGATGGCCGCGCATCAAGCTTTATCCGACGAACTCAACGGCGCGCATGAATTATCGGCCGAGCAGCGCCTCAAGGCCTGGCAAACGCTGACGGCACACCGAGAGCAATGGCAGCAAAGTGTCGCAGATTGGCAGAAATTTCTGTTTTCCCAACAAACTTCACTGGAAAAACTAGCCAAATTTGTTTCAAATACGCTAAAATAGCGCGTTTATTTTGTAACTAGAATCTGATTGGAAACACACAATGAAAACAGCTCAAGAACTGCGCCCGGGTAACGTATTCATGGTCGGCAACGACCCAATGGTGGTACAAAAAACCGAATACATCAAAGGCGGCCGCAGCTCAGCCAAAGTCAGCATGAAACTGAAAAACCTGCTGACCGGAGCGGCTTCTGAAACCATCGTTAAAGCCGACGACAAATTCGACGTCGTGGTATTGTCACGTAAAAACTGTACTTACAGCTACTTTGCCGACCCGATGTATGTATTCATGGACGAAGAATTCAACCAATACGAAATCGAAGCCGAAAACATCGGCGATGCATTGAAATTCATCGTTGACGGCATGGAAGACCAATGCGAAGTGACCTTTTACGAAGGCAACCCGATTTCCGTCGAATTGCCGACCATCATCGTGCGCGAAGTAGAATACACCGAGCCTGCGGTTAAAGGCGACACTTCGGGCAAAGTGATGAAAACCGCCCGCTTGGTCGGCGGCACCGAAATCCAAGTGATGGCCTACATCGAAACCGGCGACAAAGTCGAAATCGATACCCGCACCGGCGAATTCCGAAAACGTGCTTAATCGTTTGATTTAAAAATAAAAAGGCCGCCTGAAATATTCAGACGGCCTTTTTATTGTGTATGCTTTTATCAAACAAATATTTAGCATGTGACTAAAATCAGGCCATCCGGTTTCAGACGGCCCATTTTTATTCTTCAAATACGCGCCAATTCTTCGCGCATTTGGTCAATCACCGCTTTGTAATCCGGCTTGCCAAAAATAGCCGAACCGGCCACAAAGGTATCTGCACCGGCAGCGGCAATCTCTGCAATATTGTCCGCTTTTACGCCGCCATCGACTTCCAGCGCAATATGTCGGCCAGTTTGCACTTCATATTCATCCAACATAGCACGCACTTGGCGGGTTTTCACCAAGGTCTGCGGGATAAAACTTTGGCCGCCAAAACCCGGGTTCACCGACATCAGCAGTACCATGTCCAAACGATCCAAAATATTTTCCAACACGCTTACGGAAGTGGCCGGATTCAACACCAAACCGGCTTGGCAGCCCAAATCGCGAATCAGGCTTAAACTGCGGTCAATGTGTTTGCTCGCTTCGGGATGAAAAGTAATAATGCCGGCACCTGCTTTGGCAAAAGATTGAATCAAATCATCCACCGGCTCGACCATCAAATGCACATCAATCGGCACGCTGGCATAAGGTTTCAGTGCCGAACAAATCATCGGCCCAAAGGTAAGATTCGGCACATAATGGTTATCCATCACGTCAAAGTGAATCAAATCGGCACCGGCTGCAATGACCTTGCTGACTTCTTCACCTAATCGGGCAAAATCGGCAGAAAGAATGCTCGGTGAAATACGATAGTGGCTCATAGATGCTCCAAAATTTAAAATTCGATGGGTGTGGCTGATGGGTGGCGTTTATTTTAACGTGAATCAGTATATTATGTGATTATTTAAAATATTAATGAATAAATAACGTTTCTAAAAAAATAATTACATGATTTATAACCTACTGAAAACAAAGCATACATTAGTGTTTGTTAATTTACAATTAACAATAATCCAACTAAAATTAACGCGTATAAAACCGCCTTTGACATGCTTATCCGTTATATTTCATTTGTATCCAAAATTAGGAAAATGCTGTGTTTGTTGTGTTGAAATCTCCTTTTGTTTTTCAGGTGTTATCGTTTGCCACCTTGTTGGTGTGCAGCAGTGTGATTTATGCCGCCCCCCATTCCTCACAATTGGATGATTTCCATGCCAATTGCAATTTCCGCCAATTGAATCTCAGCCAAGAGCAACACTCTGCACTGCGTCGTATCCGCTCCGATTATAAAGTGGCTGCCGACAAAGCCTATAAAAAAGAACAACGCACCGACCGCACACGCCGCCTCAACATTATGAAAATTTTGACCAATCCTAATTTTGATCAAAACAATGCGCGCGATTATGTTGAAAGCCGCTATCTGTCGCATATGGATTTTGCCGTGGACGAATTGGCGATTCAACACCGAATTTATCATTTATTGAGCCCGAGCCAGCGCCAAATTTGGCTTGATAGTTGTCTGCGCTAATTTTATCCAACACGAATCAACAAAGGCACTTTTTCAAGTGCCTTTTTGTTTTTAGTCTATTACACGTTGTTCCGGCAAACGCCCTGCCCAATCACAGGCAAATTGCCATGCAGAGCGGCCGGAACGGTTACTGCGCATTTGCGCCCACAATAAGGCTGCTTTTCTGGCGGTTTCATCGTACTCCACGCCGAAGTCGCGCAACCAATTTTCTACCGCCTTCAAATAATCGTTTTGATCAAACGGATAAAAGCTTAACCACAAACCGAAACGGTCGGATAAAGAGACTTTTTCTTCTACGGCTTCTTTTTGATGAATCTCACCGCGTATACCGGTGGTACCGCCGTTTTCATCCATATATTCAGGCATCAGATGGCGGCGGTTGGACGTGGCATATACCAACACATTGCTGCAACGTTGCGATAAGCCGCCGTCTAAGGTAGTTTTCAATGCTTTGTAGGTTTCATCACCGGTTTCGAACGACAGATCGTCGCAGAAAATAATGAATTTCTCCGGGCGATCAGCCAAAAGCGGCAACAATGCTGGCAGAGTGATTAAATCGCTTTTATCGACTTCAACCAAACGCAAACCCTGACCGGCATATTCATGCAGCAAAGCCTTTACCAGCGATGATTTACCTGTGCCGCGCGAACCGGTCATCAACACATTATTCGCCGGACGGCCTGCCAAAAACTGCTCGGTATTGCGAATCAAGCGTTCGGTTTGCGAACCGATTGCCGCCAAGTAACCGATCGGGAAAGTGTGCGGATTGGGAAGGCTTTCCAATACGCCTTTGCGCCCTACGCTTTGCCAACGGTAAGCCAGCGCATCCCAATCAATGGCCGTTTGCTCTGCCGGCAAAATCAAATCCAAGCGGTTTAATACCGCATCGGCTTTTTTCAAAAATTCAGCTAGTTCCATAGTTTTTCTTTTCAGACGGCCTTTTATTTATTTTGCGCCATCACACGCAAAACAGTATCGACGATGGCTTGGGTTTGCGGGTCGATTTCGATATTGATTTCATCGCCGGCTTGGCGTGTACCGAATAAAGTGCGCTCTAAAGTTTCGGGAATCAGGTGCACATTAAATTCATCATCTGTCACATCACCAATGGTTAAGCTGCAACCGTCCAAGCCGACAAAGCCTTTGGTTAAGATATAAGGTTTCAAATCCACAGGCAGGCAAAACCAAAGGGTGCGGTTAAATTCGTTTTCATCAATGCGTGTAATCGTGGTGGTAGCCATCACATGACCGCTCATTACATGGCCGCCTATTTCGTCACCAAACTTGGCGGCGCGTTCCAAATTTACCCAATCACCCGCTTTCAGACGGCCTAAATTGGTTTTGGCTAAGGTTTCGTTCATTAAATCAAAGCTGACTTGACTGCCGTCAATCTCGGTAATGGTCAGGCAGCAGCCGTTGTTAGCGACTGATGCACCAGTTTGCAGATTATCGGCCATGTTGAGTGGCAGTTCGACGATATGGGTGCGAAAATCGGGAGACGGTTGGTTTACCGCAACAATGCGCCCCATGCCTTGTACAATACCTGTAAACATTTTGATGCCTTGTATTTTTGGTTAACGGAATTGTACCGCAAAATTCAGTAGGCCGTCTGAAAGCATGAATATTTTTCAAGACTGTAGAAAATCCCAGCGTTGTTCACACTTTTTCTTTTTTGCCTGAAGACCTATTTTGGGATTTTTGGGTGTTGTCGGGAATACCGAAAAACACGGTGAAGCCGTATGGTTCTTGATAACACTCAAAAATCCCAAAATAGGTCTTCAGGCAAAAAATATAGTGGATTCACTATAAAAGCTGTTTCGCATAAAAAGTGTAAACAACCCGGCGATTTTCTACACCGATTATCCAAACAAAAAACCGAATCATCAGATTCGGTTTTTATGATTAGGCCGTATGAAAAATTACAGCGCGTCTTTCAATGCTTTACCGGCACGGAATTTAGGAGTTTTAGCAGCAGCAATGGTCAAAGGCTCGCCGGTTTTAGGGTTACGGCCTTGACGCTCGGCACGTTCGCCAACGTAGAAAGTACCAAAACCTACTAAAGTGACAGTGTCACCTTTTTTAAGCGCTTCGGTTACGGCATTAGTAGTCGCGTCCAATGCTTTTTGGGCAGCCGCTTTTGAAATACCAGCTTCTTGAGCAATTGCTTCGATTAATTCAGACTTGTTCACAATCAGTCCCTTCCTATCGTTGAAAATAATGGAGAACCCGATGATTCGGGCTTTTCGTACTTTTGAGTACCTGTGTGCTTTATAGCAATTCTGAAATTACCATGTCAAGCGAAAAGATACGGAATTGCTTTATTTTTCAGGCTTTGAAAGCAAACCCGTATCCTTTTACAACACATTTACAAGAAATCAGTGTTTTGTCGCTTTGGCTCTTGACGGCTTGATTTTCGGACTTTCGGCCAAGGTTCCCACGTTTTCCAACGTGGCCTGCCAAGGCTGAGGCTGATGTTCCAAACCCAAAGCCAATACTTCGTCAATCCACTTCACAGCATGGATTTCCAAACCGGTTTTCACGTTTTCCGGAATTTCTTCCAGGTCTTTGACGTTGTCTTTCGGAATCAACACATGCTTGATGCCGCCGCGCAATGCCGCCAGCAGTTTCTCTTTCAAACCGCCAATCGGCAATACTTCACCACGCAGCGTAATCTCGCCCGTCATCGCCACGTCAGCGCGTACCGGAATGCCGGTAAATGCGGAAACCATCGCCAAAGTCATGGCAATACCTGCGCTCGGGCCGTCTTTCGGCGTGGCACCTTCCGGCACATGCACGTGCATGTCTTGTTTTTCGTAGAAGTTCGGTGCCAAGCCGACTGATTCGGCACGCGAACGCAATACCGACCAAGCAGCAGTAACCGATTCTTTCATCACATCTCCCAATTGGCCGGTCGATTGGATATTGCCTTTACCCGGCAAAGCTACGGCTTCTACGGTCAGCAATTCGCCTCCAACTTCCGTCCACGCCAAACCAGTGACTTGACCTACTCGGTTTTCGCTCTCGGCCACACCGAAATCGAAGCGGCGTACGCCCAAATAATCATGCAGATTATCAGCATTCACCACAATCGCTTTCGGTTTTGTTTTACGGGTTTTGGCTTTTTGAGCATCTTCTTTCAGTTGCACCGCCATCACCACTTTGCGGCAGATTTTGGCGATTTCACGGTCAAGCGAGCGCACACCGGCTTCGCGGGTGTAATAACGAACAATATCGCGCACGGCCGATTCTTCAATCACCATCTCACCATCGCGCACGCCGTTGCGTTCCATTTGCTTCGGTACCAAATACTGCATAGCAATGCTGACTTTTTCGTCTTCGGTATAGCCTGATAAACGGATGATTTCCATGCGGTCGAGCAAAGCCGGTGGAATGTTCATGCTGTTGGACGTGGCGATAAACAACACATCGCTCAAATCGTAATCTACTTCCACAAAATGATCGGAAAACGCGTTGTTTTGTTCCGGATCAAGCACTTCCAACAAAGCCGAAGCCGGATCGCCGCGGAAATCATTACCCAATTTGTCGATCTCATCGAGCAAAAACAATGGATTTTTCACTTCCGCTTTAATCATGCTTTGAATGATTTTGCCCGGCATCGAGCCGATATAAGTACGGCGGTGACCGCGGATTTCACTTTCGTCTTTCACTCCGCCCAAAGCCATGCGGACATATTTACGGCCGGTGGCTTTGGCAATCGATTGACCCAGCGAGGTTTTACCCACGCCCGGGGGGCCAACCAAACATAAAATCGGACCTTTAAGTTTATCGCTGCGTTTTTGTACCGCTAAGTATTCCAAAATGCGTTCTTTGACTTTTTCCAAACCGAAATGGTCGGCATTCAATACCAAATCCGCTTTGGCGATGTCTTTGATCACGCGTGTTTTTTTCTTCCACGGCAAATCGAGCAGCGTATCAATGTAATTGCGCACCACAGTCGATTCGGCCGACATCGGCGGCATCATTTTCAGCTTTTTCAGTTCGTTCAAGGCTTTTTCTTGTGCTTCTTTACTCATGCCGGCTGCCTTGATTTTAGCCTCCAGCGCATCGAGTTCGCCGCGCTCGTCTTCTTCGCCCAATTCTTTCTGAATGGCTTTGACTTGCTCGTTGAGATAATACTCACGCTGCGATTTTTCCATTTGGCGCTTCACTCGGCCGCGGATACGCTTCTCAACCTGCATGATGTCGAGTTCGGCTTCTAATTGACCCAGCAAAAATTCCATGCGGCCGACTATGCCAGCAGTTTCCAAGATTTCCTGGCGTTGCTCCAGCTTTAATTGCAAATGCGCGGCAATGGTATCAACCAAGCGGCTATTTTCACTAATACCATTAATAGTATTCACCACTTCGGCCGGAATTTTTTTGTTCAGTTTGGCATATTGTTCAAACTGCGACAGCAAAGTGCGGCGCAGCGCTTCCATATCAGGATTGGCCTCATCCTCACGCTCGTTCACGGCTTCGACGTGCGACAAAAACAAATCGCCTTTGTCTTCCACAGTCAACGCACGGGCGCGGCGCACGCCTTCCACCAATACTTTTACCGTACCGTCCGGCAGCTTCAATACTTGTAACACTTGGGCAACCGTACCCATTCGGTGCAAATCTTTGGCAGACGGCTCTTCAATATTCGGATCCAACTGCGCCAGCAAAAATACCGGATCATCATTGCTCATTGCCATTTCCAGCGCGGCAATCGATTTCGGGCGGCCGACAAACAACGGCAGCACCATATGCGGATAAACCACGACATCGCGCAGCGGCAAAGTAGCCAGCGCGCTGTATTCTTCAAAATATTTGTCTTCTGACATATGTGTATCTCTTGCGGTTTTGAATCAAGTTGCCCCGTAAGTTGGGCTGAAAGATTGGATTTCAAGACTTGAAAATCGGCTTGATGCGCATATTTGCCCGATAACCATTTTAAATGCAAGGACAAGTCAGGTTAACAAGGCTTGGCGTTTGCGTTAAAATATGCCTGAATACAAAATCGGGCCGTCTGAACAGCATTTATCGGCTTTCAGACGGCCTTAACAAGGAATACCCCATGTCTGATCAAACCAATAAACCTTGGCAAACCGAAACCCTGCTTGAATTTCCGTGTATCTTTCCTCTGAAAGTGATGGGACTTGCCCACCCTGAGTTTGTCAGTTCCATTTTAGCTGCGATTCAGGAACACGCCCCGAATACCACCGAAGCACACGTAACCACCCGCCCGAGCAGCAAAGGCAACTATACCGGCGCTACCGTAAAAATCGAAGCCATCAGCAAAGAGCAGCTAGACAATATCTACCGCGCCCTAACTTCGCATGAAATGGTGAAAGTGGTTTACTGAAATGAAAATCGTGCAGAAAGGTTTGGCGGAATATCAGCCGACATTTGAAGCGATGAAAGCATTCAACACCAATCGCGACGAATATACCGAAGACGAATTATGGGTAGTCGAACATCCGCCGGTATTTACCCAAGGCTTAGGCGGCAAGCCTGAACATTTGCTGATTCGCAACGATATTCCTGTGGTGCAAATCGACCGTGGCGGTCAAATCACTTATCACGGCCCCGGCCAATTGGTGATTTACACCATGATTGACTTCAAGCGCCGCAAAACCAGCGTGCGCCGCATCGTTTCTGCACTGGAAAACAGCATCATCGCTACATTGGCCGAATTCGGCATTGAAGCCGCCGCCGATCCGAAACGCCCCGGCGTATATGTGGGCGAACGCAAAATCGCCTCGCTCGGCCTGCGCATCAAAAACGGCTCGATATATCACGGCTTGGCTTTGAATGTAAACATGGACTTAAGCCCGTTTAGCCACATCAATCCTTGCGGCTATGCCGGTATGGAAATGACCCAAATCGCGGATTTAATCAATCCGTGCCCCACGCTTGCCGAAGTAGCCGATAAACTTACCGGCCATCTGAACACGCAACTGACCTCGAAAGAATCATGATGAGCGAAATTAAAATTGACGATCCCAAACGCGGCGTAAAATTGCGCGGTGCCGACAAAACCGCCCGCATTCCGATTAAAGTGGTACCGTTGCAAGAAAAACTGAAAAAGCCGGAATGGATCCGTGCCAAATTACCTTCTAAAAAATTCTTTGAAATCAAAGATATTTTACGTGAACAAAAGATGCATACCGTGTGCGAAGAAGCCTCTTGCCCGAATATCGGCGAATGCTTCAGCAAAGGCACGGCCACCTTCATGATTATGGGTGATATCTGCACCCGCCGCTGTCCGTTTTGTGACGTGGGTCACGGCCGCCCTAACCTTTTGGATCCGGACGAGCCGCACAACCTGGCCGAATCTGTTGCCGCAATGAACTTGCGTTATGTGGTGATCACTTCCGTTGACCGTGATGATTTGCGTGACGGCGGTGCGCAACACTTTGCCGACTGTATCAAAGCCATCCGCGAGCGCAGCCCGAACACCAAAATCGAAATTCTCGTACCTGATTTCCGCGGCCGCTTGGACATTGCCCTGAAAATTTTGGCCGAAACCCCGCCCGATGTGATGAACCACAATTTGGAAACCCATCCGAGCCTGTATAAAAAAGCCCGCCCGGGTGCCGACTACCGGCATTCATTGGATCTATTGCGCCGCTATAAAGAAATGATGCCGCATATTCCGACCAAATCCGGCATCATGGTCGGCTTGGGTGAAACCGATGAAGACGTACGCGAAATCATGCGCGATATGCGTGCCCACAATATCGAGATGATTACCATCGGCCAATATCTGCAACCTTCAGACGGCCACTTACCGGTATTACGTTATGTAACGCCCGAACAATTCAAAATCTTTGAAAAAGAAGCGTATGAATTGGGCTTCAGCAACGCTGCCATCGGCGCTATGGTTCGCTCCAGCTATCATGCGGACGAACAAGCTGCCGAAGCGCTGCGCGAAAGCCACGGCGGTGGCTGTAGCCACTAACCCAAACGCGTTTATCATGCCGTCTGAACTTTTCAGACGGCATGATTTTTCAGTTTGTATTATTCCCTGATACGGTTTCTAAAAGCTTTTATGCTATACTTTCAAGCTGAACATGCGCAAAACTGCCGCAAACTTTATTTACCTAACACGATGTTTTAATAGGAATTTATGTCATATTTTAGGCATTATTCAAGCCGTCTGGAAATTAAAGAAAAATAAAACTATACTTTTTCTTAATTTATGCAATAATAGCTAAATAAATTCTTAGTTGATTCGTAATAACATTTCTTACAGAAAGCACCATTATGTCAGATGAAAAAAGCAAAGCCCTTGCCGCTGCCTTAGCCCAGATCGAAAAAAACTTCGGTAAAGGTTCCATCATGAAGATGGATGGCAGCCATCAAGAAGAAAACTTAGAAGTAATCTCAACCGGCTCGCTCGGCTTGGACTTGGCTTTGGGCGTAGGCGGTTTGCCGCGCGGCCGCGTGGTCGAAATTTTCGGCCCTGAATCATCCGGTAAAACGACTTTGTGCTTGGAAGCGATTGCGCAATGCCAAAAAGCCGGCGGCGTGTGTGCGTTCATCGATGCCGAGCACGCATTCGACCCGATTTATGCACGCAAATTGGGGGTGAAAGTGGAAGAATTGTATCTTTCCCAACCGGACACCGGCGAACAAGCCTTAGAAATCTGTGATACCTTGGTGCGCTCCGGTGGCGTTGACATGGTAGTGGTTGACTCAGTGGCCGCATTGGTGCCGAAAGCCGAAATCGAAGGCGAAATGGGCGACAGCCACGTCGGTTTGCAAGCGCGCCTGATGAGCCAAGCCTTGCGTAAACTGACCGGCCACATCAAACGCACCAATACTTTAGTAGTGTTCATTAACCAAATCCGCATGAAAATCGGCGTGATGTTCGGCAGCCCGGAAACTACAACCGGCGGTAACGCACTGAAATTTTACGCTTCCGTGCGACTGGATATCCGTCGTACCGGCCAAATCAAAAAAGGCGATGACGTGATTGGTAACGAAACCAAAGTCAAAGTCATTAAAAACAAAGTGGCACCGCCATTCCGCCAAGCCGAATTTGATATTCTGTATGGCGAAGGTGTGAGCTGGGAAGGCGAACTGATTGACATCGGTGTGAAGCACAACATCGTTGAAAAATCCGGTGCATGGTACAGCTACAATGGTGCCAAAATCGGCCAAGGCAAAGACAACGTACGCTTGTGGCTGAAAGAAAATCCGGAAGTCGCCAACGAAATCGATGCCAAAATCCGCGCAGCAGTCGGCATCAACATCGACATCACCGAAGGCAAAATCGACGATACCGACGGCGAACGTCCTGAAGAGTAAAATCGCTACAATAACACGGATTTGGCTTCTCATTAAAAAAGAGCAGGTTTACCGCCTGCTCTTTGTATTTTGGTTTGCTTTTGAATCGTTAAGGCCGTCTGAAAGTAAATATCAACCTTCAGCCGAAACCTTTGTCGTTTTTGCTTCGCAAATCGGTAAGTTGAACAAAGCAGCCAGACCGGCCAACACCATATCGGCGTACCACATCCAGCCATAATCGCCGAAAGCCGTAACCGCAATCCCACCCAAATACGCACCGAGAAAACCACCGATTTGATGCGACAATAAAGTCAAGCCGGATAAAGTTGCCGGATAACGCAAGCCGAACAATTTGCCGGTAATCGCGGCAGTCGGCGGCACTGTGGCCAACCACGTCAAGCCCAGTCCGAATGCGAATAGGCAAAACGTCCGGTCTCATCATCAGATAAACCAAAATCAGCAATGCGCGCGAAGCATATATCCAAAACAAAATATATTTGCTGCGCAACTTGTCCGCACACCAGCCCGCCGCCAAACTGCCAATCACATTGGCGATACCGATAATCGCCGGCGACCGCGGTAAGCCGCATAAGGCCACTTCAATCGGCAAATGTGCCGCCCAAAAAGCAATGTGAACGCCACAGTTAAAAAGCCCAGATACAATAAAATATAGCTGCGGTCTTTAAATGCTTGGGAAACAGTCTGTTTTACAGTCTGTTCAAATTGCACATGAAAGGCCGTCTGAACGGCTACCGCTGCTGATTCTCTACGCGTTAGCCAACGCGTAATCGGAATAATCAGCAAGCTCACCAGTGCCAATACATACATGGCACCGCGCCAGCCGATCGCCGGTAAGAAAATCAATCCTTGCAACACGGGTGAGAACAAAAATTGGCCGAACGGCCGCCTGCATTCACCACTCCCGAAGCTGTGCCGCACATCGATGGCGGCAGTTTATGGGAAAATTGGCTCATCAAAATCGAATGGCTGCCCGCAACGGAACCCATCGCCGACATCACGCCCATACTCAGGGTTAAGCCCAAGTAGTGGTAAGCGACGGAATCAGCGCGCAGCCACTGGCCAGAATAATCGTTCCCATAATAAAACCGGCCACGCACCAAAGCGATCCGTCAATGCGCCCGACAGAGGTTGCGCCACGCCCCACATCAATTGACACACCGCCATCGCAAAACCGATGCCGGCAATACCTGACGCCGTAGAATTCACCATCGGCTGTACAAACAAGCCGAGCGGCATCCTGATGCCCATGGTAATCATCAACACCGCCGCCGCTGCAAATGCAATCAGCCGCAATAATTTCGTTTGATGAGTATCTGTCTGCATATTTTTTCTTGATGATAGAATACATAAAACAAGGCCGTCTGAAATCAATTTTCAAGCAGCATCTTTAATCACTAATCAAACCTTAATCCGTCTGCCCGTCTGTACGCTTTCATAGGCTTTTTCAATTAAACCCAACACTTGCGCCACTTGCCGTGCATTTACCGCCAAAGGCCCGCCTTCAGTTAAGTCCGCATAAAGATTTCGATAAAACGCACCATAACCGCCGCGTTCGCTCGGCATGGTTTGGCAGGCAACTTGGCCGCTGATTTCCGTATGCAACACGCCCTATTCTTGCAGTGTTTCCGCATTCCAATCGCCTTCAGGCAACATACCGCCGACCAGCAAAGCCTCCTGATTGTCCGTGTCCTGCTTGATATACGAACTTTTTTACCGTGCGGCCATCATAAACGGCAACGGCTCACGGGCATATTTGGTACCGATAAGCGAAACCTTCAGGCCGCCTGAATAATACAGCGCGATATCGAAATTATCATCACTCAATGCGCCTTCGTGCTAATGGAGGATAGCGGCATACATTTCAGACGGCCTAATCACAGAATATCCGTTATAATAGCGCATTCATGAAACAGGCCGTATGCTTGATTGACAAGATTCACGCCCAATCCACTTCAAACGGCCATCAGAAAGGACACATTATGCGAAAACCACAACGCGGCTATGCCCGCCAAGACAGGGTTCGTGAACAAATCATGCGCGAACTGGCCGAACTCGTCCGCACCGGTTTGAAAGACCCGCGCGCCGGTTTCGTCACCATCAACGAAGTCGAAGTTACCCGCGATTACAGCCACGCCACCGTGTTTTACACCGTATTGGACGACAGCACCCGCGAAATCACCGAAGAAGCGCTTGACCACGCCAAAGGTCATTTACGCAGCGAATTGGCCAAGCGCATCAAGCTCTTCAAAATTCCCGAGCTGCACTTCAAATACGACGAATCTTTAGAACGCGGTATGAGCATTTCCAGCCTGATTGACCAAGTGGCCGCCGAAAAACCGGTAGAAGATTAAACCATTCCAGATAAAGGCCGTCTGAACCATTTATTTTCAGACGGCCTTTTACAGTTGAAACCATATGAATGCCAAACCCAGCAAACGCCCCGTCACCGGCGTTTTATTACTCGACAAACCCGAAGGCTTGAGCAGCAACACCGCCCTGCAAAAAGCCCGCCGCCTGTACCGTGCCGAAAAAGCCGGCCACACCGGCGTGCTCGACCCCTTAGCCACCGGCCTGCTGCCCGTGTGCTTCGGCGAAGCGACCAAGTTTGCCCAATACCTGCTCGATGCCGATAAAGCCTACACCGCCGCCCTGAAACTGGGCGAAGCCAGCACCACCGGCGATGCCGAAGGCGAAATCGTCGCCACCGGCCGCGCCGACATTTCCCCACAAGAGTTTCAGACGGCCTGTACCGCGCTCACAGGCCATATCCGCCAAGTGCCGCCGATGTTTTCCGCATTGAAACACGAAGGCAAACCGCTTTACGAATACGCACGCAAAGGCATCGTGATTGAACGCAAACCGCGCGACATCACCATTTACTCGATTGATATTCAAGAATTCGCCGCACCCAAAGCCGTAATTGACGTGCGCTGCAGCAAAGGCACCTACATCCGCACCCTCAGCGAAGACATTGCCAAACACATCGGCACCTTCGCCCACCTGACCGCCCTGCGTCGTACCGAAACCGCCGGTTTTACCATCGCACAGAGCCACACGCCGGAAAAATTGGCAGACTTAAGCGAAGCCGAACGCGACGCACTCTTGCTCCCTTGCGATGTGCTGGTGCAGCATTTACCGAAAATCACGCTCAACAGCCGCGCCGTGGAAATGCTGAAATTCGGCCAACGCCCGCAGTTCGCCGAAAACATCCCGCATGAACAACCGATTCGGGTCTATAGCCGTCAAGGCGAATTTATCGGCCTGGTTGAGTATCAGAAAGACATAGGCCGTCTGAAAGCTTTACGTTTGATGAATACAAGTAATGAGGTTTAAGGTTGTAATCACTCATAGCCATAATAGATGGTTGAATGTTCCGTATTTAGCTCAGCCAAAATAAATTAAATGCCGTCTGAAGTACAGACGGCATTTAATTTTTAATTTATTGATTAAATTTATTCAACCAAACCCTTGTTTGATATTTTTCATATTCTAATTTACTGTGTAAGAGATTGCTAGGGATTCTAGCAGTAAGCTGCCGCTCCAATTCAAGCAATGTCTCCAAATACAAATCCCTTTTCATAAAGTGCCACCACTGCTTATCTAGGTGTAACAAGTAATCCAATTTCAGAACCTTATGATTATAATTACCCATGTCTTCTGCCAAATTTTCAGGCAGATAGTATAAATGTAATCTGCCTTTATATATTCGCCCTTTACAACTACTCCATTGCATATCTACAATTCTAATTTGGGTATAAGCAATTTTGCCGCTTCCTTCAGGATAAATCTGATAGCTCAGATTTCCACCATCCAAGCAAATAAACTGCTGCGGATATTTCAAGCTGGCGTACGCAAATTTAGCTGAACGATATGTGGCATAACATAAAGCAATTAAAACGGTCAGCCATAAACCGATAATAAAATTCTCAACTTGATTTATTTGGCTGATTATATGTTTCCAACCAATCACACTTACCCAGCCAATCACCAAAAAACCTAAAATTGGTGCAGCCAAGCTGAATTTTTTCATCGGAAAAACAATAGCCTGTTTGGTTATATCCATTTTCTCAAAATACCCTCTTATTGTGCTATTGGTGCTCCTTCCCGTTCCGGAACGCCACCCTGTGCAGCATTTACTTTTTCCCTTGCTGCCTCTGCATTGTTTTTCAAGCCTTGCACGCGCTCTAAATACTTAGCGTAATTGCGTTCATTCCCCAAGCGCACTTTTCTGCCTTCTTCCAAAGCGTGCTGCGCCTGCTGCAATTCGCGTTGCGCCGCTTCCAAATCGGCAGATATGTTTGCTTGCGGTGTGCTTTCGCTGATGGCAACTGGGGTGGCAGTTTGATAAACAGGTGCCGAAGTGTACACCGATGGACGGCCGATATTGCTGGTTTTGCATTTCTTTCCGCCGTCTTGGCTATAGACCTTGCGGCCTGAACGGTCGGTACATTCGTAAACGGTTGCTGTTTGGGCAGCAGTGGAAGCAAGCAATACTAAGGTGAGTAAAACGGTTTTTTTCATGTGTGTCATCCGGTTTCAATCAATTCAAGCTATTGTAATGGATTCGCGTCAGGGTAAAACGCCGGTTTGCGTAAAAATAAGTTGATTAAAACCACTTCCACCAAATAAACACCAGCGCGGCAATCATAATCAGATTGGCGATGATAATCGGCGTCCAGCGTTGCGGCTGCCGGCTCACTTCGGTGGCATTACGCGTGCGACGGATATAGAAAAACGGGCTGAGCAGCATCGAGGCGGCGCAAATCAGAATAATCACGGCGTAATAGATTTTTTCGGTTTCCAACGCATTTCCTTTTCAGACGGCCTCTATAAAATATGCTACAATTCCGCCCGATTATAACACTCTATTTATAAAGGTTTTACCAATAATGATTTCTACCAACGGCATTACCATGCAGTTCGGCGCCAAGCCGCTGTTTGAAAATGTATCTGTCAAATTCGGCGAAGGCAACCGCTACGGTTTAATCGGTGCTAACGGTTCGGGCAAGTCCACATTTATGAAAATTTTGGGCGGCGATTTGGAACAAACCGCCGGCGAAGTGGCGATTGAAAACGGCGTGCGGCTGGGTAAGCTGCGCCAAGACCAGTTTGCCTACGAAGAAATGCGTGTTTTAGACGTGGTGATGATGGGCCACACTGAAATGTGGGCGGCAATGACCGAGCGTGATGCCATCTACGCCAATCCCGAAGCCACCGAAGACGACTACATGAAAGCCGCCGAACTGGAAGCCAAGTTCGCCGAATACGACGGCTACACCGCCGAAGCCCGTGCCGCCGAACTGTTGAGCGGCGTGGGCATTTCCGAAGATTTGCACAATGCGCAGATGAGCGAAGTCGCTCCGGGCTTCAAGCTGCGTGTGCTGCTGGCGCAAGCACTGTTTTCCAAGCCCGACGTGCTGCTCTTGGACGAGCCGACCAACAACTTGGACATCAATACCATCCGCTGGCTGGAAGGCGTGTTGAACCAATACGACTCCACCATGATCATCATCTCGCACGACCGCCACTTCCTCAACGAAGTCTGCACCCATATGGCGGATTTGGACTACAACACCATCACCATCTATCCGGGCAACTACGATGATTACATGCTCGCTTCCGCCCAATCACGGGAACGTGCGCTGAAAGACAATGCCAAGGCGAAAGAAAAACTGCAAGAGCTGCAAGAATTCGTCGCCCGTTTCTCCGCCAATAAATCCAAAGCCCGCCAAGCAACCAGCCGTCTGAAACAGGCAGACAAAATCAAATCGGAAATGGTGGAAGTCAAACCGTCAACCCGCCAAAACCCGTATATCCGCTTTGAAGCCGATGAAAAAGCCAAACTGCACCGACAAGCCGTAGAAGTAGAAGGTTTAGCCAAACGCTTTGAAACCCAACTGTTCAAAAACCTGAACTTTATCTTGGAAGCCGGACAACGCCTTGCCATCATCGGCCCGAACGGCGCCGGCAAATCCACCCTGCTCAAACTTCTTGCCGGTGCGTTCAACCCACAATACGCCGAAGGCATCGCAGCCGATTCCGGCAGCATCAAATGGGCGGAAAAAGCCAATGTCGGCTATTACCCACAAGACCATGAAAACGACTTCGATGTCGATATGGACTTGAGCGAATGGATGCGCCAATGGGGGCAGGAAGGCGACGACGAACAAGTTATCCGCGGCACACTCGGCCGCCTGCTGTTCGGCAGCAACGACGTGGTGAAAAAAGTGCAGGTTCTCTCCGGCGGCGAAAAAGGCCGTATGCTCTACGGCAAACTGCTGTTGCTCAAACCGAACGTATTGGTTATGGACGAACCCACCAACCACATGGATATGGAAAGCATCGAATCCTTAAACATGGCACTGGAAAAATACAACGGCACGCTGATTTTCGTTTCCCACGACCGCCAGTTTGTATCATCGCTCGCCACCCAAATCATCGAATTGGACGGCAAAGGCGGCTACGAGCATTACTTGGGCGGCTACGAAAGCTATTTGGAGAAAAAAGGTTTGGTTTAATTTCCAATTAAATTAAGCTAAAATATAAGACAGGCCGTCTGAAAAGTGAATCTGCTTTTCAGACGGCCTTATCTTTTGCCGAATGTTATAATCCTGTTCCAAACACATTTCCCCTATCGTGTCTCGTCTTATGAAACTCAATCCCCAACAACAAGCCGCTGTGAATTATTTAGGCGGGCCGCTTTTGGTGCTGGCCGGTGCCGGCAGCGGCAAAACCGGTGTGATTACACAAAAAATCAAGCATTTGCTGGTAAACATCGGCTATGCCGGTCATCAAGTGGCGGCAATCACCTTTACCAACAAAGCGGCGAAGGAAATGCAGGAGCGCGTGGCGAAAATGCTGCCCAAATCAAAAACGCGCGGGCTGACGATTTGCACGTTTCACTCGTTAGGTATGCGAATTTTACGTGAAGAAGCGGCGCAGATCGGTTACAAAAAAAACTTTTCCATCTTAGACGGCACCGACAGCGCCAAAATCATCGGCGAACTGCTGGGCAGCACGGGCAAAGAGGCCGTATTTAAAGCGCAGCACCAAATCTCGCTGTGGAAAAACAATCTGCAAACGCCTGAAATCGCTTTTCAGACGGCCTCAAACGAATGGGAAAAGCAAACCGCGCAAATTTATGCCGGTTATCAAGCCACTTTAGAAAGCTATCATGCAGTAGATTTTGACGACCTGATCCGCCTGCCCACGCTTTTGTTGCAGCAAAACAGCGAAGCGCGCCACAAATGGCAGCTGCGTTTGCGCTATTTGTTGGTTGATGAATGCCAAGACACCAACACCTGCCAATTCACCCTGATGAAGCTGCTCACCGGCGCGGAAGGCATGTTCACCGCCGTGGGCGACGACGACCAATCGATTTACGCTTGGCGTGGCGCCAATATGGAAAACCTGCGCCAAATGCAGCAGGATTATCCGCAAATGAAAGTGATTAAGCTCGAGCAAAATTACCGCTCGACCGCGCGGATTTTAAAAATCGCCAACAAAGTGATTGAAAACAATCCTAAATTATTCCAAAAAACCTTATGGTCGCAATTCGGCATGGGCGAAGTGGTGAAAGTGGCGGCGTGTCAAAACGAGCAGCACGAAGCAGAATGGATAGTCAGCCAAATCGTCAAGCAGAAAGTGGTAGCGGGCGACAAAGCCAAATACGCCGATTTTGCCGTACTCTACCGAGGCAACCATCAGGCGCGCGTGTTTGAAGAAGCCCTGCGCAGCGCACGCGTACCGTATCAGCTTTCCGGCGGACAAAGTTTTTTCGATAAAGCCGAGATTAAAGACGTATTGGCCTACATCCGCCTGATTGCCAATCCAGCCGACGACCCTGCTTTTTTACGCGCCGTGACCACGCCCAAACGCGGCATCGGCGACGTGACTCTGGGCAAACTCAATACCTACGCCCACGAACACGAGTGCAGCCTATACGAAGCCGCGCAAACCGAAGAAGCCTTAGCCCTGCTCAACACCGCCAACCGCGGGCATTTGCAAGCATTTATGCACATGATGGAAACCTACCGCAACCGCGCCGAAGCAGACGATGCAGGCGGGCTCATCACCAGCCTGCTGGAAGAAATCGGCTATGAAAACCATCTGCTGCTCAGCGAAGAAGGCAAAGCCGGTGAAATCAAATGGCGCAATGTCACCGATTTGACTTCATGGCTGCAACGCAAAGGCGATGAAGACGGCAAAAACATCATCGAAATCGCACAAACCATCGCGCTGATGACGCTTTTAGAAGGCAAAGGCGAAGAAGAAAACGACGCAGTCAAACTCTCTACCCTGCACGCTTCCAAAGGCTTGGAATATCCGTATGTGTTTTTAGCAGGCTGCGAAGAAGGCATTTTGCCCCACGCCGACAGCATCGAAGAAAGCAACGTCGAAGAAGAACGCCGCCTGATGTATGTCGGCATCACCCGCGCCAAACGCCAACTGACACTGACCCACTGCCTCAAGCGCAAACGGCAAGGCACATGGCAATTTCCGGAGCCAAGCCGGTTTATCGACGAAATGCCGCAGGAAGATTTGAAAATCTTAGGCCGTCAAGGCGGTGAACCGATTGTCAGCAAAGAAGAAGGCAAAAGCCATTTGGCCAATTTACGAGCGATGATTGCGGCGAAAAGCAAGGGTGAGCTTTAATGCCGTCCGAAAGTTTTTATAATCTTTCAGACGGCATTTTCAGAATGCCGGATACAAGTTACCCAACATTCTTGGATATGCTAATGCAAATGCTCGTAAATCTTTTCTGCCAATGCGCTGCTGATGCCTTCCACTTGCGCCAAATCTTCCTTGCTCGCTGCTGCCACACCGCGCAGGCCGCCGAAGCGGGTCAGCAGGGCTTTGCGGCGTTTGCTGCCTACGCCGGGGATATCGGTCAGCGATGAAGTAACGCGTGCTTTATCGCGTTTTTTACGATGGCCGGTGATGGCAAAGCGGTGCGATTCGTCGCGCACGGTTTGCAGCAGATGCAGCGCCGGACTGTTCGGCGGCAGGCGGAACACTTCGCCGGTAAACGGCAATATCAATTCTTCCAAACCGGCTTTGCGTTCGGGGCCTTTGGCAATGCCGATGAGCGGAATGGTCAAGCCCAATTCTTCCCACACGCTCACGGCCACGCTGATTTGGCCTTTGCCGCCGTCAATCAATACGGCATCCGGCCATTTCACTGCTTCGCCGTTCGCTTCGGCCTGCTGCATTTTGCCGTAGCGGCGCGCCAACACTTCGCGCATGGCGGCGTAATCGTCTCCGGCTTTTACGGTGGTGATGTTGTAGCGGCGGTATTGGCTGGGCTGCATGGCCTGTTCGTCATACACCACGCAGGACGCAATGGCCGCTTCGCCCTGCATGTGGCTGATGTCGAAGCATTCCAGGCGTTTGAGGCCGTCTGAATCCATATTCAACACTTTGGCCAATTCTTCGATGCGGTTTTGCCGGCTGCTTTGCTGCAACTGCCGCTGGCCGATGGCAATGCGTGCATTTTGTTCGGCCATTTTCATCCATACTTTGCGCTCGCCGATGGTTTTGGTGACAAACTGAATCTGCCTGCCCTGCTCGTCAATCAAGGCTTGTTGCAGGCTTTCGGGCAAACTGAAATTGCTGATGATGATGTCGGGCTTGTCTTTGCCTAAATAATGCTGCGCGGCAAAGGCTTCGGCGTAATCTTGAAGGTTGGGATCCGGATCGTGGCGGACATCGGGAAAGAAGCTTTTATCGCCGACATGGCGCCCGCCGCGCACGCTCACCCAATGGATACATACTAGGCCGTCTGAAACCACGGCGGCGAGCAAATCGATGTCGTTTGGGTTATTCGGATTTTTACTGTCGATATATTGGCGGCTCTGAATCACACCCAAGGCCTGAATCTGGTCGCGGTATTTCGCCGCTTCTTCAAAATTCAGCATATCCGCCGCACGATTCATTTTATGGTGCAATACTTGCGTGAGTTCGTCGGTTTTACCATTGAGAAATGTGGCTGCCTGATTCACATCGGCACGATAATCCTCTGGCGAAATATGGCCGGCACAAGGCCCCGAGCAGCGTTTAATCTGATAAAGCAGGCAGGCGCGTTCGCGATGCTCGAATACGCTGTCTTCGCAAGTGCGCAGCTTGAATACTTTCTGCAAAATCTGAATACTGTCGCGCACGGCATAGCCGTTCGGATACGGGCCGAAATACCGGTTCGGCTTTTTCAAGGTGCCGCGGTAATACGCCATCTGCGGAAACTCATGCCCGCTGAACATCAAATACGGATAGCTTTTATCGTCGCGAAACAAAATATTATATTTCGGCGACAAGGCCTTGATGAAATTGTTTTCCAGAATCAAGGCTTCGGTTTCATTGCGTGTGACCGTGGTTTCGATGTGGTGAACCTGCTTCACCATTAAGCGTATGCGCGGCGATAAATCGTTTTTTTGGAAATAACTCGACACCCTGCGCTTCAAATTCACCGCTTTACCGACATACAATACGTTGTTGTCCGCATCAAACATGCGGTACACACCCGGTAAGTTGGGCAGGTTTTTTAAGAATAAATCTAAACCGAAGTCTTGGGTTTCGCTCACGGAAAGGCTCGTCGGGTAAGAATTTGATGGGAAGTTAAGATAGGGATGGAACGGCGGTTTTCAATCCGTGGAGGCCGTCTGAAACTGTTTTCAGACGGCATTTTGTTATCTTAGTTTATGTGGACGAACCCGTTTTCAGACGGCCTCATCTTCTTTGGCAAACAGCTTATCGCGGTCTTGTTCAAATTCGCCCCACATTGCATTCATGACAGAGAGCAACACGGCAAAGCCTAAACCCAAAATCCATGCAAAATACCACATTGTCTGTTCCTTTCTTTTTTCAGATGGCCGCCAAATCAGTAGGCCGTCTGAACGTGTTAATACGCACTGTGATCGTTTTCGCGGATGTCTTTCACCGTGACTTTGCCGCTCATTACTTTATACGCCCACGACGTGTAGGCCAAGATAACCGGCATCATGATCACGGTGGAAAACAGCATCACCACCAAGGTCAGATGGCCGGAAGTTGCATCCCACACGGTCAGACTCGAGCGTAAATCGCTGCTGCTCGGCATAATGAATGGGAACAGCGACACGCCGAATGTGCCGATGACGCCAATCACGCCCAAGGCCGAGAAGAAAAACGCCGAGCCCATTTTATCCATACGCGCCAATAACGTAGCGATGGTGAATCCGGCGTAGGCAATCAGCGGCACCAGCATGGTCGGCGGATATTGCCGATAATTGTTCAGCCATGCGCCGGTTTGCCGGGTTACCTCTTTGCCCAAAGGATTCGGCAACGTATCCGGGCTGAGCGTGCCGGCGGTAACGACATAGCCGTCCACGCCCGTAGCCACCTGCCAGCCGCCGATGCTGAACAACACCAGCGTGGCGATTAAGGCAGGCAGCAACACCTTCCGCGTACGCCGATAAACCGCGCCTTCTGTTTTGTTCATCAGGAAAACCGCGCCGTGCAAAACCAGCATCGCCACCGATACCGAACCGCACAATAAGGCAAACGGGTTCAGCAACGCCCAAAACGAGCCGGTGTAAAACGAGCGCATGGTGTCGTCAAAGTGAAACGGCACGCCCTGAATCACATTGCCCAATGCCACGCCGAACAACAAAGCCGGTACAAACGATCCGGCAAACAAGCCCCAGTCCCATGTTTTGCGCCACGTCGGATTTTTCACCAAGCTGCGGTATTTGAAGCCGACCGGCCGGAAAAACATCGCCCACAGGACTGCCAGCATCGCCCAGTAGAAACCGGAAAACGCCGTCGCATAAATAATCGGCCATGCGGCAAAAATTGCGCCTGCGCCGGTAATCAGCCAAGTTTGGTTGCCTTCCCATGTCGCACCGATGGTGTTCACCACCACGCGGCGTTCTTCATCGGTTTTGGCGACAAACGGCAACAGTGTGCAGATACCCATATCATGGCCGTCCATCACGGCAAAACCGGCAATCAGAAAGCCAATCAGCAGCCACCAAACAAATTTCAGGCTGGCGTAATCAAAGAAATTGACAATATCCATTCCCTGTCTCCTTAATGCGCTTCATTGTCGTAACGCCCCGTGCCGAGCGAACCCGGCCCTTGGCTGATGTATTTGCGCATCAAATACACTTCTACCGCCAACAATACCGTGTAAAACACGATAAAGCCCGCCAGCGAACCATACAGCGATGTTACCGATAATGATGATGCAGACAAATGCGTCGGCAACACGCCGTAAACCGTCCACGGTTGGCGGCCGTATTCGGCCAGCAGCCAGCCTGCTTCAATCGCAATCCACGGCAGCGGCAGCGAAACCGCCGCCAAGCGCAGCAGCCATTTTTTGTGGGCGAAGGTATTTTTCACCGAATGCCAGAAGCTCAAGCCGAACACGAGCAGCATCACCACACCGCTGAACACCATCACGCGGAAGCTCCAAAACAGCGGTGCCACTTTCGGAATGGTCTCCCGCGCGGCTTGGTCTTTCATTTCCGGCGTGGCATCGGCCACATTGTCAGTGTATTGTTTCAACAGCAAACCGAAGCCGAGATTGTCTCGGTGCTGCTCAAACACATCACGCGCGGCGGCATCATCACGGTTTTGGCGCAGCGTTTCCAAAGCAGTCACGGCCTGCTGCCCCGATTCAATGCGCTGGCGGTTTTCCGCCACAATGTCTTTAATGCCCGGAATCTCCTTATCCAACGAACGCGTGCCGATGATGCCCATCACATAAGGGATATGCACGGCAAAATCGTTTCTCATCTCTTTTTCGTTGGGGACGGCAATCAGGTTAAACGAAGCAGGAGCAGGCTCGGTTTCCCACATCGCCTCCAACGCCGCCATCTTGGTTTTCTGCGCATGGCCGATACTGTAGCCCGATTCGTCACCCAACACGATAACCGATAAAATCGATGCCATACCGAACGCTGCCGCAATGCGGAAACTTTTCTTGGCAAACTCAATGTCTTTCTTACGCAGCAGATACCAGCTCGATACCGACAGTACGAACATCGAGCCGGTGACATAGCCTGCCGATACCGTGTGCACGAATTTATTTTGCGCTTCCGGATTGAAAAACACATCGGCAAAGCTGGTCATTTCCATGCGCATGGTTTCCAGATTGAACACCGCACCGACGGGATTTTGCATCCAGCCGTTGGCCACCAGAATCCACAAAGCAGAAAGATTGGTGCCCAGCGCCATAAACATCGTCACCAGCAAATGCTGGCGGCGGGTCATGCGGTCCCAGCCGAAAAAAAACAGCCCGACCAAAGTTGCTTCCATAAAGAAAGCAGTTAAGCCTTCCAAGGCCAGCGGCGCGCCGAAAATATCGCCGACATAGTGCGAATAATACGACCAGTTGGTACCGAACTGAAATTCCATGGTAATGCCGGTGGTGACACCCAAAGCAAAGTTAATACCGAACAATTTGCCCCAAAACCGGGTCATGTCGCGGTAAATCGCCTTGCCCGTCATCACATACACGGCCTCCATAATCACCAAAATCCACGATAAACCCAATGTGAGCGGCACGAAGAGAAAGTGATACAGTACCGTAACGGCAAACTGGAGCCGCGAGAGCTCAATCACATCCATACGGAATACTCCTTTAAATATGCGTGTTAATCATCAATAAAATTCATCAATAAAATGTGTGGATTAAAGTATTAATTAATCATTTGTTTTTCTAATTTTTGAGGAACCCATAATCCGTCATGCCCGCAAAGGCGGAAATCCGGACTCATCAGCGCCGGAAATTTATAAAGATTGCGGAGGATTAAAATTCCGGATTCCCGCCTTCGCAGGAATGGCGGGCATGCTTTTCTTGGTTTAAATTGAGTTTTGCAAAAATCTTGATATCTCCATACTCAAGGCCGTCTGAACAATGGTTCACTATCCATATCCAAAACCCGATAACCCGAATCGTTCGGCAAATGATGGCTGGCGGCAATCAAAAAGCCATCGGCTTGGGTTTCACGCAATATCTGCCAAATATGCCCGCGCGTGGCTTTGTCCAATCCGGCAAACGGCTCGTCCAACAGCAAAACGGGCTTCGGCCGCAACAGCAAGCGCGCCAAGGCGATTCTTCTGGCCTGTCCGCCCGATACCGCCGCACCGTATTCACCCAAAGGCGTTTGCAAACCCTGCGGTTGCGCCCTTGCCCAATCGGCCAGTGTCACTTGTGCCAACACGCGCCATAAGTCTTCATCGCTCATCTTTTCATCGCCCAAACGCAGATTATCGGCTAAGCTCATGTCGAAAATATCGACTTGCTGCGCCAAATAATTCACCGCCGCAAAATCGTATTCCCGCCCGTCCATGTTCAGACGGCTTGATTGCGCCGGCAACTCTCCGGCCAACACATCCAATAAAGTCGACTTACCGCAACCGGATTTACCTCGGATAATCAGCGCTTCGCCTTTTGCCAGTGCAAAGGAAATATTTTCCGTACCATTCAATGCGCCTGTGTAGCGGGCGTAAAGATTCTGAACAATGATATGGCTGATATTATTCAAGGCCGTCTGAACATCATGATTGGGCATGTTCAAAACCGTTTCAGACGGCACGGCCAATTCATTCAAGCGGTCGCGGGCGGCGGCGGCAAAACCGTAAGCCATGAATTGCGCTGTCAAAGGCGACAATGCTTCGTTCAGCCCGAATACCGCCAGTACCATCGCCAGCAATACCGGTACGCTCAAATCCTGCGTTTGTAATAAAGGCAAGGCCTGCCAAATCATTAATCCGACCACTGCTGCCAGCAAACATTGTTGCAACCAGCCATATAATGAAGTCAAGGCTTGCCGGCGGCGTTTCAATTGGCCGTAGGCTTCATCGGCAGCGATAAACTCACGGCGGTAATCCGCCCAGCGCCGCCATAGCAGCAGCGGTGTCAGCATTTGCAAAGGCTCAAGCAGCAAAATACGGCGTGCTTCGGTTTGGTCGGCATCGGCGCGCGCCAGTTTTTTGCCATGAACAGCAGCCAAGGCAGGCAACACGATGCCGGCCAGCAATAAAGGCAAAGCAACCGCTGCCGCTAAATCCGGTGCTACCAGAGCCAGCCACAATAAAAAGGCCGTCTGAAGCAGCAACGCCCACAGCCACGGCATAAAAAAACGCAACGGCAGATTGTCGAGCAAATCAATATCGCCCGTCAGGCGGTGCATGATTTGCGCCGAAACATTTTCCTTATTCCAAGCTTGCATCAGGTTCGCAAACAAGCGGATACGCAAATCACGCAAGAGCGCCAACACGGCATTGTGCGAAGCCAAGCGTTCGCCGTAGCGGCCGGCGGTGCGGATAATCGCCAAGGCGCGGATAATGGCACCGGGGCGGAAATAGTCAAACGTATAAGCTGTGACCATCGCCGCTAAACCGGCCGCCGCAGCAGCACTGATAAACCAGCCCGACACCGCCAGTAAAGCCGTCGTCGCCAATAAAGTTACCGCACCCAAAGCCCATGCCGGCAACCATTTTTCGGCTTGCGACTGCCACAATTCGCGCAAACTGAATTTATGCTTTTCCACGATCCGCCCCCAAAATCACCGTTTTGTCCAGCCAATTGATTTCCTGCCAATCGTGGCTCACCAGCAGTACCGTTTTGCCACGGCTGAGCGTCTCCAGCAAAGCATAAATTTCGGCAGCGGTTTGCGCATCCAAATGGGCGCAAGGCTCATCCAGCAGCCATAAGCCGCAATTACGCAGCAATAATTGCGCCAGGGAAAGCCGTTGCTGCTGCCCGCCCGACAAACCGCGCCCGCGCTCACCCAATAGCGTATCCAAACCTTGCGGTAATCGGGCAATCACATCCCACAGGCCGACTTGTTCCAAAACCTGCTGCATCTCGTTTTCATTGGCATCTGCTTTGGCCAGGCGCAAATTATGGCGGATACTGCCGCGCATCAGCGTGGCCGATTGTGCCAGATAAGCGGTTTGCTGCCGTAAGCGGGCAATGCGGTCACAATAGCCTTCACCATTTATCAGAATCTCGCCCTGATAATCAGCAAAACCAAGCAGGGCTTGCAGCAAACTCGATTTACCGATGCCGCTCTCCCCGCCAATGCCGATACGAGCGGCAGGCGGAATATGCAGCGAAAATTCGGCCAAGCGTTGCCGTCCTCCATCAGTAATGCTTACGTTGTTCAACAGAATTTCAGGCGCATGATGGGCAGTTGCTTCATTTAATAAGCCGTCTGAAAAATCAGCCGGCTTGGCGTGTGCCAGCAAAGGTTGCAATACTTCCGCCGCCGCCTGCGCCTGTGCTTTGGCATGGTAATCACTGCCCAATTGGCGTAAAGGCAGATAAAATTCGGGCGCCAACAGTAAAATAAACAACGCGCTTTCATACGGCACCGGTACGACACCCTGCGCCCACGGCAACACGCCGAGCAAGCCCAAGCCGAGATACACGGCCACCAGCGCAATCGCCAGCGAAGCAAACAATTCCAATACCGCACCCGATAAAAACGCCAAGGCCAACACGCCCATGGTTTTGCGCTGATAGCGCGAAGCCGCTTGTGCTACCTGCTTTTGCGCCCAATCCGTGGCCCGCAACCGCCTGAGCGTCGGCATACCGCGCACCATGTCTAAAAAACGCCCGCCCAATTTCGCCAATATGTCTAGCTGTTCGCGGTTTTTATCGGCTGCCATGCTGCCGACCAAAATCATAAACAGCGGCACCAACGGCGCGGTCAACAGTAAAAGTCCGGCCGCCAGTTTACTGTGAAAAAACACTGCCGCCACAATCGCCAATGGTGTGATGACCGCCGCCAAACTTTGCACGTAAAAACGGCTGATGTAGCCATCGAGCGCATCAACCTGCTCTAAAACCTGTGTGCTCAATGCGCCGTCGTTACCGTATTGATGCCGTGCCGGACCTAAATTCGCCAAAGCATCTAATAATTTTACCCGCAAGCCACTGCGCGTTTCCAAGCTGATATTTTGCAGCAGCCGCTCTTTACCTAAGTTTAACAGCGGTCGCAGCAGCAAACAGGCCATCAGCCACGGTAAAATATGCAGCAATACGTCACGGTTAACCGCCGCATCTACTACCACAACATTCAACCAATCGGCAAACAGGCGCGCCAACAACGCGCTTTGCACTATCAACAAAGCCACCGATACACACGCCAAAACCACCGGCAGCCACAAGCGGCGGCGGTAAGGCAAAAGCAGGCTGCTCAGTAGATCGTCGGAACGCATTTGCGGCATAGAAATTCCTGAGATGAAAACAAACGACAATCTATCGCTAAAGTTTAACCAAGGATAAGTTGAAAGGCTTACGGCATTATATGCCTGATTTGATTTATATCAAACCAAGCGAACTGTAAAGGCATTGAGAAAACGGCATAACGATATGACGAGACTTTTGCAAACCTCTCATTTTTAGCATATTTCTTCGTTATGCTCTGCTCGAAAGCTTGCTTATCAGATGTATGTCTTCGCTTTCTGTGCCGCTATAACTTCGGACTGAACTCAAATCTGTGGGTTTGCAAGGGTTTCAATGTTAATAGAAAAGATTTATTCATTTGATGAATGAATAGTGTAAAAAGATAAAGGCCGTCTGAATATTCAGACGGCCTTCAATAAGGAAATGAATTTCTTAACGGCTGCTCTCGATAAAACGGTAATAAGTTTCGCCGTCTTGCACATAGCCCAATTCCACGCGGGCGATTTCAGAAATGGCCTCTTGGCCGTTGGCCAAATCGTCCACTTCCGCCGCTAAGAAATTATTGCGCAAAGTGAGCGTTTGGTTTTTTTCTTCCTGCACTGCAAGCTGTTCCTTCAACTCATCCGCATGTCCCCAGCTGCCTTTACCGAACCACAGGCTGTACTGAAACCACACCAGTGCGATGGATAAAACGATGGTCACCCACTTCATGCAACATACTTCCTATTCTTATTTGCCCAATTGGTAGAAGGCGGCTTTGCCCGGGTAGTAAGCGGCTTCGGCCAATTCTTCTTCGATACGCAGCAATTGGTTGTATTTTGCCATGCGGTCAGAGCGGCTCAACGAACCGGTTTTGATCTGCATGCAATTGGTCGCCACAGCCAAGTCGGCAATGGTGCTGTCTTCGGTCTCGCCCGAGCGGTGGCTCATCACGCTGGCGTAACGGTTGCGTTTTGCCAAATCAACGGCTTGCAAGGTTTCGCTCAAGGTACCAATTTGGTTTACTTTGACCAACAATGCATTGGCCACACCTTTTTCAATGCCTTCAGCCAAGATTTTCGGATTGGTTACGAACAAGTCGTCGCCGACCAATTGCACTTTGCCGCCCAATTTATCGGTCAGCAGTTTCCAGCCGTCCCAGTCATTTTCATCCATACCGTCTTCGATAGAAATGATTGGGTATTTGGCCGCCAAGTCAGCCAAGTAGTTGGCAAATTCTTCGCTGCTGTAGGCTTTGCCTTCAGCTTCCAAGTGGTATTGACCGTCTTTGTAGAATTCGCTTGAAGCGCAATCCAAGGCAAACAACACATCTTCACCTGCTTTGTAGCCTGCGGCTTCCGTGGCTTCTACCATCAATTGCAACGCTTCTTCGTGGCTGTTCAGGTTAGGGGCAAAACCGCCTTCGTCACCCACAGTAGTCGGGAAACCTTTACTGTCACATAATTTTTTCAGAGCGTGAAAAATTTCCGCACCGCAACGCAGGGCTTCACGGAATGATTTCGCGCCAACCGGCATAATCATGAATTCTTGAATATTCAGGCTGTTATTGGCGTGTTCGCCACCGTTGATGACGTTCATCATCGGTACAGGCAAAGCCATCGGGCCGGCACCGCCCAAATAGCGGTACAGCGGCAAGCCTGCATCTTCAGCCGCCGCACGGGCAACCGCCATAGATACGGCTAAAGTCGCATTCGCACCCAAACGGCCTTTATTGTCGGTGCCGTCTAGTTCCAGCATGATTTGGTCGATGTAAGATTGCTCGTTGGCATCCACACCAATCAAGGCTTGGGCAATTTCGTTATTGACGTGCTCAACCGCAGTCAACACACCTTTGCCCAAGTAACGGCTTTTATCGCCGTCGCGCAACTCCAGCGCTTCTTTTTGGCCGGTTGACGCACCGCTTGGTACGGCAGCACGCCCCATCACGCCCGATTCCAACAACACATCACACTCAACGGTAGGATTACCTCGTGAGTCCAAGATTTCGCGGGCAAAAATATCAACGATTGCGCTCATGAGCATTCTCCAAATAAAAGGAAGGGAAAAATCGGCTTTTGAAATGCTGCAGACGTTTTCAGACGGCATCATAAAAGGCCAGCCGAATCGACAAGCAGCAGCTTTTTATCAATCTCTTGGCATCGGTTTAATCATTGGCCAAACCGATTCAATCAAACTGCTATAGTTTAACAGTTTTTCAGACGGCCTGATAGCCAGAAAAGTCAGATATTGTGCAAAAGGCCGTCTGAAAAGCATTGGCAGGCAAACTTTTCAAACGGCCCTGATTCAGATTAACAAATTAACGATGGTAATTCGGCGCTTCTTTGGTAATCTGCACATCGTGAACGTGCGATTCGCTCATACCGGCAGAAGTAATTTCCACAAATTCGGCTTTTTCGTGCATTTCATTAATGCTGGCGCAACCCAAGTAGCCCATGCTCGAACGCAAACCACCCATCAATTGATGAATGATGTTCACAATAGGGCCTTTGTAAGGCACGCGGCCTTCAATACCTTCCGGCACGTATTTATCGGTACTGTCGGTTTTGTCTTGGAAATAGCGGTCGGCCGAACCTTGGCTCATTGCACCCAGCGAACCCATGCCGCGGTAAGATTTGTACGAACGGCCTTGGTAAAGCTCAATTTCGCCCGGTGCTTCTTCCGTACCGGCAAACATACCGCCCAGCATCACGCTGTATGCACCGGCAGCCAAGGCTTTGGCAATATCGCCGGAGAAGCGGATACCGCCGTCGGCAATCAGCGGAACGCCCGTACCTTTCAAGGCTTCGGCAACATTATGAATCGCCGTCAGCTGCGGCACACCGACACCGGCCACGATACGGGTGGTACAAATCGAACCCGGGCCGATACCGACTTTCACCGCATCGGCACCCGCCGCCACCAAATCCAAAGCCGCTTGGGCAGTTGCAATATTGCCGCCGATTACCTGCACTTGCGGGAAATTTTCTTTCACCCAACGCACACGGTCAATCACGCCTTGGCTGTGGCCGTGGGCAGTATCAACCACAATCACGTCCACACCGGCTTCTACCAAGGCTTTGACACGTGCTTCAGTATCGCCGCCGGTACCCACTGCCGCACCGACACGCAGACGGCCTTCGGAATCTTTATTGGCATTTGGGAATTCGGTGTTTTTCAGAATATCTTTAACCGTAATCAAGCCTTTGAGCTCATCTTGCTCGTTCAGCACCAATACCCGCTCGACTTTATGCGTGTGCATCAGCTCCCGGGCTTCTTCGATGCTGGTGCCTTCGGCTACGGTCACTAAACGATCACGCGGTGTCATGATGGCCGATACCGGCAAATCTAAACGCTCTTCAAAACGCAAATCGCGGTTGGTCACAATGCCGACCACTTTGCCGTTTTCCACTACCGGCAAGCCTGACATTTTGCGTTTGCGTTCGGCACGTTGTTTCAGCAAATCGCCAATCAACACATCCGGCGCCACGGTGACCGGATCTTTTACAATACCGCTTTCATGGCGCTTCACCTTCGACACCGCGCGCGCTTGCAGCTCCGGCATCATGTTTTTATGGATAATGCCGATACCGCCTTCCTGCGCCATCGAAATGGCCAGACGGGCTTCGGTTACAGTATCCATTGCGGCAGAAAGCAGGGGGAGGTTGAGGGTGATTTCTTTGGTGAGTTTGGTTTGAAGTTTGACGTCGCGCGGCAGCACGGTTGAATGTGCAGGAACCAATAAAACGTCGTCAAAAGTATAGGCTTTTTCTACGATACGCATGATACTCAGGCTTTCAGTTTGTGCAAGATGCACGACATTATAACATGTAAAGAATCGACTTAACAGAATCACTTGCTCATTTGCACTAATTTTTTACAATTTGAACAATCTGCCACGTAAAACAACCATATCACCTTAAATTTTCGCTGATTTTTATGACATTCCGCTTAAAAACCAAGTAAAATATCCAAAACAACATAAAATACCCTTTTTATTTTTACTCGGGAAACCCTATGAAAACGCCCCTGACATACACCCTGCTGACCCTTTGTTTATCCTTCACTGCCGCCACCGCTTCAACCAACAGCGTGTACACATGGCGCAATACCAACGGCACCGCCACCTATTCCGATGTGCCGCATCGCCTGCAACCGGCACGAAGCAACACTATGAATGTGCGTACGCATACGGTTTACCAGCCGGCAAAAGCAGCTGCCCCTGCACCAAATGAAGGCTCTATTGCGGAGCAAGATCAGCTCAATCAACGAATCACTGAAGCTAATAAGCAGATTGAAGCCCAAAATCAAAAAATTGCCGAAAACAACCAAGCGATGAAAGACGATAACTGCAAAGCCGCCCGTCTCAACCGCGATTATGCCGAATCTGCCCGCGCCAACAACCGCGAAGCATTGAAACAGCGTTATGATGCCGACATCAGTAAATATTGCAACTGATTTATAAATAAAGGCCGTCTGAAATTTCAGACGGCCTTTCCATATCGAATCAAAGAAACATTTTGGCAAACAGCAAACCGAAGCCCAAAGAAAACGCCATGCTCAATAAACCCGGTATCATAAAGCTGTGGTTAAAAATAAACTTGCCGATTTTGGTCGTGCCTGTACTGTCGAAATCGATGGCCGCAATAATCGGGCCGTAATTCGGGATAAAGAAATAGCCGTTCACCGCCACGAAAGTGCCCAAAATGATTTCGGTCGGGATACCCAAGGAAATGGCAATCGGAAACAAAGTCGCCACCGTCGCACCTTGGCTGTTGACCAATACCGACAACAGAAACAAAGCAAAGGCAAATGTCCATGGCGCGGCCTCGACCAAGTGCGATACGGCTTCTTTTACTTCGGCCAAATGGCCGTGCATCAGCGTATCGCCCAACCATGCCACGCCGAATACGGCAATTACCGCACGCATACCGGCGTGAAACACCGATCCTCGTGTGATGTCGTCGCCATTCGGTTTGCACAGCAAAATAATAAACGCTGCCGCAGCCAACATCACAATCTCAATCGTGTGAGCCATGCCCATCGGTTTGGCTTCTTCTCCGAATGCCGGACGTAATTCCGGCAACGCACCCATAATCACCACCAACACCGCCGCCAATAAGAAAATGCCGACCGATAATTTCGCCTGCGGGCTAACGTTTAGACCCACATGCTCGAATTCATCTGCCGCATACGCGTTCACATAATCCGGGGCTTGCAACAAAGCTTGATAATGCGGATCGTCTTTTAAATCTTTGCCCAATTTATTAACGAACACACAGGCCAAGCCGATACCCAAAAGGGTCGCCGGCATAGTCACTTTCAATACATCTGTCATGGTGATGTTTTGCGGCTCTAGATAAGTCACCGTTGCCACCACTGCCGCCGCAATCGGGCTTGCAACAATGGCGAACTGCGATGCAATCACCGCCATGGCCAGCGGACGCGACGGCCGGATACCATTGCGACGGCTCACTTCGGCAATCACCGGCAACACCGAATAAGCCACATGGCCGGTGCCTGCCAATACGGTAAACGTCCACGTCACCATGGGCGCGATAAAAGTGATGTATTTCGGGTTTTTATGCAGCACACGTGTAGCGATTTTAATCATGTAATCCAAACCGCCACTGGCCTGCATAGCTGCCGCAGCAGACACCACCGCCATAATCATCAGCATGACATCAATCGGCGGACTGGTTGGCTCCATGCCGAAACCAAACGCCAACACTGTCAAACCGATACCGCCCATCACGCCTAAGCCGATTCCGCCCAGCCTTGCGCCGATTAAGATACACAGCAGCACAATGGCAAACTGAATGAAAAACATGCCAGACATACACACTCCGTTGTTGATTAATTTGTGAAAACGCTTTGCCGCTTAAATTTTTACCAAGCTGCTTTTTATTATGAATAAATACGATAAATGCAAAAAGCCGGGCAAAAACACCGGCTATCGTCGATATCAATGTTTTCAATCATACATGAACAAACATAAACAAACAATTCCTTACATAACATCAAAGGCCGTCTGAAAACGTTTCAGACGGCAGCGGATTCGCCTATCAAGTGCAACATTGCAAAACAGAAAAGGTCAGTATACGGTAGCATACTGCCTTTCCCGACAAGAAAGATTGCAATGCGCTACACACAACTGACCCAAGACGAACGATACCACATTCAGCATCATTACCGCCGGCAAACCATCACACAAACCGCACAAACGCCCGGTCACCACAAAAGCACCATCAGCCGCGAAATCAAACGCCATAGCCAAAACCAAGTCTATCGCGCCGCCCCGGCACAACAGCAAAGCCGCCAACGCAAACAGAAAAAGCGCAGTTCCTACAAAATGACCGCACAACTCATCGGACAGATCAACACCCTTGTCCGTCAAAAACCCGGCCCGCAGCAAATATGCGGATACCTCGAAAAACACCACCAAATCAAACTCCACCACAGCACCGTTTACCGCTACCTGCATCAAAACAGAAACAGCGGCGGCACATTATGGCGACACCTCGGAATATGCAGCAAATCCTACCGTAAAAAATACGGCAGCAAAACACGGACCGGAGGCAAAGTTCCCGACCGCGTCGGTATCGAACACCGTCCCGAAACCGTCAACAACAGAACGCGCATCGGCGACTGGGAAGCCGACACCAACCAAAAAAGCGCACTGCTGACACTGGTGGAACGCGTTACCCGTTACACCATCATCTGCAAACTCAAAAATTTCAAAGCCGAAGACACCGCCAACGCCGTCATCAGCGCATTGAAAAAACACAAAGACAGGGTACACACGATTACAATGGACAACGGCAAAGAATTTTACCGGCACAAGAAAACCGCTAACGCATTGAAAGCAGAAACCTATTTCTGCCGCCCCTACCACTCTTGGGAGAAGGGAACGAACGAAAACACCAACGGACTGATACGCCAATACTTCCCGAAACAGACGGATTTCGGGAAAATCAGCGGGAAGGAAATCCGGCAGGTTCAAGATGAACTGAACCACCGTCCAAGAAAAACACTTGGCTATGAAACACCAAGTGTTTTATTCTTGAATATCTTCCAACCCCTGTTAACAGATGTTGCACTTGAAAAGAGAAAGTAAGGCCGTCTGAAAGATTGGGATTTCTTAGACGGCATTCGTTTTAATAAATATAGAAAGCCATATTAAATTGGGTGGGCAGCAAGTGCCTACCCTACGCTTGCTACACATTGATTTTAGGTTTCATGCAGGCTACGGCTTGCTCATTCATATAAAATATGGGGCTGACGTAGATTAGCCCTAAACACCACACCAAATTCGCAGAATTTTTAACTGCTATTTTAGTGTGCCAAAATTAAAACAAAATTCGCATTCTTTCAAGAATAAGGGAAAAGATTTACGGTCAATTCCGTTGTATTTTCTCAGAACACGTTTTGCTTGGTTCCGGAAATTCCCAATGCCGTTAATGTGGTTTTGACACTCTGCAAAAATCTGTGAATGATTGATGCGATGATGAATAAATTCGCTCACATCAAGCACATCACAGCTTTTGTAACAGTCCGTATAAACAATACTATCAGGCATGATTTTTCTTTTAATAACAGGTAGTAAAGTATCTTGTTTGGTGTTTTCAACCACAACGGTATAGACCTTACCATTGCGTTTTAAAATACCAAAAACAGCCGCTTTACCAGCCGCACCGCGACCGCGTTTACCCTTGCGTTGTCCGCCAAAATAGCTTTCGTCCAGCTCAATAGAGCCATCAAAAACTTCGTCTGCTTGAAGTGCTAAATGGTAGGCAATCGCTTGACGGATTTTGCGGTAAAACAACATAGCACAATTAGATTGAATACCGAGTATATCCGCTGCTGAACGAGCAGTAACTTCTAATACAAAAAACTGAAGCAACTTTTGCTGTGTAGATTTACTGTGTTGTAATGGGTTATCTTCATTTTTTGAGTGTAACCTAACTGCTAATCTACGTCAGCCCCATTTTCTATGCAGACTATATTGGCAATCGTTGGTATTGTTCGTACTTCAATGACAGTGATGATAACTGAGTGAATAACGAAGAATAACAAAAAGGGCAGCTATCTTGCTGCCCTTTTTGTTATTCAGATAACGCATCCTCAACCACAGCCAAGCTCCTGTAAAATGCGGTCTTCCCTTCCTTGCTCTGAAGCTTGGTACCGCCGCTGAAACTCAGGCGCACCGAGCATTCACTCAAGTCCGGCGATTCTTCCACTTCGATGATATGGGCAATGGCCATCGTCTTTCCTTTCTCTATCTGATATTGGCAATTTCATTCAGGGTTTTGCCGCGATATGCGCTGATGGGCAGCAACCTGAACTGGAATGGTTAGGATTCCACCTACTGTCACGCAATTCATCCCCCATCTAAAAACCAAGGTAAATCAAAAATAAAATATTGATTATTTTGAATAAAATAACAAATTTATTGCAAATCGGAATGGCCGGCTATCCAAATAACCAACCTTTAATCATGTAAACTTTGCTTTTCTTTACCTTATTCCAATAACATGGCTCGCTCAACCACCTTACAGGTTCCAAGCATGTCCGCCTTTCACTATTCTTCAGACTGCCGCTCATTGATGTTGTCGTTCGCTTTGCTGGCAACTGCTGCCATGCCCGCGCTGGCTGACGAAAGACAAGCCGGTTTGATTCAGCAAGAACAAGCCCGGCAGGAACAGCAGCGTTTGCGCCAACTCGAGCAGCAGATGCAGTCGGCACCGGATGTGCGCCTAGACCGAACCGCAGAAGCCGTTTCTTCATTGCTGCTTCCTCAAAACGAAACGCCTTGTTTCCCCGTTCAAGAAATCACCTTAATCGGCGATTCTGCCGCCAAATTCCAATTTGCACTGAATAAAGCCATCAAACAATCCGGCTTCCAACCGGGCATGTGTCTGGGTGCGCAAGGCATCAACCACATCATGACGTTAGCACAAAACGCCGTTATTGACCGCGGCTATACCACCACGCGGATTTTGGCTGCGCCTCAGGATTTGAATTCCGGCAAATTGGAATTGACTGTCTTCCCCGGCCGCATCGGTCAAATCCGTTTTGATGAAAGCCATGCCGCAGAAACCCATGTCGGTCGGATTACCGCATTTCAAAACGAATTTCCTGCTGATTCAGACGGCCTGTTGAACCTGCGCGATTTGGAACAGGGTTTGGAAAACCTCAAGCGCGTTCCGACTGCCGAGGCAGATATCCAAATCATGCCGTCTGAAAAAGCGGATGTGAGTGATGTGGTGGTGCAATGGCGGCAGCGCACCCTTCCCTACCGCCTGACTTTGGGTTTTGACAATTCGGGCAGCAAGGCCACCGGCCGCTATCAGGGCAATATGACTTTCTCCGCCGATAACCCTTTGGGTTTGAGTGATTTGTTTTACGCTTCGTATAACCGTGATTTAGGCACACGTTCGGCAGATACCGATTCAGACGGCCATACGGTCAAAGGCGGTACCAACGGCTATGCTTTCCATTATTCCGTACCGTTCGGCAAATGGCTTTGGTCATGGAACCACAGCTACTACCGTTATCATCAGGCGGTAGCAGGCGATTCTGAGGTGTATGACTACAACGGTAAAAGCTGGAACAGCGATGTCGGCGTGAGCCGCCTGCTTTACCGTGATGCCCGCCGTAAAACCCATGCCGCGTTCAAATTGTGGCAGCGTGAAACGCACAGCTTTATCAATGATGCGGAAATCGAAGTGCAACGCCGCCGCACGGCCGGTTGGTCTGCTAATTTAAGCCACAAGGAATACATCGGCCAAGCCACGCTGAATCTGGGCTTGGGTTACAAACGAGGTACGGGGCGGAACAACAGCCTGTCTGCGCCCGAAGAAGCCTTCGGCGAAGGCACGTCCCGCATGAAAATCCTTACTGCCGATACCGGTGTGAATGTGCCGTTTAAAATCGGGCAGCAAAACTTTGCCTTCGACAGCAACTTCCATGCACAGTGGAACAAAACACCATTAACGCCGCAAGACAAACTGGCCATCGGCAGCCGTTATACCGTGCGCGGTTTTGATGGTGAAACCACTTTATCTGCCGAACGCGGCTGGTATTGGCGCAACGATTTATCTTGGCAGTATCATCCGAGTCATCAGCTTTATGCGGGTTTGGACGCCGGCCGTGTCTCCGGTCCTTCTGCGCAATACCTGTTGGGGCAAAGTCTGAGTGGTGCGGCCTTAGGTGTGCGCGGTCAAAGCAAAGTGGGCGGAATACTTTCTTACGATTTTTTCGCCGCCAAACCGCTGCACAAACCCGACCGCTTTCAAACGGCCAACACCACGTTCGGTCTCAATCTGAATTACAGTTTCTAATCCCTTTCCTACCCTCATGCCGTCTGAAAACACAGGCACGGGGGTATTTCCGCTTTATAGGAACCCGCCATGAACAAAACCTGCTACAAAGTCATCTTCAATAAAAAGCGCGGCATGATGATGGCTGTTGCCGAAAACACCGCACGCGACGGTAAAAACGTGCAAGACGGCAAAGCGGCTATTTCAGACGGCCTTGCGGGTGCGGCCAAGTTTCAGATACAGATGGCGGCGTTCTCGGTGTGGCTGGCGGTCGGTTCGGCTGCTGTCAGCCCCGTGTGGGCAGCAGGGCTTCAGGCCGACAAATCCGCGCCTTTGGGCCAACAACCCACCGTTTTGCAGACGGCCAACGGTTTGCCGCAAGTCAATATCCAAACCCCGACCGCAGGCGGCGTATCGGTTAACCAATACCGCCAATTCGATGTTGACAAACGCGGTGCCATATTGAACAACAGCCGCAGCAACACGCAGACCAAATTGGGCGGCTGGATACAGGGTAATCCGTGGTTGGCACGCGGCGAAGCCAAGGTGATTGTGAATCAGGTCAACAGCGTCAGTCCTTCACTACTCAACGGCTATATCGAAGTGGCCGGCCGTCGTGCCGAGGTGGTATTGGCCAATCCTGCCGGTATCCGGGTGAACGGTGCAGGCTTTATCAATGCGGCGGGGGTAACGCTTACCACAGGCAAACCGCTGTTTGACAACGGCAATCTCACCAGTTTCCAAGTACGCGACGGCGATATTGCCGTCAACGGTGACGGCTTGGATACCTCAGGAGCCGATTACACCCGCCTGCTTGCCCGCGCCGCGCAAATCAATGCCGGCGTATGGGCAAAAGATTTAAGCGTGGTATCGGGCAGCAACGATGTGGCGACCGACGGCAGCCACACCCAAGTTTCAGACGGCCGCCCAGCTCCTGCCGTGGCCATCGACACCGCGCAGCTGGGCGGTATGTATGCCAACAAGATTACGCTGGTTTCCACCGACAAAGGCGCAGCCGTTCATCATGCCGGTCAAGCCTTTGCCACCGCTGGCGGTGTGACCCTGAGTGCCGACGGTAAAATCGGTAACAGCGGCAGTATTGCGGCCGCCGACAATACGCAACGCTCGAGCGCAGCGGCGCGTGTAAATATTCAAGCCACGGCGTTTGATAATAGCGGCACCTTGTCATCACAAGGAAAAACCGCGATTCAAAGCCCGAAAGTCGGCAACAGCGGCCTGATCACCTCATCCGACGAACTGAATATCCGCACACAAAACCTCGACAACCGCCAAACCATACAGGCTGCCCGTTTCGACATCGAAACCGGCCGTCTGAACAACAGCGGCGACATGGCGCAAACCGGTTTGCAAAGCCTCAATATTGAAGCCGGCAAATTGAACAATAGCGGTTTAATCGCTTATGCCGGCCAAGACCATGTTTCCGGCAACGGCGGCAATACTGCCCCAAGCACGCCTGCCACACCGACCACCGCCGCCGCGTCAGGCCGAATCCAAACTCAAAATGATGCGGCTGCCGTACCGCTGACCTTGGCCGAAGGCCGTCTGAAGGTTTCAGACGGCCTGGAAAACAGCGGCAGCATCACCGCCAACGGCGGCGTGGATATCCACGCCGCAAACAGCTTGGGCAACACAGGCAAACTACATCTGAACAAACTGGCCGTTGGCGGCAGCCTGCTGGATAACCGCGAAGCCGAAATCATCAGCCGCCAGGCCGAGATTACCGCGCAAACCTTGGACAACCGCCAAGGTAAACTGACCGCTGCCGAAACGCTCACCATCCGCAACCAAACCACCGATAACCGCGAAGGTACCCTGCAATCCGGCGGTAGTTTGGCTGCGGCCGTCCAAACCTTGGACAACAGCAACGGCCGACTCACCGTCAACCGACAAGCCGGTATCAAAGCCGCAGCCCTGCTCAATCAAAGCGGCCAAATCGACACAGGCCGTCTGAAAGCCGAAGCCGCCCGTCTAGACAATACCTCAGGCCAAATCCGCAGCGATGAAATGACCGAGCTCAAAGTTTCAGACGGCCTTGACAACCAACGCGGCCTCATCGGTTCGGCCAAAGACGTGAAAATACACGACGGCGGCAGCCAAAGTCTAAGCATCAACAATGCATCAGGCGAAATACTCGCCGAACAACACCTTGATATCCAAGCCAAAACACTGACCAAGCAAGGAGAGCTGGCGGCCAACCGAAACCTGTCGCTCAATCTTAAAGACAGCTTTACCGCCGCACAAGACATCCGTGCCGGACAAGGTTTGACCGTCAGCAGCAAAGGCGGCATCCACAACAGCTACACGCTGGAAGGCAGCCGTTTCGTACGCTTGGAAGCCGACCACATCGACAACACCGCATCCGGCACCATCCAATCCGGCAGCGACACCCGTCTCAAAGCCGACAACATTACCAACCGCGGCTTAATCAACAGCAACGGCCTCACCCTCTTGGATGCAGGCAATACCGTACTGAACATCGGCAGCGGACGCGTGTATGGCGACTGGGTGGCGATTGAGGCCGAGAAGCTGGTGAACCAAGAAAAAACGGCCAATGGCGAAACCAAAGCCGCCGTCATTGCCGCGCGCGAGCATTTGGCCGTGGGGGCGAAAGAGATTACCAATCAGGAAGAAGCGAAGCTTTCCAGCGAAGGCAGTTTGAATATTGGCGGCAGTTTGGATGAGCAGCATCAGGCGCAGGGTATGGCTGATCGTTTGATTAATGCCAGTGCCACGATTGAAGCAGGAGGAGACGCACGGATCGCAGCGAAATCTCTGGGAAACCTGAACAAGCACTTCGAATTGGAGGAATATCTGGCCGAAACCAGCGGACAAATCAAAGAATACGCACCAGCGGGAGAGGCTGTCCGTTATCGTGAAGGTAGAGATGGAACATTTGATAATTCTCGCGGTGAGAAAGACCAAAAGACCGCGGGCTTTCATTTCCCGGATGGCAGCCAAGTTGAAGCCGAGCATTGGAATGTATGGGACTACCATATCAAAACATACCGCCAGCGGATTAAAACAAGCAAGCCGGCGGAAATTCTGATTGGCGGCAATCTGATTGCTGCTGGCAGCAACTGGCTGAACTCAGACAGCCACATATTGATTGGCGGTAATTTGGATTCAGACGGCCTAGAGGAAAACATCAACAATCAGGGCACACAAGGACAAGGTCGATTAGAAAACATTGGTCAGCAGTATCTCTCAACTTGGGATAAACGCTGGTATTCCAGAAAGCGTCGCCCTCGTCGTGTAGAAAGAGAATATGTTGCATACACACCTGTCGAGCCTTTCACCCATGACCTTGACAGCCCGGCGCTTAAATATCAGGAAAATGCCTCACTCGGCAAGCTTCAAAATCTGGCAATAGCCGCCGCTCTCAACCCAACCGCCGTTACTCACGGCGGCAGCACCCCCGCACCCATTAAAACCCTCAACACCGATACCAAGCTGCCGACATCCAGCCTGTATGCCGTCAACCCGGCCCACCCGTCGTATCTGGTCGAAACCGATCCCGCCTTTACCAACTACAAACAATGGCTGAGCAGCGACTATATGCTCAATGCCCTCAAACTCGACCCAAGTAGAATGCACAAACGCTTAGGCGACGGCTATTACGAGCAAAAGCTGGTAAACGAACAAGTTGCCCGCTTAACCGGCTACCGCCGCCTCGACGGTTACACCAACGACGAAGCCCAGTTCAAAGCACTGATGCAAGCCGGCATCACCTTCGCCCGCGAACAGCAGCTCACACCGGGCATCGCCCTTTCGCCAGAACAAGTAGCACGCCTCACTTCCGACATTGTTTGGCTGGAAACCCAAACCCTTACCTTAATCGACGGCAGCACGGTTGATGTGTTGGCACCCAAAGTCTATCTCACCGTCAAACCCGGCGACATCAATGCCCACGGCGGTTTGATCAGTGCCGACCGACTGGCGATGAACGGCACGGGCAGCATCATCAACAGCGGTACGTTGGCCGGGCGTAAAATCGCCGACCTATCCGCCACCGACATCACCAACAGCGGTGTGGTTCAAGGCGGTAAAGTGCGCTTACGCGGCCAAGATGTGAACATCGAAGGCGGCACCGTCGCCGCCGACACCCTGTTGGCCGTCGAGGCCGACCGCCTCCGCGTTGCCTCCACCACGGCTACCGGTGGCGATGAGCGCAACGGCCAAACCCAAATCGACCGCGTTGCCGGTTTGTATGTCAACAACGCTTCAGACGGCCTCTTAAGCCTCAAAGCCAACCAAAGCATCGACTTCGTCGCCGCCAATCTGCGTAACGAAGCGTCCAAAGGCAAAACCCAAATCGTTTCAGACGGCCGCATCGATTTGGGCACCGCCAAGCTCGAAGCCCACAGCAAATGGGGCGAACTGAGCGATAAAAACCACCGCCATGTTGCCCAAACTTCCGAAGCGGGTACCGTCATCGGTGCGGCCGGCGATATCCTGCTTTCCGCCAAAGACGATTTGACCGTCCGCCAAGGCAGCATCGCCAGCGATAAAGGCAGGGTTACCCTCTCCGGCCGCAACGTCGACATCAGCGAAGGCCGTCAAACGCTGGATTTGGACGAATCAATCTACACCAAATCGCGCGGCATCGCTTCCAAAACAACCGGCCTCGACCAATACCGCCGTCAGCACGACGAAGCGGTCGGCAGCGAAATCAGCGGCGGCAAAGTGTTGATTGCAGCCGATAACAATTTAACCGTACGCGGCGGCAACGTGGTTTCAGACGGCCTGACCGTGTTGACGGCGGGCAATGATGTCAACATCACCGCCGCGCAAAGCACCTATAACGACAGCGAATTCCACCAAACCAAAAAATCCGGCCTGATGGGTTCGGGCGGCATCGGTTTTACCGTCGGCAGCAAAAAAGACACCGCCGACAGCGGCAGCCGTACCCGGGTGAATCACGGCTCGACCGTCGGCAGCTTAACAGGCGACACCGTCATTTCTGCCGAACAAAACTACCGCCAAACCGGCTCGACCGTCTCCTCGCCCGAAGGCGACGTACTGATTCGTGCGCGCAACATCGACATTAAAGCGGCGCAGGATACTTACGCCACCGACTACCGGCAGACCCTCGAACAAAAAGGCCTGACCGTAGCGGTCAACGTGCCCGTCGTTCAGGCCGTACAAAGCACAGCAGCCGCTGCCAAAACCGTCGGCAAAAGCAACAACGGCCGCGTCAATGCCATGGCCGCGGCCAATGCCGCATGGCAGACACGCAAGTTATTGGCCGAAGAAAGCAGTCCCGACAACCTCAAAGGCCTGGCAAACACCGCTGCCGCCCTATCCGCCGGCGATTGGCAATCTGCAGCAAACGCATCCAACGTCAGTGTCTCCCTTACCTACGGCCAACAAAAAAACACTGCCCAAAGCCACAGCGAAGGCAGTACCGCCCAAAGCAGCCAAGTCATCGGCGGCGGCCAAGTCAGCCTGATCGCCGACGAAGGCCGTCTGAACATCACCGGCTCAGATGCGGCCGGTAAAGAAGGCACATTATTGCGCGCCAAAGACATCGTACTGCAATCGGCCGAACAGAGCCACAGCGAACGCAGCGACAACCGCAGCAGCGGCGGGAACGCCGGCGTTGCCGTTGCATTTCAAAGCGGCAAACCGGTTATCGGCTTTACCGCCGGCGGCAACCACGGCAAAGGCTACGGCAACGGTGACGACGTAACCCACCGCCATACCCACATCGGCGACAAAGACAGCCGCACCGTCATCCAAAGCAGCGGCGACACCACCCTCAAAGGCGCGCAGGTAAAAGGCAAAGGCGTTGCCCTTAGCACCCGAAACCTCAACATCGAAAGCATACAGGATAGCGCCGTCTACCGCAGCAAACAGCAAAACCTCAGCGGTTCGGTAACCGTCGGTTACGGCGCATCCGCGACTGCCGGCTACAACCAAAGCAAAACCAACGCCGACCACCGCAGTATCAGCGAACAAAGCGGCATCTTTGCCGGTGACGACGGCTTCCAAGTCAACGTGGCAAACCATACCGACTTAAAAGGCGGCATCATCACCGCCACCGAAACAGCCGAAAGCGAAGGCAGAAACCGCTTTCAGACGGCCTCAATCAGCCACAGCGACATTGAAAACCACAGCCGCTATGAAGGCGACGGCTTCGGCATTGGCGTATCAGGCAGCATCAGCGGCCAAAGCCTCGGCCAAACCGCACCTGCTGCCGACAGCCGCATCCAAACCGTCGCCGCTAAAAACGGTATCGACAGCAGCATCGGCTACGGCAGCGACGGCGGCAGTCAAAGCAGTGTTACCAAAAGCGGCATCGGCACGCGCAACATCATCATCGGCAACGATACCGACGGCACACAGGCAGCAGCGGCCTACACCGGCACCCGCAGCGAAACCGCCGAACAAAACTCAGGCCGTCTGAACAACATCTTTGACAAAGAACGGGTGCAGAGCGAGATTGATTTGCAGCGGAAGGTCAGTCAGGAATTCAGCAAAAATGTGCAGGAAGTCAGAACGGAAATCAACCACAAAGCCGAAGGCTACAAAGCACTCGCCAAAGCAGCGGAAGACAAAGCTGCCCAAGCATTACAAAACGGCGATTTGAATGCCTACCGTGAAGCCGTACAAACCGCCAATGAACACCATCAAAAGGCCGACAACTGGCAAAAAGGCGGCGTAGCCCTAGCTGCCGTGGCCACAGGTTTGAGCGCACCGACCGACAGCGCATTAGGCATAGCCGCCGCTACCGCCAGTCCGGCCGCTGCCTATCAAATCGGCCAATACTTCAAAGAACTGGCGCAACAGAATTCAGACGGCAATCTGAGCGCCAAACAGGAAACCGCCCACATCCTCGCCCATGCGGTATTGGGCGCAGCAACGGCAGCGGCGGGAGACAACAACGCCCTGGCCGGCGCCATCAGTGCAGGCAGTGCCGAAGCCGCCGCACCGCTAATCGGCAACTATCTCTACGGCGAGAAAGACGGCAGCAAACTGACGGCGGAGCAGAAAGAAACCGTAACGGCGATTACAGGCTTGTTGGGGACGGCTACGGGGGCGGCTGTTGGGAACACAACCGCCAATGCGGCTCAAGGTAGTTTGGTTGCGGGGAGTGCAGTGGAGAATAATCACTTACGAAAAGGACAACGAGTAATTAAAAAAGCTGAATTACGTTCTTGCAAAGGGGATTTATTGTGTGAATTGAAAGTTGAAGAAAAGTGGGAGCAGATAGGTTTACAAAACCTACGAAAACTTTATGCCGTTTGTGATAAGGGCATCAATACAGCAGAATGTAATAATTTAAGAAATCAAATTGACACATCTACATATCAAGGAAAACGAGATTACAACTATCCTACTGGACTGGAATTAAAGGGGGAATTAGCTGGAGCAATAGGAGTCGGTCCTCAAATCAATGGCAAGGTCACTATAACATTAGGTAATAGAGGTTCTTCTATGCAGGCAGAGGGAGGTATAGGTTTAGGTATCGGAGCAGCATTATCGGGAGGTTTATCAAAACAAACTAGACGTGTAGGTATTGATGAAAATAAGACTTTGAATGCTTCAACAGAAATTGTTTTAAGAGAAAAGCGATTTGGTACGCAAGCTAAGGATAACAATGCAACACTGTCAACTAAAGCTGAAGCTGAACTTAAGTTAGGACCGTGGAATAATTCTGCTGCTATACAAGGGGGCAGACAATATCCAGATAATCAAGCATCTTCGTTGTATAAAGGAGGAGAAATTAAATCTGTTTTTAAACCCCAATTGGGAATAGGTGGTATATTGAGATGGGATATTTGGAATGGAAGAAGTAAAAGATATGAAAAAATTAAATAACAAAGAAAAAGCAATGTATATTGCGAAGAAATTTCAAAAAAGAATGTTAATTCCTAAGATTTTTTTTATTTCAATAGCTTGTATACTTGGTGTGGCAACTATCCAAGAAATTATTACGCATAATAATTTCTTAAAAAATGATATATTTTTAATTATATTTACTATATATTGGGTTGCTGGATTACTGTTTTGCATTATTTATATCCCAATTGCCAGTATATGCCCATATTGCCATTCTTTTCAAAAACTTAATGGCAAATCTTTTGGGGCTGATACCAACAGTTTAACTTATTCAAAAGGAGTTTCTCCATTTAGTAAAAATTATTGCACTGAATGTGGAGCACCACTATCACCCAAAGCAGTTGATGAGATATACAAAAAACATGGACATTAATTTTTTCTAGCGCAGTACGCAAGCATAGAGTGGGCAACTTATTATCCACCTAATCGGGAGCGGCAATCAGCAAGCGTAGGTTGGGTTGAAAACCCAACAAAACCTTATATCTCTAGGTAATTGTTGGGTCATGACCCAACCTACACTTGCTAAAAAATATGGAAAAATTTTTAAAAACAAGGAAATAATATGGAAAATCAAGATATTGAATTTTACGAAGAAATGAAAGAAAAATATAAAAATGATGTAGGAATGTTAGTAACCTTCGCCGGCGATCAAGGAGATATAGCCTTCTTACAAGAACTAGCGGAAACAGGCCGGTTTAATCCATTAGCAACCACCCCTCTCGAAGGGTGGAGTTATTTGCACAAAGTTAATCTTGGAGAAGCATGCCCCTTATCAACCATCCGCTTTTACTTGGACAAAGGCGTAGCAGTCAATGCCCAAGACTGCTACGGCATGACACCGCTGCACTATGCGCTTCGTGCGCAAAACGCCGATGCTGCGATTGCCCTGCTGGAAGCAGGCGCAGATCCGAATATACCCAATATTGACAACCTGCGCCCTTTATCTATGGTTGGGTATACCAAAGATAGGCTGGATGTATTGGAATTAATGCTAAAAAACGGAGGTAATGTCCATAATATTATTAATGATAATGAAACTATTTTGGAAAGTTGGAAGCCAAGTACTACTTCATCTCAATGGGAAATTGATATTTACGAATTGATGAAACAATATGCTTAAGCAAGTGCAGGTACGGTTGGCTTCCCTAAGCGGTGTAACCGTACGCATGTCAGTAAACTTCATAAAAACGACAAGGCCGTCTGAAAAAACCTTTACTTTCTCTTTCAGGCAGCCTTTATTTACCCGAAACAAGCATGTTCAACGGCTACTACGAACAAAAACTGGTCAACGAACAAATCGCAAGGCTGACCGGCTACCGCCGCCTCGACGGTTATGCCAACGACGAAGTCCAGTTCAAAGCCCTGATGGAAGCCGGCATCACCTTCGCCCGCGAACAGCAGCTCACACCGGGCATCGCCCTTTCGCCAGAACAAGTAGCACGCCTCACTTCCGACATTGTTTGGCTGGAACCCCAAACTCTTACCTTAATCGATGGCAGCACGGTTGATGTGTTGGCACCCAAAGTCTATCTCACCGTCAAACCCGGCGACATCAACGCCCACGGCGGTTTGATCAGTGCCGACCAACTGGCGATGGACGGCACGGGCAGCATCGTCAACAGCGGTACGTTGGCCGGGCGTAAAATCGCCGACCTATCCGCCACCGACATCACCAACAGCGGTGTGGTTCAAGGCGGTAAAGTGCGCTTACGCGGCCAAGATGTGAACATCGAAGGCGGCACCGTCGCCGCCGACACCCTGTTGGCCGTCGAGGCCGACCGCCTCCGCGTTGCCTCCACCACGGCTACCGGTGGCGATGAGCGCAACGGCCAAACCCAAATCGACCGCGTTGCCGGTTTGTATGTCAACAACGCTTCAGACGGCCTCTTAAGCCTCAAAGCCAACCAAAGCATCGACTTCGTCGCCGCCAATCTGCGTAACGAAGCGTCCAAAGGCAAAACCCAAATCGTTTCAGACGGCCGCATCGATTTGGGCACCGCCAAGCTCGAAGCCCACAGCAAATGGGGCGAACTGAGCGATAAAAACCACCGCCATGTTGCCCAAACTTCCGAAGCGGGTACCGTCATCGGTGCGGCCGGCGATATCCTGCTTTCCGCCAAAGACGATTTGACCGTCCGCCAAGGCAGCATCGCCAGCGATAAAGGCAGGGTTACCCTCTCCGGCCGCAACGTCGACATCAGCGAAGGCCGTCAAACGCTGGATTTGGACGAATCAATCTACACCAAATCGCGCGGCATCGCTTCCAAAACAACCGGCCTCGACCAATACCGCCGTCAGCACGACGAAGCGGTCGGCAGCGAAATCAGCGGCGGCAAAGTGTTGATTGCAGCCGATAACAATTTAACCGTACGCGGCGGCAACGTGGTTTCAGACGGCCTGACCGTGTTGACGGCGGGCAATGATGTCAACATCACCGCCGCGCAAAGCACCTATAACGACAGCGAATTCCACCAAACCAAAAAATCCGGCCTGATGGGTTCGGGCGGCATCGGTTTTACCGTCGGCAGCAAAAAAGACACCGCCGACAGCGGCAGCCGTACCCGGGTGAATCACGGCTCGACCGTCGGCAGCTTAACAGGCGACACCGTCATTTCTGCCGAACAAAACTACCGCCAAACCGGCTCGACCGTCTCCTCGCCCGAAGGCGACGTACTGATTCGTGCGCGCAACATCGACATTAAAGCGGCGCAGGATACTTACGCCACCGACTACCGGCAGACCCTCGAACAAAAAGGCCTGACCGTAGCGGTCAACGTGCCCGTCGTTCAGGCCGTACAAAGCACAGCAGCCGCTGCCAAAACCGTCGGCAAAAGCAACAACGGCCGCGTCAATGCCATGGCCGCGGCCAATGCCGCATGGCAGACACGCAAGTTATTGGCCGAAGAAAGCAGTCCCGACAACCTCAAAGGCCTGGCAAACACCGCTGCCGCCCTATCCGCCGGCGATTGGCAATCTGCAGCAAACGCATCCAACGTCAGTGTCTCCCTTACCTACGGCCAACAAAAAAACACTGCCCAAAGCCACAGCGAAGGCAGTACCGCCCAAAGCAGCCAAGTCATCGGCGGCGGCCAAGTCAGCCTGATCGCCGACGAAGGCCGTCTGAACATCACCGGCTCAGATGCGGCCGGTAAAGAAGGCACATTATTGCGCGCCAAAGACATCGTACTGCAATCGGCCGAACAGAGCCACAGCGAACGCAGCGACAACCGCAGCAGCGGCGGGAACGCCGGCGTTGCCGTTGCATTTCAAAGCGGCAAACCGGTTATCGGCTTTACCGCCGGCGGCAACCACGGCAAAGGCTACGGCAACGGTGACGACGTAACCCACCGCCATACCCACATCGGCGACAAAGACAGCCGCACCGTCATCCAAAGCAGCGGCGACACCACCCTCAAAGGCGCGCAGGTAAAAGGCAAAGGCGTTGCCCTTAGCACCCGAAACCTCAACATCGAAAGCATACAGGATAGCGCCGTCTACCGCAGCAAACAGCAAAACCTCAGCGGTTCGGTAACCGTCGGTTACGGCGCATCCGCGACTGCCGGCTACAACCAAAGCAAAACCAACGCCGACCACCGCAGTATCAGCGAACAAAGCGGCATCTTTGCCGGTGACGACGGCTTCCAAGTCAACGTGGCAAACCATACCGACTTAAAAGGCGGCATCATCACCGCCACCGAAACAGCCGAAAGCGAAGGCAGAAACCGCTTTCAGACGGCCTCAATCAGCCACAGCGACATTGAAAACCACAGCCGCTATGAAGGCGACGGCTTCGGCATTGGCGTATCAGGCAGCATCAGCGGCCAAAGCCTCGGCCAAACCGCACCTGCTGCCGACAGCCGCATCCAAACCGTCGCCGCTAAAAACGGTATCGACAGCAGCATCGGCTACGGCAGCGACGGCGGCAGTCAAAGCAGTGTTACCAAAAGCGGCATCGGCACGCGCAACATCATCATCGGCAACGATACCGACGGCACACAGGCAGCAGCGGCCTACACCGGCACCCGCAGCGAAACCGCCGAACAAAACTCAGGCCGTCTGAACAACATCTTTGACAAAGAACGGGTGCAGAGCGAGATTGATTTACAGCGGAAGGTCAGTCAGGAATTCAGCAAAAATGTGCAGTCGGCCACCGGCGAAATCAACCAAAAACTGGATACGCTGAAAGAGCAGAAAGAAAAAGGCCTTATCAGCGAAACCGAGTACCGGCAAAAAGCAGGTAACTGGCAGAAAGGCAAAGTGCTGCTCAACAGCATTGCCGCAGGCTTAAGTGCGCCCACCCAAAGCACAGCAGGCATTGCCGCCGCAGCGGCAAGTCCGGCCGTATCCTATCAAATCGGCCAACACTTCAAAGAACTGGCGCAACAGAATTCAGACGGCAAACTTACCGGTAAACAGGAAACCGCCCACATCCTAGCCCATACGGTATTGGGTGCGGCCACCGCAGCGGCGGGAGGCAACAACGCCCTGGCCGGCGCCATCAGTGCCGGCAGTGCCGAAGCCGCCGCACCGTTAATCGGCAACTATCTCTACGGAGAAAAAGACGGCAGTAAGCTGACGGCGGAGCAGAAAGAAACCGTAACGGCGATTACAAACCTGTTGGGAACGGCTACGGGGACGGCGGTTGGGAACAGTACTGCGAATGCGGTGCAAGGCAGTCTGAATGCGGATAGTGCGGTGGAGAATAATGGTATTTTGGATAGAGATGGATTTACACCTGGTGAAAGAAATAGAAACAGCCTTATTCAGGAATATGGTACGAGTCCCGATAAAATATCAACAATGATTAAACAAGGAAAATTGAAACTTACCAAAGAGTTAGCTGATTATTTATATACAATTAATAAAAACCCTAATCTAATAATTGAGATACCCGATTCAGAAGAACCTTTACGCATAGTTTTATTAAACAAAGAATCTGGATGGAGACCTAATTTAGCAAGACCTAATGAGGAAATACATGATGCTCGCGTTACATATACGTCATTTGGCCAATGGGCGATTTTTGGCAAAGTTATTGTCAGCAGAGATATAAACACAGGAAAACTTCGTATTATTCCTGATAGATACGATTTTGAAATGCAAAAAGGGATTAGTAAAATTCCAAGAAACATAGAAACATTTTTGGGTTCTCCTGGTTCCGGAACTCCTTTCAAAATTGATTTTAAGGGAGAAATATTAATTGAATAAAAGATTAATAACTTTAATTATTTTCGGATTGTGGTTTATATTCTCATTTAAGTCAGAAGATTTGGAATTTGGTTTTTTTTATTTTAAAAAGTCTGAAAATATTAACTCAGGTATTCCTTTCAATTATTTTTTAATAGATAAAAGGAATAATGGAGTAATTAATTTTTTTGTTAATGATATTATCGATAGTAATGGTTATGTTTATTTTTCATATATAGATGGTGAGTTAGATTATGATTTTTGTTATAAAAATCCTAATCTTAAATTAGCCAAAATAAATAAATCAACATATAAAATTGAAGAAATTCCAATTGAGCCAAATAAGAGAATATTTCATTCAATTAGCAAGGTTCAAGAATCTGATAAGGAATGGCTATCTAATATATCAAATAAGTGTAATCAATAAGTAAATTGACGTGACTAAATGTAAAATCAGTTAAAACTATCAAAGCAAGCCTTAGGGGGCTCGTTGTCCTCTCAACTGGTAAAGCGGTGACAATGTTAGGCCTTTACGCCGGTGACGACGGCTTCCAAGTCAACTTGGCAAAACATACCGGCATCATTACCGCCACCGAAACAGCCGAAACGGCAGGCAGAAACCGCTTTCAGACGGCCTCAATCAGCCACGGCGACATTGAAAACCACAGCCGCTATGAAGGCGACGGCTTCGGCATCGGCGTATCAGGCAGCATCAGCGGCCAAAGCCTCGGCCAAACCGCACCTGCTGCCGACAGCCGCATCCAAACCGTCGCCGCTAAAAACGGTATCGACAGCAGCATCGGCTACGGCAGCGACGGCGGCAGTCAAAGCAGTGTTACCAAAAGCGGCATCGGCACCCGCAACATCGTCATCGGCAACGACCCGACGGGCGAAGCAGCCAAAGCGGTTTACACCGACACCCGTACCGAAACCGCCGAACAAAACTCAGGCCGTCTGAACAACATCTTTGACAAAGAACGGGTGCAGAGCGAGATTGATTTGCAGCGGAAGGTCAGTCAGGAATTCAGCAAAAATGTGCAGGAAGTCAGAACGGAAATCAACCACAAAGCCGAAGGCTACAAAGCACTCGCCAAAGCAGCGGAAGACAAAGCTGCCCAAGCATTACAAAACGGCGATTTGAATGCCTACCGTGAAGCCGTACAAACCGCCAATGAACACCATCAAAAGGCCGACAACTGGCAAAAAGGCGGCGTAGCCCTAGCTGCCGTGGCCACAGGTTTGAGCGCACCGACCGACAGCGCATTAGGCATAGCCGCCGCTACCGCCAGTCCGGCCGCTGCCTATCAAATCGGCCAATACTTCAAAGAACTGGCGCAACAGAATTCAGACGGCAATCTGAGCGCCAAACAGGAAACCGCCCACATCCTCGCCCATGCGGTATTGGGCGCAGCAACGGCAGCGGCGGGAGACAACAACGCCCTGGCCGGCGCCATCAGTGCAGGCAGTGCCGAAGCGGCTGCACCGTTAATCGGCAATTACCTTTACGGCGAGAAAGACGGCAGCAAACTGACGGCGGAGCAGAAAGAAACCGTAACGGCGATTACAAACCTGTTGGGAACGGCTACGGGGGCGGCTGTTGGGAACAGTACTGCGAATGCGGTGCAAGGCAGTCTGAATGCGGATAGTGCGGTGGAGAATAACTCCATCCTTTCCCGTACCGCCCGTACCCGTCTGAACCCTCAAAGCAAGGTTTTATATGACCGAATTATCCGAAAAGGTAATTTTCATACGGTAGAAGATTTTAATCATGCCTATGCCCAATGTCCTAACAAAGCCTGCCAAAATGCTGTGGTTCAAGCGTTCCAAAAAGAAAGAGAACGTTTCTTTACCTATTTGGCAGATGAAATCAAAGATGGAAAGCAGAGGGAATTGTTGATTAAAGAGTTTGCTCCGGTGATGTCCGGTGAAAACTTGTTATTGGGCGGAAGATTCGGACAGGCGGCAATCAACTGGTCAGGCTATCAAGACGGTTTCCTAGCCCGTTTCCCTGACGCATGGATTGAAAAAGACAAAATTGCTCAAAAAACTGCGTCAGGCATGAGTCTTGAACAGGCTGAACGATCGGCTATGAAAGAGATGCTGATTCCGCAAGCTATATCGGCTGCACTTGTTGGAGCTGCGGGTGTCCGTAAAATCAATGAAACTATTAAAAAAAACTGAAAGTTTTGATAATAAGCTCAAGCATACTTCAAACTTTGATAGTGATATTTCCAGAAGTATAGATAATTATTTAACACCAGCATCTAGTGTGAATGCCCAAAAAGCTTTACGCTCAAAATTATCTGGCTTGCAAGGAGCGCAAAAATCAGCTGTTAAAATCAGGAATTTACCTGATGGTCGTATAAGATATTATGATCGAGAAGTTCCTGCTAAAAAAGAAGGGCATACAAGAGGAGCTTCTTTTGTGACAGAATATAATCCTGCGACTGGTAATGTACGACAATGGATGGAAAGTTATGATAGCAATGGAAATGTAATTAGAATACATCCTAAATCTATCAATGGCCAAACCATTTCTGGACAACATTATCCTCCAACAGGCTCTGAAATTAAGGATTAAAGTAATGATAGTTCATAACAATTTTGATAAAAAAAATTTTTTACATGAAATTTTTTATTTACAAAAAAATATAGAAAATAATTTTAATGTAAATAAAATTTCCTCTCTTTCTATGGATATTTTGAATAAATATTCATCTGAGTTTAATTTAGAAAGCAGAAATATGATTATGCAGTTGATTGCAATGGACATGGGAGAAGAGTTTGAACTAAGCAAAAATGAATGCTTAAAAGTTATAAAAGATATACTTAATTTTTTAGAAGTGCCTCCAAAAGGATAATTTCTAAGAATAAGTAAGTTAACAAGTAGGTTGTAGCAACTGTATTCTTCATTATATGGGCAAAACTCATTGCCCGCATAATCAGGAGACTGTAATTACAGCATAGGTTACGGCAGTAATGACTACAACCAAAGCAAAACCAATGCCGACCACCGCAGCGTCACCGAACAAAGCGGCATTTACGCCGGTGACGACGGTTTCCAAGTCAACGTGGCAAACCATACCGACTTAAAAGGCGGTATCATTACCGCCACCGAAACAGCCGAAACGGCAGGCAGAAACCGCTTTCAGACGGCCTCAATCGGCCACAGCGACATTGAAAACCACAGCCGCTATGAAGGCGACGGCTTCGGCATCGGCGTATCAGGCAGCATCAGCGGCCAAAGCCTCGGCCAAACCGCACCTGCTGCCGACAGCCGCATCCAAACCGTTGCCGGTAAAAACGGTATCGACAGCAGCATCGGCTACGGCAGCGACGGCGACAACCGAAGCAGCATAACCCGCAGCGGCATCGGCACGCGCAACATCATCATCGGCAACGATACCGACGGCACACAGGCAGCAGCGGCCTACACCGCCACCCGCACCGAAACCGCCGAACAAAACTCAGGCCGTCTGAACAACATCTTTGACAAAGAACGGGTGCAGAGCGAGATTGATTTGCAAAGGAGCGTAAGTCAGGAATTTGGGAAGAATGCCGCGCAAGGCGTTGCCCGGCTGTCGGATTATTTGGGCAATACCCAAGACTTCCAAAGAGCGGAAATACTCAAATCTGCTATCGAAAGCGAACTGGCTTCCACGCAAGATGCCGGACGGCGCGAAACCCTGCAACAGGCATTAAACCAAACCGAAAGCTACCTTGAGGCCAACCGCGGCAGCTACGAAACCTGGAAAGAAGGCGGCGTAGGCAGAAGCATTCTGCATGCAGGCGTGGGTGGCTTGCTAACTGGAGATGTCGCCGGTGCGGTTGGTGCCGGCGGTGCCGCCGCAGCCGCACCTTATCTTGAAAAAGCAACAGAAAATCTAAGCGCTATCGGCAAAGCCGCGGTTGATACGGTTGGCGGCGCGGCTTTGGGCTATGTGCTGGGTGGGCATCCGGGGGCGGTAACAGGGGCGAATGCGGATTGGAACAACAGGCAGCTGCATCCGAGTGAAACACGGGTATTAAACCGTTTGAAGCAGGGAAAAACTGCAGAAGAGCAACGCCGTCTGAATGCGGCAGCATGTGCTCTTGTTCGTTGCGCAGAAGGCGTTCCGACAAGCGATCCTTATTATCGCCAATTGAGCGAACTGCAAAAATCAGGAGAAAGATACCAAACAGAAAAAAACTTATTGCTCAAATCCGGTAACGGATTATTCGAATACGGTTTTTGGGATGGTGCAAATGATATGCGTAGCAGCTATGACCGTGCGATTACCAAAGGCAAAGGCATTGTCAATATGGGAGCCGGAGCCGCTGTGGCAGCTGGCTCGGCGGCAGGCGGTGTTGCATTATGTACAACAGGTATCGGCTGTATTGGTGGTGCAGGTATTGCTGCTCTTGGAATCACAGGCGGCTATGCCCAAAGCAAACACGGAGCGGAACAATTATTTGGTACTTACCGCTCTAACTGGGGTAGACAGGTCATTGATTCTTTAGGCACTCCTATCAAGAACCGTCCGCCTTTGGTGCAAGATGCCGCCGATATTACGTTATGGAGTGCAGAAACCTTGGTTGGCCGTAAATTCAGCCAACTAACGGGACAAAAATCCATAGACCGTTATATCCAATTACAGAAACGCCAATCTTCGGTTCTGCCTGATAATTACATTTATGATGAGGCCAGCAAAACCTTTATCGGGCCGAAGGGAGGCAGAAGTGTTGCCACTACTTACAAAGACGGTTCGGGCAATACGGTTTATCGCCGTATAGATGGCAATGGCCAACCTCAAAACAGTTATTATGTGGTGAATGCTGATGGGAAGCAGGTTGCGGTAAGAAATCCTGACCCAACCCCCAAAGGTCAAATCGTTACACATTCAAGAAATCTGCATGAGGAATCAATAAAAGCCACAATCCAAAGTTTTGAAAACCAAAATGTCAGAGTAACTACCAATGTTAGTATTCAAAGCCCAAATGCAGCACAACGCTCCGTTATCGACCAAGTACTGAATGGGCAACCAAATCAAAATATTCCTGTTCCTCAAGGCTACACGGTAACCGATATTGCAACAGGAAGAAAAGTAAGTACTATTAAGTTAGATGATAAAGGCTTCGCTGGTTTGGAAATGAAAACAGGAGTAAAAGACCGCGCTTTACAGCGTTCGCAAGCAATCAATTATTTGGAAGCAACCAAAGGTAATGCTGTTAGTATCGGTAACAAAGCTATTGATGCAGGTTTACGCGATGGAATTGTTCCAGCCAAAATGTATCTGATTGAACCAAACAAATAAGGAATATAAAGTCATGAATCAAAAAGATGTAAAAGAATTTTGTGAGCATTTAGCTGCTGAATACAGCGGCTGGGTGTATCAAGGCTCAAAGTTTAAAAACAAAGAATTAAAGCATTCTGAAATTCAAATAGATCCATCTTGGGTATTGCATTTGTCTGCCGAACCCAGTGTTATTGTTTACAACAAATCTGTAAAAAAAGTAATCAAAGAATCTTTTATTCAAGGATTTACAAACCCTGATTATCGTACCGCCCGTATGCTTATTCTTCATCCCAATGCCCATAATAATTGTATGGTTTATCGAGAATTGGTTCACACTCTTCCTGAAGCCGAAGCGTATATCCGAGGTTTTTTTGAGCGGGGTTTGGATTTAGTCAACCGTTATTTCAGCAGTCCCGATGAAAAAGAATTTCTCAGTAATTATCCTATTGAAGCAGAATTTCCCAATCCCTGTACCGATTTTGGCTACGAAAGTTTAGGGAATTGCATTGCGCGTGCTGTTATTTTGGATTTTGATTATGTTGAACGTTTTATTCGTAATGAATTACCCATTAAACGCGGCATACCGATTTACGAACCTTATCGTACACGCGTAGCAGAGTGGCTGCCGATTTGGAAAAAACGTGCTGAACTTTATGGCAGTATTTTGAAAAAGTATAGTCAATCCCACAAATTCAAATAACACTCCTAAACAACTCATCCACAGACACCACCCCAAGTTTTCTCCGTCTCGCCTTTAACCAAGCCCATTTCTTTTCGATGGGATTCAGGTCGGGGCTGTAAGGCGGCATCCATAGGACGGTATGCCCCTTTTCCTTCAGCAAGGCTTCTGCCTTACCCTTATGAAACGCCGCATTGTCCATCACCACCACACTCTCGGGCGGCAGTTGCGGGATCAGTAACCGTTCTATCCAAGTGTCGAATATCCTGCTGTTGATGGAACAGTCAAACAAACCGACCGCAAACAGTTGATTATCATACAGCGCACCGATGGCATTAGTCTGATTACGTCCCTGCCAGTCATGGGTATCAATACACCGTCTGCCTTTTGGGGCATAACCGTAAGGACGGTGGACGGAAGCTCTGAATCCGCTTTCGTCCAGCCAAACAATCGGACGTTCTTTCAGTTGGAAACGGTGTCTGAGTCTGATAAAGCGTTTTCTGAGCCGAACATCTGCTTTGGGGTGTTTATTGGTCTTTTTTTCGGCTGATTCCGTATCTTTTCAATGCCCGGTGGATGCCGTTGGTCGAACAGTTGAGCCGTTGTGCCCGTTCGTAGCAATAGGCATCGGGGTATTGTTCGACGTCTCTAAGCAGTGCTTCTTTGGTAATTTTGAGGGGTTTTCTGTCTTTGGGATAGCCTTTGGGAATGGGATTCTTTTTCCATTTGAACACGGTATCGCTGCCGATGCCGAGCTCTTTGGCTACTTGACGGATGGAGAGGCCTTGGGCGAGTTTGGCTAAGGCCAGTTGGCGGAAGTCTGTTGAATAGGTCATGGGGGAGATTGTAATTTATATTAGGGGGATTGACTATAGTAAGCCGTAGCGTGCATGAAACTTAAAATCCAAACAACTTACGTGCCGAGCTTAAACGCGCTAAGACAAACGAAAAAAGGGAAGTCAGGCCGCGACGGGTACACCTATACCGCCTGATGATGAGTATAGTAATGATAAAGACAATTCTAAAAAAGATTAAAAAAATAGGGGCTGTCCTAGGGCCTGTCGACATTCAAATTTTCAGTGTATCCCATCCTCATGACCAGATATATTCTTACCGATGCACAGTGGGCAATAATTGGGCCTTTATGCCAAGGAAAAGTTGGCGATGCCGGCCCAACCGCTGTCGATAACCGATTATTTATAGAAGCCATACTATGGATTATCCGTACCGGCAGTCCTTGGCGCGATCTGCCCGAAGAGTTCGGCAATTGGAAAAGTATCCACAAACGCTACCGCAGATGGGTTTTGGCCGACCGTTTTCGTCATATTTTTGAAGAACCGAACCGTGATCTCGATATGGAGTATGTCATGATTGACGGCACAATCGTCAAAGTTCACCGCCACGGTCAGGGTGCAAAAGGGGGACTCGAAACCAGGCCATCGGCCAATCCAAAGGCGGAATGACGACCAAGATTTTGGCTATGGCGGATGCTTTGGGGAACCTGATTGACTTCAAACTGATGCCTGGTCAGCGCAATGGCATTTGCGGCGTAGAACCGCTGATTAAAGATAAGGAATTTGATGCTTTGTTGGCGGATAAAGCCTTTGCTGCCGACAGGCTGGTCGAAGAGCTGACCGAAAGGGGGAGTAAGGTGGTTATTCCGCCGCGTAACAACCGCAAATCGCGGCGGGAACACGACAAGATGATGTATTGCTGGCGACATTTGATTGAGAACTTTTTTTGCAAACTCAAAGAATTCAAGAAGATTGCGATGCGTGCAGAAAAAACCGGCCAATTTTTGCCCGAATGATTGTTTTGGATTTTTTGAGCGTTATCAAGAACCATGCGGCTTTACCGTGCCTTTCGGCATTCTTGGCAACACTCGAAAATCCCAAAACAGGTCTTCAAGCAAAAAAGCAAAAGTGTAAACAACGCTAGGGGCTGTCGACATTCAAGTTTATCTTAATCGCAATACGGCAGCCGCAAGGTAAATATTGGCAGTAAAAAACAAAAGCTGTTTTGGATAAAAAGTGTAAATCCGGCAATTTCCTACATCTCAGGCCGTCTGAAAGCATATTGTTCAGACGGCTTTTGCCAATCAATAATCCACTTTAATTGCGGATGGTGCTTCAGCCGCTTCTGCTTGATGGTTCAGCGGCACCAAGTCTAATTTATCCATCAGCAGACGATCGCCGTCTTCATCAGGATTATCCGTGGTTAAGAGCTTGTCGCCGTAGAAAATCGAATTGGCACCGGCCAAGAAGCACATGGCTTGGGTCTGTTCGCTCATGCCCGTGCGCCCTGCGCTCAAGCGCACAAAGCTTTTCGGCATGGTAATCCGCGCCACGGCGATGGTACGCACAAATTCAGTCCAATCCAAATCTTGGGCATCGGCCAAAGGCGTACCTTCAACTTTCACCAACTGATTAATCGGTACACTTTCCGGCTGCGGATCGAGATTGGCCAAGCTGGCAATCAATCCGGCGCGTTCGGCACGGGTTTCATTCATGCCGACAATGCCGCCGCAGCACACTTTCAAACCGGCATGACGCACTTTACCTAAGGTATCCATGCGGTCTTCGTGTTGGCGTGTATGGATGATGTCGTTGTAGCGCTCGGGATCAGTATCGAGATTGTGGTTGTAGTAATCCAATCCGGCTTCTTTCAAATCCTCGGCCATACCGTCTTCCAGCATGCCGAAAGTGCCGCAGGTTTCCAAGCCTAAGGCTTTCACGGCTTTGATGATTTCGGACACGGTTTCCACATCTTTCGGCTTCGGCCCGCGCCATGCCGCCCCCATGCAGAAACGGCTGGCGCCGCGTGCTTGTGCGATTTTGGCTTTGGCGACGATTTCATCGACATCCGTCATCTGCTCTTTGCCCAAGCCGGTATTGTGGTGCGCCGATTGCGGGCAATACGCGCAATCTTCGGGACAGCCGCCGGTTTTGATGGAAAGTAAGGTAGAAAGTTGGATTTCGCGCGGATTAAATTGCCGGCGGTGAATTTCGGCGGCTTGATAAACCAAGTCTAAAAACGGCAAGGCAAACAAAGCTTCTACATCGCATTTTTTCCAATAACGCGCAGTCGGATGCGGCTTGCGCTCGGTTTGGCGGCGCAAGGCTACGGGAGAGAGAGTCATGTTGTGTTCTTTCTAAATTCACAGCGGCGCAATGACGCTGATGGCTTGACTGCCGGCACAATGACGACAGCGGCGTAAAGGCCGTCTGAAGCGTAAACATATTTTTATGCAACGATTTAGGCTATGGTTTCAGACGGCGTGAAAAGTGTAACCTTTTTAAAAAACCACCGCAAAGGTTTTTTATGAGTGCATTCAAATTAGCGGTTTTCGATTGCAACGGCGTATTGGTCGGCAGCGAACGCATTGCCTGCGAAGTATTGAAGCAATGTTTGGCCGGGCAAGGCTTGGTGATGGACAGCCAAGAAGTCTGCATTTATCCGTCGGCAAATCCACTTCCCAATGCATGGAAATGATTAGCGAAATGTTGGGTGACAGGCCGTCTGAAAGCATGTGTCAGAAATTTGCCGGGCGTGCCCATGTCGCGTTGAACGAAAATGCGGAAGCCGTCAAAAACATCGAAGCCGCACTTGATGCGCTTGAAATTCCCTATTGCGCAGTGTCCAACAGCGATTTTGCCAAGATGCCCCCCCGTCGCCATCTGCCTGCTGCCGCGATTTCAAGACAAAATGCCGGATTTATTTCTGCTCGCTGCCGAAACCATGGGCTATGCGCCGCAAGATTGCGTGGTGATTTGAAGACAGCCCTGCCGTGCGTCACCGCCACGCTTGCTGCGGGCATGGTGCCATTTGGCTGTGCCTGATAGACACCGCGCAAAACCTTGCAAGGAGACGGTGCGCCGGTGTTGTTTGACGATATGGCACAATTGCCGCAATTGATTCGGGATTATTTGCAATCAAAATAAAAGGCCGCCTGAAAAACGTATTTTCAGACGGCCTAAATTCAATCAACCATCAACTTTTTGCTTGCCCAATCAAATATGCCACCAAGCCCGGCACACTTTCCGCCGCACGTTTCGGAATCACTTCGATATTCGCCGCCACGCTTTGCGGATTCGGGTCAACCAAATAGAAATCGGCATGCGGCGGCGCGTAATGCACCAAAGAAGCCGCAGGATATACCTGCATCGATGTGCCGATGATGATCACCACATCGGCATCGCGCATTTCTTCCGCCGCCACATCAAACATCGGCACTTGTTCGCCGAAAAACACAATATGCGGCCGCATCGCACCACCGCTGCTGCTCAAAGTCTCCGCTGTTTGTTCGCCGGTAAACTCAATGACTTCATCGGGGTTATCAACGCTGCGCAATTTATTCAGTTCGCCATGCAGATGTAACACATTTTTGCTGCCGGCTCTTTCGTGCAAATTGTCCACGTTTTGCGTGATGATGTGCACGCGGTAATGTCCGGCCAAATCCAGCAGTGCTTTGTGCGCCGCATTTGGCTCGGCTGCATTGGCTTGGCGGCGGCGTTGGTTGTAGAAATCAATCACCAATTCCGGATTCTTCGCCAAAGCTTCGGGCGTGCAGACATCAGTCACTTGATACCCTTCCCACAAACCGCCTGCATCGCGGAAAGTCAGTAAACCGCTGTCGGCACTGATCCCTGCGCCGGTTAAGACCACACATTTTTTCATGTTGCTCCCATTGTGATTAAGGCCGTCTGAATGTTGTATTTCTTCAGACGGCCTTGATTATTTCAATCGAAAAAAACTACGCCAAACCTTGCGTTTTCAATGCTTTTTGCACGCCTTCATCGGTTTCCACACGTTGATAAAAGCCTTCCAATTTATCCAAGTGGCCCAAATCGATATTGAATGCTTTCGCCCAACGCAAAACTACATACACATACACATCGGCAATAGTTAACTCGCCGGTTAGATAATCCTGATTTTTCAAAGCTTCGTTGACCAAGCCGAAATAATCACTCACTTGCAGCATCGCACGCGCACGAATTTGCGCACCTTCACCCTCGCCTTCAATAAATCGGTTCGGATTGAATACGTAAGCAAACGTCGGATGTAAATCGGCATTGGCAAACGCCAGCCATTGACGCGCTTTGGCCTGTTGGCGTACATCGCCTTTGCCAAATAGCTTGGCTTCCGGATATTGTGCGTTAATGAAATCCAAAATCGCCATATTCTGCGCCAGCACCCAATCGCCCTCTTGCAAGACCGGCACCGAACCCAACGGATTCAAAGCCAAAAACTCCGGCGTTTTCAATTCATCGTGCGCCATTTTCACTGCTTCAAAATCGGCGTTCGCCCATTCCAAAGCTACGTGCGGCACTAGCGGGCAAGCACCCTGCATATAGTAAAGTTTCAGCATATTTTTTTTCCTTTTTGTGTATTGTGAAGCTATTGTACGCAATTTCAAAAAAGCCGTCTGAAAGCCGAATTTCATCAGAAATTTTCAGACGGCCCGAATCTCAATCATCAGGATTAAATCTGGCCGCCGCACGCTCACGCGCCACGGTGTCTTTACTTTTTAAAGTTGTGCCTAAGCCCAGTTTTTTTTCATACTCGGATGGCGGCGTATCATCGTCTTCCATTCCGAATGCGCTGGCGTTGACCCAAAGCGACAGCAGTCCGGCCACCGCTGCTAAAAAACCGACAATATACCAAAACATATCTCTTTCCTTTCGCCATGCTTAATCGGCACGGCTTTTTGTTATGTCGGGATAAACTGTATCATATTCCGATAAAAGAATAAATTGTTCTTACTTAATACAATATTTGGCAGATTCAAGCGTTAAGTGAAACCCATTGAGATAAATAAACAGGTACTGTGAGATAAATGGGATGAGGCGGGCTGAGATGGGTTTTGGTGGGATTGGCTTTTTGAAACAGCGTTGCATATAGTGCAACAGGAAATAAACGGGCAGATTTTGCCCGTTTTTGTTTTTAGAGACCTGCTTTGAGTGATTCGATGGCGATGTCGATGAGCTTCTTTTCTGCTCTAGGTTGAAGTTGGCCGCTGCCGTTGATGGGGAGGTATGGTCTGGCCGGCATAGTGACTTTCCTCCCGCGCCCAGCTTGGCCGCCGAGGTGGTGGATGGCGGCGTATTTTTTGTTGCTGCCGATTTGGGCGAAGTCGTTGCCGACTTTGGTGGAAATGCTGGCGGCGAGCTGGCCGGTCAGTTGCAGGGTTTTACCTCCATTGGCCGCGCTTTTGCTTTGTTTCCACTTTTCACCGCCCCAGCTTTCGTTTTCGAAGTTGTCTTCTGTGAGGCTGACCATTTCGGTGGCGATGGCACGCATCATGGGACGGGTATTAGTGGCATTTTTGAGCAGCTGGCCGAGACCGTGTTCCAATCGGCTTGCGTCTAAGCTGATTTCAAGCATTTTTTACCCTTTCAGCAGTTCCAGTACCCAGACCAGTTCTGCTGCCGATAATGCGGCTTTGAATTTGGTATTTCTCATCATGGTTTTGAGAGCAACACGCGCGATGTCTGGGTGTACTGCTTGGGCTTTTTGTACGGCGACCGAAGCCATGCGAGAGAGCATGGCTTTGCCTTGGTTGGCGTTGAAGCCTGCGCTCGGGGCGACGAACTTACCTTCAATCCGCAGGCCGGTGCGTTGGGCGTAGCGGGCTTCGCCGGTGTATTCGTTGCTGCCGATGTCGACGGTTTGCGTTTCGAGCGTCGGGCTGGGCAAAACTTTGCCTTCTCCTCCCGCACGCGATAAGGGACGCACGCGGCAGCGGCAGCGGAAATCCAGCGGCGGATACATGGTATCCCACACCGGGTCGGTGGCGGCATAGACACGGCCGTGCATTTTGCGGTGGCTGTCGCGGGTGCGGCTGTCGTTGATGGCGACATATTGCCAATAAGGATGCGTGTCTACCGAATCCATCATCTCGGTATAGCGGCCTGCCATGTAGGCCAACTGCATATTGGTCAGATAGATGGTTTTCAGGCGGTACGGCGTGCCGAGGGTGGCCGTCTGCATTTCGCCGGTGTCGGGATTGGCAACCTCTTGTCTGCCCCACCAGCCTTTGCTTTGCAAAACGGGGGTGAGTTGGCGGCTGAACTCAGTGAGTGTCTCGCCGTTTTCGGCGGCGCGCACCACGGCATCATATATATCGTTGACCACGTCCATGCCTGCGGTTTTGGCCACGGTGAACGCGGTGGCGTGCGCGTCGTCGAGCATATCCTGCCAGTCCCACGATACGTTCACGCCTTTCTGTTTCAGGTATTCAACCGCCGCTTCGGGCTTCATGCCGAAAATGGCTTTGATGTCTTCGGGATTCATGCCAACTCTCCGCGCGCTTCGATGCGGCCGACCAATTCCGACAGGAAAATCACGCGCGCCAGCTCGTTCTGAAGCGCGCTGTCGTCCATATTCGGAAAGGCTTCGGCCAAACGGTCAAGGATATTGTCTTCGGTTTCACCCTTTTGAATTTCAGCGACCAAAGCAGCAGTTAAGGCTTGGCCTTGCGCGTTCAGACGGCCTGTATCGGGCGCGAGCGTGTCGATGATTAAGCCTGCATCGGTATGGTTATGCTCGGCAAACTCGGCCGACGGTTTTTTGCCGCGCAGAAACTCACTGCGTTCATTTTCAGACGGCATCGGCGGGTTTTCAGCCTGTTCGACAATATCGCCGTCTTCCAAACCGTAGGTACGTTTCCAATATTGCGGCGTAAACTTCACACCCGAATCAGATAAGGTTTTATCGCGGTCGGCTCGCTCTTTGGTACCGGCTTCTTCATTTTCAAACAGCTCGAACTTAGGCGCAGGTACATCGCCGAAATTCAGTTCCACCACCCATGCAATCAGCTGATTAAAGGTGCTTTCCACAATTCGGCTGTCGCCGTCACGGATGTCGTCGGCCACTTCCAAGCCTGCTGTTGCGCTGGCGTGGTTGGTTTCTTGCGCGGTGGTCTGATCTTGCCCAAGCAGTGCGATGTTGATTTCCGAGCCGCAGTAGCGGATGAGTTTGTCGTAGGCATCGACCGACGAAGACTTGCCGCCCGCTTCGTGGATTTCCACGCTCGAATCGTTCGGAATCGTACCGACCGAGTTTGCGCTTAGGGCTTCGAGCGCGTCTAAGAGTTTTTCGGTGTCGTCGGGGGTGTTGCTGCGCGGTTCTTTGCCGATCAGCCACGGCGCGCCGTATTTTTCGGTAAATTGAACCCAGAATTTCAGGCCACCGCGTTTGAAGGTAACCAGCCAAAACACCAAACCCAAATCGCCCAAACCGTAGGGATTAAGGTAGTCGGCTTCGTGGGTGGGACAGAGAAATTTATACGGCGGCAGCGGCTCTTGCTTGAGGCCGTTTTGGGTATAGACCAACAGGCCGTCCGAATCAAAACCGAACCACTCCTGCGGCTTGGCCGAAATGTCAGACGGCAGCCATTGCGTATCTTGCGCCCACACTACTTCAATCGGCTGATAACCGAACAGCGGCGCATTGAGAATGTCTTTAATCAGGCGGTAAACATCGGTTTCGACCAACCAGTTTTCGACGAATTGGCGCACGTTTTCCGGCACATTATCGCCCGTGAGCTGCCAGTCCAAACGCGCGACGGCAGCTTTGCGGCGGCGTACCAGGCTGCCCACCAGCGGGTCGCGCAACAATTCGCGGTATACCGAAATCTGTTTTCCCATCTTGCGCAAAATCGGATCGGGATTGGGCAGCCAGCCGTTGAAGCCGTGGGCAAACTGGCGCGACACGGCGATGTGGGCGGTCAAATCTTCGGGCTTGAAGGTCATGCTGCCGTGTTGGGTTTTGAGTTTGAAATGCGGTTTTTTCATTTTCAGACGGCCTGGTTAATAGTGAATCTTTTGCTTACTGATTTTGCCGCAGCAAGCACATTGCCTCAGATGGACAAACCCGATTGGTCGCTCATCTGTTTCGTTCTTGTACAAGGGGATGATTGTCAAATTTTGCCATCGGTGAATACCGAACAAGCACGAAAATTTCATCAAAATCCTCCTGTCAGTCTGCTGCGGCGTTTGATTTTACGGCTGGCCACGCGCACCGGCCCCGCATTGAGTTCGCGGCTGGCGTAATGTGCCAACACCAAGGCAATCGCCGCGTCGCCGTGGCGTTTTCTGCCGTCTTGTCCTTTGGTGCGGGTGTCGGGGATACGCGGTACGCCGCGAACCAGTTCGAAGGCACGCAAATCAGCGAGAATGTCTTCATCTCGCGGCAAGCCGTCGAGTGTGCCGTCTTCCAGTGCTGCCTTAAACGGCGCGGTATGGCTGCGGTACCAGTTTTCAGACAGCATCACGGCCTCCACCACTTCCGCGCCGAACGCGTCGCGCATGGCTTCGGCCAGCGATTGGCCGTTACCGCGTGCGTCCAAGGCTGCGCCGCGCAGGTTGGGCAAGCCGTGCAGCAGGTGCTTCATAATTTGCTCTTGCTGGGCAAACGGCATATTGCCGAGTTCCAGAATAAACGGCGGTTTTAAAATCAGGTCTTTGCCTTGCAATAGCGGCACAATCACAGTGCGGTCGCCGCTGCGGGCGAAGTCTTCGCCGACAAAGGAAACGCGGGCTTTATCCAAACCGTCGAGCAGCGGCTGCAAGGTCTCTTCAATCCAGTCAGCCACTTCACGGGCGCGGCGCGGTTCGGGCAGTAAGCCGAAAGCGTCGGGTTGGTCGTAGCGGATAACGGGGGCGTACGGGGTCATTCGGCTTTCAATTAAGGCGCGGTTGAGCCATTTTCCGCCGCCGTTTTTCGGAATACAGTCCAGCTCTTCGCTGGCATCTTCGCCGTAGAAATCGCGGATTTCCTTGCACCATGCCGCTTCGCCTTCCGGTGTCCAATCCTTGCCCAAGCGTAGGCAGATACGGCGGTACAAACCCTGTTCCACCGCTTCGTCGAAGGTAATGCGGTGGACGGAATAAGGCTTTTTCCCTGCGCGAACGTCGTTAATCAGCTCGTTAAACGGATTGTCCACGCCGTCGTGGGTGGAAATGATGTGTACCTGACCGCCCCACATCAGCAAGGCCATCGCCGCTTTGAGCAATTCGCCGAGCTGTTCGTGGAAGGCGGCCTCATCGATAATCACGCGGCCCTGTTTACCGCGTAGGTTGGACGGCCGGCTGGATAAGGCGGTAATGCGCCAACCTGAAGCAAATCGAATCACAAAGGCCAACACGGATTTCTTGTCGTCGCCTTCGATAAACACTTCTTCGGTTTCTTCAATTTCACCGGCGGCCAAGCCGTAAAACTTTGCCCAGTTGGCACAGTCGCGGATAAATTCCAAGGCCATGTCTTTGTTGTAGCCGATGTACCACGCATTCATGCCTTTGGTACTGGCGGCCAGCAGCGCGGTATCCGCCGCTTCGCCCCAACTCAAACCGATACGGCGCGACTTTTCGCAGATTTTCACCGGCGATTCGTCGGCGCACCAACGCTGTTGGTATGGCAATAAAGCCATAGGCGTGCGGCCTAAGGCTTCGATGGTTTCGGCGATGATGTGTTGCTCGCTCATGAGGCAATACCTAAAATCTGTTTACGGATGGCTTCGGCGGCTTCATCAGACAGGCCGCCTTTTTTGGCCTGTTTGGCCACATCATCGGCGGCAGCCTGCACTTTGGCCTTAACCTTGGCCTGATACTCTTTCAGGCGGGTGCTGGCGGAAATCAAGCCGCTGATTTTCTTCGCACCTTCGGCCATTACGCCGAAACGGTCGAGCGCGTTTAACTCTTCGTTGTCCATTTCGCCGATTTGCACCAACGCATCGAACAGTTCGGTTTGCAGCATGGCCATCAAGGCTTCGCTGCGGGTGTCGCCTTCATCGGATGCGCCTTCGGCAATCAGGCGGGCGGCTTCGGTGCTGGATTTGATGGCGGCAAAGCGGCGTTGTACTTTTTGGCCGTAGCGATGCGCCGCCGAGCGGCTGATTTCGTAGCCCTGCGCCTGCAGCCATTCGGCGATGGCCTGATAATCCGAAAAGCCGTTTTCCACCAGTTTTCGCTCAAACTCGTGGCGGACGGCTTCGGGTAGTTTTTCAATCGTACTGCGTTGCGCCATGCCTAGCTCCACACTTTTTCAGGGCGGGCAATACCGGCACGGCAATCGACCGTGTATTCGGCAATGTCCACGCCCAAGCTGGTCAAATCGGCAAACCACAGGCCGTGTGGCGTTTTGTTGAGCTCCACCAGCTTGCGGTCGGCCAGATAGTCGAGCTGCTGGCGCAATTCCAGCGCGGTGGTTTGCGGGTAAATCGCGTTCATGATGTCGAGCAGAAACACTTCGCTGGTGGTGTGCGGCCGTGCTTTATTAAGCGTGTTGATCAGGTTCCAGCGCATACCTTCACGGCGTTTTTTGGCGATGATTTCTTGGCTAATCATTTTTTCTGACTTTCCATTTTGTAGATTTCAGTGAGCTTTTCGGCCACGTTGTCGAGCTTGGCTTCTAGGATAGATTGGTTGCGGATGTAGTCGTCGCGCAAAACATAAGTCATCGGCAGGCTGGCCGAAAATTCGCCCAGCTGCTTTTCCATCGTTTCGACCTTACCCTGCAAGCGTTCCTGCTGTTTTTGGCGTTCGTCCTGCTGCGCTTGAAATTGCGCCAGCAGCATTTTGCCGAATCCCCAGCACACGCCGAGAAAGCTCAGCAAAAAGCCGACCAGCTGCCAAAATTCGATGTTGATAAATGTTTTTTCCATAACTAGCCGGGGAAACCTTTCTCAAAATATTCTTGGCAAACCACGCAGCGCGTGCAGCCGATTACGGCATGGCGACGGGCTTCGGGAATCGGCTCGCCGCAGTCGTCGCAGTAATAATTGCTGACGGTGGCCGTGCTTTTGTCTTGCTGCTTATAGAGTGCTTCTTCTAAATACAAGGCTTCGAGTTCAGACGCTTTGTCGCAAATATCAGTCATTTTTCAGACGGCCTTTTTCATACCATGCCTGCCAACCGGAAACCTGCGCTTCCAATTTTTGGCAATACGCGCCATAGACCACGGCATGATTTAAGAGTTGTTCGGGTGAGCCGCCGCTCAGACGCTCGGGGCGTTCGTGAATGAGCAGCAGCTCGGAAGAGACGGGCGGAATTTCCGCCACGGTAATGGTTTTAATCGTGGCCAAGGGCGCGGTTGTAGAGTTGCACGCTGTCAGCACCAATGCCGTAAGCGGCTGCCGTCTTTTTGTACGGTTTCATCAATCTGCTTCTCCAATTGAGCCGTTTGGCGGTCGATTTGCTGATAGGCTGCTGCCAAGTCGCGGCTTTGCTGCTGCGCAAAATCAAACCAACGCTGCTTTTCTTCATTGGCGGCTTTAAGCTTTTCGGTATAGAGCTGCTCGGCAGCCAAGGCCGAAGCCTGATAGGTGGCGATGATTTCGGCTTTGTCGGTTTCTGACTGCTTGGCTGCGGCCTGATAGCCGAACATAGCGGATATTGCGGCTGTGCCCAATAGGGTTACAATCAGCACCTGCCACACCGACGCCGGACTAAGCGTTTTCCACATCTTCTTTGCCTTTGTTGATTTCGGCCACTTGCGGAATCGCCGCGATGCCGCGTTTGATTAAGGCATAGCCGCCGACCATTGCGCCATAAGCCCACCACAGCCACTCGGGTGCTTCGGGTGTTTGGGCGAATTTGACGGTCATCACCGCACCGGCCACGTTCGCCCACAGCTTGGTGTGGGAGATGTGGCCGGTAGCGGGGTTGGTGACCAAGCCGCCCAGCCATTTCAAAAATTTCATCATTTTTTCAGACGGCCTTTCTTCTTACGCGCCGCACGTTTGGCGGCAGCCACGCCCGATTTACCGTAGCGCAAACTCGGGTGCTGGCGGATATGGCCAACCGAGGCGCGTGTGATTTTGAGGTCAGTAGGGATAGAGAAGGTATTGGCCATCGCAGCCAGCGATAAGGCCATCAAGGTTTTCTTCATGGCTGCCCCTTAATTGTCGGCGGCCGCGTGAATCAGGTTTTGTGCCACGCGGCGCACCCAGCCTTTGCCGAAGCTGGTAAACGTACCCAGCTTGGTATAAAACACCAAACGCTCGGCATTAAAGCGCAGCAGCAAATCGTTTTCCGGCAGTTTATCGATGGCGGCCAATGACACCGCACCAATCACACCGTCGTCTGGCACGCCTGCCGCGCGTTGCAGCATACGCGCCGCATTGCCGTAGCCGTGGTTGATGCACGCATCGAAAAACTGGAAGGCCACCGCCTCAGGCATTTTGTCGGCGTGGTAGCGTTGCCAAAACGCTTTACGGTAAATTTCAATGGCCTGAGCACGGGTCATGGCACGCATAGAGCCGGTGTAGCCGTTGGCCTGAGCGGTGCGCTTGGTGACACCCCAGTTGGTCTCGCCGCCGGGGTCTTTGGGATGGTTGACATAGCCGCCCTCGTGGGAGAGAACGCGCTCGATGAATTGGTTGAATTTGTCGGACATAAAAAATCCCTGTAACGTTGTTTCGTTATAGGGATTATCGTTTCAGACTGCCTGAAAGGCTTTTAGTACGGATTAAAATTTATTGGGTTTCAATGGTAGAATTTTCCTTACCAATTTGGCTTTTAGCAATAACTATTTCATCAAGTTCATTTTGCAATTTTTTCTTAGTTCTTGGAGGTAAATTAGTTTTCTTTAATTCTTTTTGGATAATTTTTTCGCGTTTATTTAATCTCGTTAAAGCTTTTATTTCCGTGATAGAAAATGCGAAAAAATTAGCTAGTATCCATATGCAAGTATAGCTGAGCAAGATGCTGAGCGGCGGAGAAATGGTGCTAATCAATTTCATTGTATCCGCATCTAAATTTAGATAATTAGCAAGCGCACTCACAATAGTTGCAATACCCGCCGCAGCCAAAGCTGGATTTTGCCAAATATTCTTTTTATCACTCATCACACCATTCCGTATCTTTTTTAACCGATAGTGGCTGGCTGCTATCCGCTTTAATAATGGTTTCGCTGACTAATTTACCATTATGAAAATGTTTAATAACAATGTCTTTTTGACTATCGCCAAATTGAGCATAAAGCCATAATGTCATTGCATAGGCAAAACGATATAGGATTGGGCTTAATAAGATAAGCCCAATCCAAATCATGTTTTGGCTAAAAAATTCCATTACGGTTAACATTGTTTAACTCTTGGCGGCTATTATAAAACCTGCAAAATTTTATATTTTTTGGATTCTTTCCCTAAATCATTCGTATAGGTGGTAACTTCCAAAACCATTTTATACATATCTTCTTTTTTAAAGCTTTGCTGATTAGCGGCAACTTGATTTAAAAACTCATCGTCTAATAATGGTGCAGTGACGATGGTATTTTCATCAAGTTGAATTTTCCAACCTGTATTACCTTCAAAATTGACTTGGCTAAACGAAGCCATAACTGTTATTTTATCAATTCTTGGCGGTAAAGATTTAATTTTTACTTCTTTTATAGCTTTAATATCCGTGTCATTAAATTTTAATTCAAGCTCATCAGCACCGTTTAGAATTTTAAAAACAGGCTCATAACGATGATACAACGGTGCTGCCACAATCTGTTTAATATGTGAGCGAATGGCAGGTGATGCAGTTAATAATGCTTCATCTTTTGGCAGCTCCATAGTTGTACCGTCAGACAACTCCAATTTAGCAAATTCAGGATGCTCATCAGAAGTATGCACCGCAATAATCTCTTTACCGCTAATTTTACGTAAAGCCTTAAAAACACCACCTACAACTGCGCCAGTTACTGTCATAAACCCCAAAGCTTGTAAGATATTTGTCGCCAATTCAGGATTGATTAGTTGGGCAATAAATTCTACTTCCAAAGAGCCTTCTTTGGCGGGGGCAGTAACATAAGTACGGATATTACGATTCTCGCCATTTAAAATTTCATCGGCGCGGTTAATCGCTTGGGCAACATTTTTAATCGCATCTGCTAACAAAACAGCATCCATACGATGCTCTGAAAGTTGATTGTCATCCGCATCGTAAGAAATGCTGAATTCCCATTCGTTTACAGAAAAAAGCTCTTCATTCACTTTTCGATTGCTCCAGTTTATTTTAGTTTTGCATATTAGGCCATCTGAATCTCAGACGGCCTGTTCATTACTCAGCTTTTGCTGTCAAAACCACGCTCGGCAAATTAGTAACGGTAACTTTATAAGCAACTCCACCACGCGCCCATTCGCGGGTTGGGTCTTTTTGTGCATTGTGGCTGTCAATCGCCATTTTGATTTGGTCATTGGTGTCGCGTAACAGCGTGCGGTCTTCAGGAGCAGTTGCAGCAATCAAGGCGGCCGCGGCTTTGGCGAGCTTTTCTGAGTTGTGCTGCTCTTTGTCGGTATTCCATACAACGCGAACAGCCGAAATCTTATCTGTCTTGTCGGTATCAACGGTTAATGTGAGGCCGTCTGAAAAATCGTGCAGCAGATTCTTACCTTCTGTATTGTCGGTAGGAACAACATGCTCTGGAAGTGTCAGGCCAGTTTTTTGGTCGGCAAGCCCTTTATTGGCGGCTTTGTGAAAGTCGGCATAGCCTACGGGCATGGTTTTCAACTCCATTTTGGCTTGCTCTTGTACCGGTGCATTTTGCTCTGTCGGTTGCCCGCCACACGCAGACAAAGCAAAAGCAGCGGCGATTAATAAAGTGAGTGTTTTCATTTTTTGTCCTTTGTTAGCTCAGGTCTTTTGAGATTTGAACCACCTGTCCGATGACCTGAATATCGGGGTGGTTGTCAAGGTTGGGCTGCATGAGTGCATAAGTTTGTGTTTTACGTGCCATAAGCTATTTGACCAGTCTCAACTTCAGCTTTTTTCTCTTGCTGCGCCAGTTGGTAGCAGGCGAAATCCAGCACGCTTTGGCGTGCGGCGGGAGCAAGCTGCCTGAATACGTCCAACCATGCTTGCTCGTCCCGATTTAATTCGGCTTTTTCAGACGGCATTTGTGCCGAACTGTCGTGTCTGCCGTGCATGACGTATTGAACGTCTATGCCCGCTTTTTCAAATCGGAAGAAAAGTTCTGTTTTGGGCTGGCTAATTCCACGTTCGTAATCTCCCCACATTCTTCCTGAAACTCCACATTTTTCAGCAGCTTGCGCCTGTGTCAGACCTAACTTTTTTCTTTCTTCTTTCAATCGGTTGCCTGAAAAGGAAGAGTTCTTCATAAAATACTCCTTGCAAAATAGGAAGAACACTTCCTATAATTCACACATCAAAACACAAACAGCCCCATTCGGGCGGTTTTAACCACAACACGGAGCAAAAAAAATGACACGATTTAATTCCCATCGTCTTCGCCGCGGCAAAGGGATCGCTGAAGCACTTGAACGCCAACGGTTAGAACGTGATTTGCGGCATCATCTGTCAGCTGTTCGGGCGTTGGCAGATCAGCTTTATCCGTCTGCCATAGCGGAACTTGCTGTTCGGAAAGCCATTGATTCAGCAACTGCTGCTTTTGCCCGGGATTTAGCACACGCAGCACATCATGAAACATCGCCTGCAGCGCCCGAAATTCGGCAACCTGAAAAGCCAGACCGTCTGGCTCGGCTGTTAAACGGTCAAGGTGCGGAATTAAACGAAGAAGAGACTCGGCTTCTTCGCGAGAAATGGGGAGGATTGTTGACACTTTACTCACCGGACGTTCCTTATAAATAAGCCATATTTTACCACAAAAGGAAATAAAAATGAATCATAAGACTTTAAGTTTCAAACCTTTACCCTATCCGCAAACGCCAGATTCGGCCCGTGCGTATTTTATCCGGCGCGGCATCAACCGCAGCGCATGGGCAAGGCATTTCGGCCTGCCGGTCAATACGGTAACGCACCTTTTGCGCGGCAGATACCACGGCATGCGGGGGATGAGCCATGAGGCGGCGGTGCTGCTGGGGCTGAAAGAGCGGATCGATGAGCCGGCAAGATAGGCCGCTGCAAGACGGGAGGTTGGTATGAGCAGCAAAGGACAACGTTTATTGAGTGTGTTTAAGGCACTCGAAGCCCATCCGATTATCGGCATCAGCAACAAGGAAATTGCAGACGGCCTCGGTATTTCGCCGGTGCATGTGAGCCGGGATTTGGAGGATTTGATTGAAGCGGGTTTGGCGGTCAGGCTGGATAACGGCAATTTTGCCTACAGCATTAAAACGCTGCAGATTGCGGAACGGTTCCGACAGCAAAATGAACGCATCACCGCAAGACTGAAAGAAATGCAAGACCGCGTCAGCAACGTTTGGTAATCCAAAATGGACGACGTCGTCCATTTTGAAACAACAGAAAAGGAAAAAAACATGAGTTCAGAAATTTTAGGACACACGGTTGATGTTTCGTCTACCGAATTGGTCTTACACAGTGCAAATGTAATGGCGAAATTTGCCAACGGTGAAACTTATAACGAGGCTATCTGGATTGAGCGCGGTCGTTTTGCAGTACGGCAAACGATGGAAGGAATGTTTGAGTTGGGACGCGCACTCATCATTATTAAAGAACATACCCCTCACGGTAGATTTCGTGAAATTGCGGAACAGGAATTTGGCCTACACACCCGAGAAGTAACCAGATTGATGAACGCAACACTCCGTTTTATTGACCCAAAGATGAAAGCAGTACAGCCAAAGTTGATGGATTTAGGCAAATCGAAGCTGCTGGAATTACTGGTGGAAGATGATGACACCTTGCTGGAACTGGCCGAAGGCGGCGAAATCAACGGCAACACACTTGATGATGTTGACCGCATGACGGTGAAAGAGCTGCGCGTGGCCTTACGCGAGAGCCGCGAAACAGCGGAAGCGAAAGACAAGGTGATTGCCGATAAAAACAAAAAAGTCGACGAGCTGGCAGAAAAGCTGGAAAAGAGCAAGAAAACGGTAAAGGAGCCGAAAGCGGAGGATGTGGGCAGCGAGCTGGCCATGCAGCTGACGAGTTTGGAAGTCGGCATCCGCAGCCAAGTAAGCCGTCTGAAAGACCTGTTCGACCAGCTCAACGCCCACCGCGAGGCGCACGGCATCAACCACACCGCCAAGATGGTCGGTACGTTGAATCAGATTATTTTGGATTGCGAAACGCTGCGTGAAAACTACGCGCTGCCAAACGAAGCACCGACCGATGATGTGCCTGAATGGCTGGCGGATGCGGGAAATACGGAGGATTGAGATGAATCCGGCATTAATCGAACGTCTGCAAGCGGTAGACCGGCAGGCGGAAAGCATGGGGCGCGGCGAACGCAGCGCATACCTGAAGCAGCAGGCGGCGGAATTGGGCATGAGTTTGGCCACGCTCTACCGCAAGCTGGAAGCGGTGGCGGTTAAGCCCGAGCGCAAACGCCGCAGCGATGCGGGCAAGTCGGAATTAAGCCTTGAAGAAGCGAAGCTGATTTCGGCGGTGTTGATGGAGGCCATGCGGCGCAACGGCAAGCGGCTGATGGCGGTGCGGCAGGCGGTGGAGATGCTGCGCGCCAACGGCAAAATCGAAGCAGCACGGATTGATGAAGAAACCGGCGAAGTGATGCCGCTTTCGGAATCCACCATCACCCGCGCCCTGCGCGAATACAAGCTGCACCCCGACCAGCTTTTGCAGCCTGATCCTGTGAGCCGCATGAAATCGGAACATCCGAACCATTGCTGGCAAATCGACCCGAGCTTGTGTGTGTTGTATTACCTGCCGCGCCACGGCAAGGATACGGGGCTGCGGGTGATGAAGGAGGAAGAGTTCTACAAGAACAAGCCGAAAAACGTCATCAAAATCGAGCAAGACCGTGTGTGGCGTTACACCGGCACCGATCATGCCAGCGGGACAATCGTGGCACGGTATTACTTTGGCGGCGAGACCAGCGCGAATTTGTGCGATTTCTTCATCTACATGATGCAGGCCAAGCAGGACACCTTGAAAGACCCGTTTCGCGGCGTGCCACGGATGGTGATGCTCGACCCCGGCAGCGCGAATACCTCGGCGGCGTTTAAAAACCTCTGCAAATCGCTGGACGTGCATGTGCAGATTAACAAGCCGGGCAACCCACGCGCCAAGGGGCAGGTGGAAAAAGCCAACGATATTGTCGAGACGGCGTTTGAAAGCGGCCTGCGCTTTACCGAAGTCCACGACATCGACCAGCTCAACGGCTTGGCGGAACGCTGGATGCGCTACTACAACGGTACGCAAATCCACAGCCGTCACGGTATGACCCGCTATCAGGCGTGGAACAAAATCAAGGCCGAGCAGCTGATACTGCCGCCTCCTGCCGATTACTGCCGAGAACTGGCGGTAAGCGCACCGAAAGAAGCGAAAGTGTCACCCGATTTGGAAATCCGCTTCGGCGGCCGCGTGTACAACGTGAAGGACATCAAGGGCGTGTTGGTCGGCCAGAAACTGCTGGTGGCCAAAAACCCTTGGGAATCAAACGGCGCACGCGTAGCAACATTTGATGCAGACGGCAATGAAACATGGGTGGCCGTGCCGCAGGTGGTGTTTGACGAGATGGGTTTCCGTGCAGATGCGGCGGTTATCGGGGCGGAATACAAAGCCCACGGCGAAACATCGGCGCAGCAGCACGCCAAGGAACTCGACAAGTTGGCAATGGGCGCAGAAACCTTGGACGAAGCCGCCGCCAAGCGCAAAGGCAAGGCGGTGCCGTTTGGCGGCGAACTTGACCCATACAAGCATCAGGAAGACACGCTGGCCGCACGCAACACGCTCTATATCGAGCGGCAGGGTTCGCAGATGGATTACAACCGCATGGAAGTGGCCGAGCAGGTGTTGAACAAGGTGGAAGTGGCCAAGTTGCTGAAGCCGCGTATCGAAGCCGCAGGCGGCGAGTGGACACCTTCTATGATGGCCAAACTGGGCAGGCTTTATCCGGATGGAGTGGCCGCCAGCCAGTTGGAAGCGGTATTTAACCAACTGAAAACGGCAGGCCGTCTGAAATTACACAAAACCGCTTAGACCAAATGCGACGACATCGTCACATTTGGCGGAGGAAACGATGAAGCAGGATTTTCAGAAAATCGGCAAATCCTACGCAACCGCCGCTGCCGAAATCGGCTGCAGCAAGCCCATGCTGGTGGCGGTGGTGAACCACGGGAATTGGCCGAAAAAAGGCGCAGACAAGCTGCGCGGGAAGTTGAAACAGTATTTTGAAACAAATGGTGCGGACATTCCCGCTGGCCTGAGAAACGAGCCGGAAGCCGCACCTGCCCACCCTAACGAAAGCGAGGACAAAGAGATGTTATTACGAAAAGCAACCCTGACACAAGCCGCCAAGCAACACTTCGGCATTTTTAAAGACCCTTTTAACGACGAAATCCAGTCTGCCGATGATGTGTACATGACACCGGATGTGCGTTATGTGCGCGAGGCGATGTTTCAGACGGCCTGCCACGGTGGTTTTGTGGCGGTGGTCGGCGAAAGCGGCGCGGGCAAATCCACCCTGCGCGAAGACCTGCAAGACCGTATCAACCGTGAAGGTCGCCAAATCGTCATGATCGAACCGTATGTGCTGGCGATGGAAGACAACGACCAGAAAGGCAAAACGCTCAAAGCGGTGCATATCGCCGAAGCGGTTTTGGCAGCGGTTGCGCCGAATGTATCGCCGAAACGCAGCCCTGAAGCACGTTTTGCCCAAATCCACCGCGCCTTGCAGGAATCGGCCAAAGCGGGCAACCGCCATGTTTTGGTAATCGAAGAAGCCCACGGCCTGCCGATTCCCACACTGAAGCACCTGAAACGCTTTTTTGAATTGAAATCGGGCTTTGAACGCCTGCTGGGGATTGTGTTAATCGGCCAGACCGAATTGGCGCAGAAGCTCAGCGAAAACAACCCGAACGTGCGCGAAGTGGTGCAGCGTTGCGAAGTGGTGACCCTGCTGCCGCTGACCGACGGCAAGCTTAAGGGCTATCTGCAACACAAATTTGCCCGCGCCGGAGCGGACTTGGCCAAAGTGATGGACGGAAGCGCAATCGATGCGGTGGCCGAACGCCTGACTGTTAAAAGCCGCACGGCCAAAGGCACGGAAATGAACAGCCTGCTGTATCCGCTGGCGGTCAATAACTTAGTCAGCGCGGCCATGAATCAGGCGGCAGAGCTGGGGTTTGATGTGGTGGACGGCGATGTGGTGAGAGGTGTGTGATGAGTGCGAAACGGTTAATGATTGCTTACGTGGTTTTATTGCTGGTAGCACTGACAGCCATGTTGCAGAGCTGCCAAAACCAACCAGCACATGCTGCCGATGCCCAAGCCGCCGACCAAGCGTGGGAAGCGGTGTACGGCGGCATGAGTGAGACGGAGTTGGCCAAAGCGGTGGTATTGGAGCCGGTGGGAGGTGTGCAATGAAAGTGGAACGTGATTACAGCAACATCAAAGCCAAAGTATGGCGCGAACGCTCAGGCTTTTTATGCTGCGAGCTAAGCAGCCTGAATGATGAATTTATCCTGCTGATGGTATCGGCAGACAAAGGCGAAGACGAGGCAGATTTGGTTCAGACGGCCTTGAATTGTTTGAATCATAAGGATTTAGCCTTGGCAGGCAGAAAGGCGGCGTGATGAAAGCGAAAATTTATGCTCTATACAAAGGCGAGAGTCTGATTGACACAGGCACTATGTACCAATTGGCCAAACGGCAGAACGTGCAAATCAAGACAATCTCTTTTTACCAAACGCCATCCTATCAAAAGCGCAATCGCGGTAGGAATCATCGAACGCTTGTGTGTATTTCCGGAGCCGAAAAATGATAGATGTGAACCAGTTAATCCAACTGCAAAGAAAGATTGAAAAAGCAGTTTGGGACTTTGACGATAAAAACCGCGCTTATTTCCCGCCGGAGGCTTTCAGGCGGCTGATTTGGGAAAGCCATCCGCAGGGCTTCGTCTTCGAATGGATGGGTATGCAGCAGGTGTTCGAGCAATTTTTAAAAGAGCACCATCCGGAAGTATTTGCTGAGTTGGAAGCTGTATTTAAAAGTTTTGAGGAACTGTCATGAAAGTACGTTGCCCTGCCTGCGGTGCCAGCATGAGCTTGGATGTGTTGATTGCGCATGATGACGCCCGCGAAACCTTGATTGCGCTGACGGGTATTTCAGACGATCTGGTCAAGGCGGTGTTGAAGTATCTGACATTGTTCAGGCCGTCTGAAAAGGATTTGAGTTTTAACAGGGTTTCAAAGCTTTTGGGGGAGCTGGTGCCTATGATACAGGCCGGAGAGATTACGCGTAACCGCACAATCTATCCTGCGCCACGCGAGGCTTGGGTTTGGGCGGCGGAAAGATGTGTTGAAGCACGCAATGCAGGCCGTCTGAAAACGCCCTTAACCAGCCACGGTTTTCTGCTGGAAAACATCACGTTTTGGACACCCGAGAAAACGGCGGTACGGCCAACCGCAACAGGCGGCATAGCGGCGGTCGGCCACTACCATGCACCCGAACCGCAAAGCAAACTGCGTGGCGGTGTGGGCGACTTAATGGAGTGGGCAAATGAGGCAGGAGAATGACTGGCTGAAAAAAGAAATCGCCAAAGGCTTTATGCTGCTCTCGGCCTTGAACCTCAAAGGCCGTCCGGCGGCGAAAGACCTAACAGCGGTGGCCGAAGTCTGGTACGGCCTGTTGGCCAAGCAGCAATGGCAGCCCGAACGCGACATACCGCGTTTTCAAACGGCCTTTGAAACCATCGCCGCCACGCAGACCGAATGGCCTAATCCGGCCGATTTTGCGAAGTATCTGTCGCCCTTACCCGTAAAGATGGTGCCGAAGCTGGAAAAGAAACACGTCCGCACCGAATACGGCAAGGCGCAGATGGAAATTTTGAAACAGCAGTTGGCTGAACTGAGAACCCAAAACGCACCGTGTATGAACCGCGACTGGATACACGGCCCGCGACACCGCTCGGTGGAGGAATGCAAACGGATTTATGCCGAAAGGCAGAAAGAGAAGGAAAAATGAAACAAATTGAAAACGGTCTGGCAGATTTGCTGCTGGAATTTGTCACGGAATATTTTGAAGAGTTTGAAAAGTATGCCGCTGCAAACGGATTTGATGACGATGCGGTTGCAGATGCCGTAGAAGCCCTGAAAGGAGAAGAAAATGACTGATTTAAGCCAATACCGCCAAGATGCCAAGGGTAATTTAGTACCTTTGGCCAACATCAAAGAAATTGACCTGCTGCGCGATGAGCTGGTGATGGAAATTGCCGGTAAGGCGCATAAGGTGCAGCAGCAGATGACTGCGTTTAAAGCCGATTCGATGGCCGATATTGCTGCTTTTGTGCAGCTCTCTGCCGACCGCTACGATGTGGCCGTGGGCGGCAAGAAAGGTAACGTGACCCTGCACAGCTTCGACGGCGCATACCGCGTCAACCTCTCCATGCAGGATTCGCTGGTGTTTGACGAAGGTTTGCTGGCGGCCAAAGCCCTGATTGACGAGTGCATCAACGAGTGGACGGAAGGCAGCCGCAGCGAGCTGAAAACGCTGATTAACGCGGCGTTTCAGGTGGACAAAGAAGGAAACATCTCCACCGCCCGCGTACTCGGTCTGCGCCGCTTGGAAATCAAAGACGAAAAATGGCAACGCGCGATGGAAGCCTTGAGCGACAGCTTGCAAGTGCATACCAGTAAGCAGTTTGTGCGGGTGTACAAACGCGATGATGCCGGTGAGTATCAGCTGGTGAGTTTGGATATTGCGAAGATTTAAACAATCAAACCGCGCGGCACGGTCTGTCGCTCATTAATCTTTTGGAGTCAATCATGAATAAAACTGAATTTGTAAATGCGGTCGTTGAGAAAATTAATGCCAACAGCGACTATATTCGTAAAGAAACCGTGGCTAAGGTGCTGGCGGCGTTTGAAGACGTTATCGAAGCAGAGCTGGTGGCCGGTAACGATGTGCAATTGACGGGCTTCGGCACTTTTTATGTTGCTCAAACCACCGAGCGCATGGGACGCAATCCGAAAACCGGCGAAGCTTTAATGCTCCCTGCACGCAAAGCCCCGAAATTTAAAGCAGGCAGTAATTTGAAAAAAGCACTCAATTCATAAGCGGTTTAAATAAAGGCCGTCTGAAATCAGTCGTCAACGTCAAGTAGGCAGCTGGTTTTCAGGCGGCCTTTTTTTATTTGCCAACGACATGGCAAGCGGATAGAATAAACGCTAATTTATTGATTTTACGCTATAAATGAAACAACGTTTCACAGAGTGAAACAGAAAGGATTGGGTATGGAAACCGCCAAGCAGACCAAACAGCGTTTAATCCGCCTGATCCACGTGGCGAAAACGCAGTTGATGATGAGTGATGCCGATTATCGGGCATTGCTGGCCAATGTGTCATGCGGCAAAACCAGCAGCACCAAGCTGAGCATTGCCGAGCTGGAATTGGCCATCCGCGCGATGAAAGCCAAGGGCTTTGTGGTCACAACCAAGCAAAACAGCGCGGCCAAACCGGACATCAAGGTGCGCCCCGCGCACAAGGCCGTTGATGCGCAAATCAAGAAAATTCGTGCGCTGTGGTTGACCCTGCATGATTTGGGCGAAGTACGCAGCCCGTCGGAATTGAGTTTGGCCAAATTTGTGAAGCGCATGACGGGTGTGGATTACCACGGCTGGCTCGACAGCGACAATGCCAGCAAGGTCATTGAGCATTTGAAAGAGTGGGAAAAACGGGCATTAAAGAAAACGGGGGTGGCAAGTGGCTGATGAAAGAGTACCTGAGCTGGTGGCCGATTTGGAAGACCAAACCGCTGCCTGCTTGATTGCCGAGCTGGCGATGGAAAAAAGCCGTGCGCTGGAAGTGGCCAAAAAAGTTGCACGCCACATCACCAACAACTGGGGAGGCCAGCTGATTTACATCCCAAAAAACCATTTTGGCCAATTGTCGGAACGCGACCGCAAGCTGTATGAAGAGTTTAATGGCCACAACCATGCAGCCCTGAGCAAGAAATATAACCTGACAGTGCAGCAGGTTTATCGCATTGTGAAAGAAGTCGGCATGCGTGAACGGGCAAAAAATCAGTCAGATTTGTTTGCGTAATGGCGGATGAAATCAGAATAGCGGTCAGGTTTTGTCCTGACCGCTTTTATATTGCGTTTCTCGGCTTGGTCGGGGGTTTGCCTACCCTAAGCGCGAAACGCGCTAAAAATGCCGTTTTTGCGCCTTTGGGGAAAAACAAGTTTTAAACCGCATTAAAAGCCGTTTCAGACGGCCTTTGTCAAAATAGCCTCATCAATCCGATGAGGCTTTTTTTGTGAAAAAGTTTTTTGAAATTTTTAAATCCGGCACGCGCACCGACAACAACGGCCGCACGGTGACGATTACCGATGCGGATGTTGCGCAGGCGGCTGCGGCGTATGACCCCAAGCTGCATGAAGCCCCGCTGGTTATCGGCCATCCTAAAATCGATGCCCCGGCCTATGGCTGGGTGGGTGGCTTACACGCCGATGGTGGCGTGTTGTCTGCCGATTTCGCACAGATGGACGATGACTTTGTCGGCTTAGTGCAAAGCGGCCGCTATAAAAAGGTGTCGGCCAGCTTCTATCCGCCCGACAGTCCGAGTAATCCGAAGCCCGGCTCTTGGTATTTGCGCCATGTCGGCTTTCTCGGCGCACAGCCGCCTGCGGTGAAAGGCTTGTCCGCCATCAACTTTGCCGAAGACGATGTGTATGTGGAATTTTCAGAAGCTGCGCACGGTTATGCTGCCGGTTTATTTGTCCGCCTGCGTGAATTTTTGATTGAAAAATTCGGCATTGATGAAGCGGATAAAGCTGTACCGAGCTGGCAGATTGAAAATTTGGAATGGGCAGCGAAATCTGCCGATACATCACCCACCCCGGCTTTTGCCGACCCCGTAACCCCAACAGAACCTCAAAACCATGAAAACAAGGAGACCGATATGTCGCCCGAAGAACAACTGGCAGCCGAAAAAGCCGCCCGTGAACAAGCCGAAGCCAAGGCTGCTACTGCGGAAGCGGAGCTGAAACGCTTGAAAGACGAACAAGACCGCGACTTGCGCGACGGCAAGCATGAGCAGAATGCCGAATTTGCCGAAGGCTTGGTGAAAGCAGGCCGTCTGAAACCGGCCGATAAAGACTTGGTGGTGCAGGTGTTGGATTTTGCCGAATACCCCGAGCATACCAGCGTCGATTTCGGCGAAGGCGAAGCGAAAAAGCCGCTTTCTGAAGCCCTGCGTGCGTTTTTGGGTGCGGTGCTGCCCACGCAGAATTTGGGCGGCAAGTTTGCCCAAGGCCGAACGGCAATGGATTTTGCCGAAGGCATGAGCCACCACGACCGCGCGCTGGCCTATCAAAAGGTACACGGTTGCAGCTATGAAGAAGCCGCCCGTCGCACCGCGCAAGATTAACCCCTGTATCGAAAAGGAAACACAATGAGCAAGCATTTAGCAGCGTTGCGCGAAAAAGACGAAGTGCTGACCCATCTGGCGGTCGGCTACCGTCAGACCGGCTTTGTCGGCGAACAAATCGCGCCGGTGGTGTACACCGAAAAAGAAGGCATCAAGGTGCCGGTATTCGGCAAAGGTTCGTTTGTCGAATACGAAACCGAGCGTGCGGTCGGCGCGGCCAGCAACGTGATTACGCTGGACCGCGGCAAGACCATGCCGGTGGTATTGGAAGAGCACGACTTGGCGGCCGGTGTGGACTACCGCGAGCAGCACGAAAGCCGCCATGACGAAAAAGCCAAGGCCGCACGCCGCGTAACCGCCGGTATCCAGCTGAAGCAGGAATTGGAAATCGCCCGTCTGATTCAGGATAAATCGGTGTACCAGTCCGGCCATACCGAAGACTTGTCATCCGCCGCCGAAAAACAGTGGACACACGAGCAATCCGACGTGCAGGAAGCGTTGGAAACCGCCAAAGAGAAGGTGCGCGCCGCCTGCGGCATCCGCCCGAACATCTTGGTGGTGGGTGCGCAAGTATTGAGCAAGCTGCGTATGAACGCAGGTTTGCGCAGCCACCTCTCGGCCAACGACCGCAAGGTATTGCTCAACATCGAAACCCTGAAAAACCTGCTCGATGTGGACGACATCATTGTCGGTGAGTCGGTGTATGCAGAGGGCAGCGGCAAGGCCACCAAAGACGTATGGGGCAATTTTGCCAGCCTGATTGTGCGCCCGACCATGATTGCAGACGGCAACGACGAAGGCCAAACCGCCTTTGCCTACACCTTCCGCCGCCGCGGCATGCCGGTGGTCGACCGTTACGATGCAGTGGGCGGCAAAGTGGAATACGTGCGCTATACCGACATCCGCAAAGCGGCGGTGGTCGGCGGCGCGTGCGGCTATCTGTTCCAAAACGTGATTGCTTAAATGCGACGACATCGTCGCTTTTGATAAAGGCCGTCTGAAAGCCTTTCAGACGGCCTCAGGAGAAACCGGGTGACTTTACAAGTGAAATTCGAAGACCTTGATGCCAAGGTCAAGGTAGCGGAATACCACCGTATCGGCGAAACCACCGCCATCGTCTGCTCGCTGACGCTGCAATCGGGGTTTGTGGTTATCGGTCAGGCCGCCTGCCTGAACCCTGATGTATTTGACAAGCAGGCAGGTTGCGAGCTGGCCTATCAGGATGCCATGCGTAAATTATGGGAGCTGGAAGCCTACCGCGTCAAAGAAAATGCTTTTGCAGAAAAGGAGGCCGTTCATGGCTAAACAAACCAAACAGGTGGTGTTGACCACCACCATCAAAACCACCGGCAAGGTGGTGGAAAACCGCTTCGTAACCTACGCCGGCAAACAGGCAAAGGCCAACGAAGCCGTGCTGGGTGTAGCTGCCTACGATGCTGACGAGAACGAACTCTTGGCTGTTGACGTGGTCGGCATTGCGCTGGTGGAAGCTGGCGGTGAAGTGGCCGCAGGTGCAGCGGTATCTGCTGATGCACAGGGTTGTGCGGTGGCCGGTACGCAGAATGTGGCTGGCACGGCGGTAACGGCTGCAGCGGCTGCAGGTGACTTTATCCGCGTTTTGCTGAAAGGTTAATCATGGCGAAAAAAACCTATATCGCGGAAACCGCGTTGATTCTGCAAGACAAAGACGGTAAGGAATTTCGTGTTGAAGCCGGTGAAGTGGTAGACCTTACGCCGGAGCAGTATCAGGACGTGGCCGCCCATGTGGTGGCGGCGGAAATTTCCGACGAAGACTTGGCCGAAGCGGGCTATCAGCCCGACGGCGAAACACCGTTGGAAGACACACCTGCCGAATCCGTGCCATCTGAAACCACTGAAGCCGACGCACAGCCTGAAAGCAAACCTGCCCGCAGCCGCGTTAAGAAAGGCGCGTAATGCGTTACATCACGCGTGATGACTTGGCGGCCGCGGTCAGCATGGCTGAGCTGGTGCAACTGAGTAATGACCAGATGAGCAACTACGGCATGGAAGAACCCGATTGGAACGTGGTCGACCGCGCCATCGTGTATGCCTCGGAACTCATCGACGGCCATATCAGCGGCCGCTACACGCTGCCGCTGGTACCGATGCCGGGCATCCTGCCGCAGCTGGCCACCGACATTGCGCGCTTTTGGCTGCATCAGCGGCGTGTCAATGCGGCGGAGTTTCCAAAGCCCGTTCAGACGGCCTACGACAATGCGCTGAAATTTTTGGCGGCCATCCGCGACGGCAAAATCCATCTCGGCATACGCGAGGTGGAAGAGCCGACAGGCCGGTTGCAGCCCGAGCGCGGCGCATACCGCGTGCGCGGCGGCGGCAAGATGGATTTGGAGGGCTACTGATGGCGGCGACCGTACCGATTTTGCAGGCGGTGGTGTCGTGGTTGCAGGAGCAGCTGCCTGAAGCCGAAGTGCGGCTGTTTCCCGACAACCCTGCCCAATACCGCTTTATCCACCCCAAGGGCGCGGTGTTGGTGGGCTATCAGGGCAGCAAGTTCGGCAGCATCGAACAGTTGGGCAATATCTCGCAGCAGCGCGTGATGACCCTGCATTTAACTGTGTTCGGGCGCGGACTGCACCATGACGGGGCGGCTTTGGATTTGCTCGACAGGCTGCGTTTGGCCGTTGTGGGCTTTAAGCCGCCGCACTGTCTGCCCTGCCACTTAATCAGCGAGCAGTTTGCGGGCGAAGACGGCGGCGCGTGGCAATACAGCCTGCTGGTGCAAACCGAAACCCACCAAGTGCAGCAATGCCGCGAACCGGCACAACCGACCTTTATTGCCGCGCGTTACCGCCGCGAAGGCGACCCTTTAGAAACCGATTTGAAACCCAAGGAGAAACCATAATGGCAGCAGCCTTCCACCACGGCACGGAAACCATCCGCATCGACGGCGGCTCAGTGCCCGTTTACACCGTCGACGGCGCGATTACCGCCATCGTCGGCACCGCGCCTACCGGCGCGGTGAACGAACTGACCGTGTGCCAAACCAAAAAAGACTTTGCCGCATTCGGCGGCGAGCTGACCGGCAAAGGTTTTACCCTGCCCGATGCCGCGCATATCTGGACGCGTTACGGCTCGGGCGTGGCCTATGTAATCAACGTATGCGACCCGGCCAAACACAAAACCCGCATCAGCGACGAAGTGCTGAGCGTTGACAGCGATACGCTCACCGCATACACGGCCAAGCCCGCATTGTTGGACGGTTACCGCCTTGCCGACGGCGCGGCCGCGCTGACCGAAGGCCAGCACTACACCATCAATGCGCTGACCGGCGAGATTGTGTACAAAACCAAACCGACCTCCCCGAAAATCACCTACGACCATGTCGACCCGGCAAAGGTTACCGAAGCCGACATTCTCGGCGCGTATGTAGCCGCCACGGGCAAACGCACGGGCTTGGAGCTGCTGACCGAAGGTTTCAACCGCTTTGGTGCGGACGCGAAAATCCTCATCGTGCCGGAGTTTGACAAAACTGCCACCTGCGCCGCCGCCATGATTGACACGGCCACCAAGCTCAATGCCATTGCCTATATCAATGCCCCGAAGGGCACATCGTTGAGCAAGGCTTTGGAAGGCCGCGGCCCGAACGGCACGATTAATTTCAAAACCTCTTCCGACCGCGCCCAACTGTTTTACCCGCACGTTGTCGGCCTGCTTGGTTTGGAACATCTGGCCACCCACGCGGCCGGCCTGCGCATGAAAACCGATGTGGAAAAAGGCTATTGGTGGAGCATTTCGAATAAAGAGCTGTTGGGCGTAACCGGGCTGGAAGTGGGCTTGACCGCCCGTGCCGATGACCCGCAAAGCGAAACCAACCGCTTAAACGAAAAAGGCATTACCACCGTGTTCAACAGCTACGGCACGGGCTACCGCTTGTGGGGCAACCGCTTGGCCTGTTTCCCGACCGTTTCTCATATCAAAAACTTTGAAGTGGCGCAACGCACGGGCGATGTAATTGACGAATCCATCCGTCGAGTTGAGCTGCAATACGTTGATCGCCCAATAGATGTTGAGGATGATGCTTTGATCGATAGCCTGATCGAAACTGTACGTACCTATTTGGGCACACTAAAGAGTATCGTCGGCTACGAAGTGGATTTAGACTACGATTACGATCTGCCCGATGCGTTCAGCAAAGGCCAAGTCCCGATCAAATACGATTTCACGCCCAAGCTGCCCGCCGAGCGCATCACCAATACCAGCGTGATGACGCGCAAGTATCTGGTCAACCTTGCCTCGGGCAACCGCAATTAAGGAGCTGACACATGAGCGATTACATCCGCGCGATTTACAATGCCAACGTTTACGTTGACGGCAACAGCCTGCTGGGTAAGGCTTCCGAGTTCAAACTGCCCGATTTTGAGATTACTCAGGACGAACACAAAGGCTTGGGCTTGTACGCCACCATCAAGCTGCCCTCGGGTGCCGAAGCCTTGGAAGGCGAAATCACTTGGAACAGCCTGTATCCCGAAGTGGCCGAAAAACTCTACAACCCGTATCGCGGCGCACAACTGATGGTACGCGCCAACCAGCAGCTGCACGATGCGGCGGGTTTGGCCAAAGAAGTGCCGGTGGTTACCGTGCTGACCGTCTTGCCGAGCAAAAATGGCTTGGGCACGTTCAAACCGAAAGAGAAATCGGAACACAACACCACCTATCAGGCCACCGAAATCCGCCAAATCATCGACGGCCGCGAAGTGCTGTATTTCAACGCGTTCAAAAACATCTACCGCGTCGGCGGCAAAGACGTGTTGTCGCAGATGCGCAAAAACATCGGTGCGTAGGTTTTAAACCGCATTAAAAGCCGTTTCAGACGGCCTTTGGCAGAATCGCTGTATCTCCCGCAGATACAGCGATTTTTTATTTGTATTGAATTTTTAAAAAGGAAACCATCATGAACGAAGCACAGAAACTGCAAGAAGACTTGGGCGCAACCCAAACCGTGAAGCTGAAATATCCGGTGCGTTTGGGCACGGGTCAGATGCTGGAAAAAGTGAATGTACGCCGTCCGCGCGTAGGCGATTTGCGTGCGGTTATGCACATCAGCAACGAAGCCGAGCAAGGCTTGTTATTGGTCGCCCGTGTAACAGGTTTGGTGCCGGAAGACTTGGACGAGCTGGATTTGAAGGATTTGGAGGCGATTCAAGCCACCTTTCGCTCCGAAGACGAAGCCGTCGGCGCATAAATCAGCTGCCGAGTCCAATCAGGAACTATTGGCCGCCTGTGCGGATTTGGCCTGGTGGTTTGGTTGGAGCGTGCAGGCCGTTTACGACCTGCCACTGGATGAGTTTGAGGAGTGGCAGAAAGAAGCAGCCCGCCAAATTAAGGCGGGCTATGCTCGGAACGGAATGATTTGACGTTATGGCCGGATTAACAGCGTTTTTCCCGTACTTCTTCAGCGAGACGCGTACACCAACCGTTTGGTTCCGGCTCTTTTTTGAACCATGCTTCGTATACCCATTCCAGTAAGCCCCAAGCAAGTCCGGCAATCATAGCCAAACCTGAGGCAATCACGATGAGAAGCAAGGCTGAGACGGCAAAGGCAAACATCTTTTTTCCCTTTCGTTATTCATAAACAGGATATTACCACATGGCTTCTGATTTAGGTGTTTCGATTTCGGTATCCGCTACTGTCGGCGGTGCCTTATCGGGCTTGGCCAGCGTCAGCAAAGCCATGAAAACGCTGGAAACGACAACAGGTACGCTTAAAGCCCGACAACATGAATTGGCTGCTGTATTGGAGCGGAATAAAGACCGCTTGGGTGTGCAGGCTGCCAAGCAGTTGTGGCAAGAGTACGACAAAATCGACCGTTCTATCAAAAAGCTGACCGCCAGTTCTGCCAAGTTACAGCAAATTCAGGCTGCCAAGGCGGTGAATGCACAGCAATGGCAAGGCTTGAAAGGTCAATGGCAGACTGCAGTAGGTGCTGCCGGTACAGTCGCTTTGCCTGTCAAACTCGCTATTGATTTTGAATCGTCGATGGCCGATGTGCGCAAAGTCGTCGATTTCGATACGCCACAGCAGTTTAAAGAGATGGAACAGGACATCTTAAAGATGACCCGTACCATTCCGATGGCGGCTACGGAATTGGCCAAAATCTCGGCATCCGGCGGCCAGCTGGGTATTGCGCGTAAAGATATACCTGCTTTTACCGAAACCATCGCCAAAATGTCGGTCGCTTTCGATATGTCTGCCGAACAGGCGGGCGACAGTATGGCGAAGCTGGCCAATATCTACAAAATCCCGATTGCCGAAATCGGCAGGTTGGGCGATGCGGTCAACCATCTTTCCAATAAAAGCCCGGCCAAAGCTGCCGATATTGTCAATACGCTCGGACGTGTCGGCGGTGTAGCCAAACAGTTCGGCCTGACCGAGCTTCAGACGGCCTCGCTCTCTAATGCTTTCATCAGTTTGGGCAGAACGCCCGAAGTGGCGGCTACCGCCATCAACGGCCTGCTGACCAAGCTGGGGACAGCAGACAAACAGGGCAAAAAATTCCAAGACGCTTTGAAAGCCATCGGAACCGACAGCAAAACCCTGAAAAAAGCCATCAAAGAAAACGGCGAACAGGCTCTGATGGATTTTTTGAAGCAGATTGAAAAGCTGCCGAAAGAAAACCAGATGGGCGCGTTGGTGGATTTGTTCGGCTTGGAATACGCCGACGATGTGGCCGCGCTGGTTGGTGGTTTGGATACCTATAAAAAGTCCATTGAAGAGCTGAAAAAAACCGGCAAAGGCGGCAAGCCCGAATTTATGGGCAGCATGGAGAAGGAGTTTGCCGCGCGTTCGGCAACAACGGCTAACCAAATCCAGTTACTGAAAAACAGTCTCGTTGAGTTGGGTATCTACGTCGGCAGCGTGATTCTGCCTGCGGTCAATGATTTTGCGGGTGCAATAACCAAGATTGCCAATAAACTTGCGGACTGGGCGAATGCACATCCGGTATTAACAGGCTATATTATCAAAACAGCGATGGCTTTGGCTGCAATGGTTGCCGGTGGTTGGTTGGTAAGAATAGCAGCCAATCGGATTACGGCGGGATTTCTGACTGCCAAAGGAGCACTCCAATCATTCAAAGTAACGGCGCAACTGGTTTCTATGGTTATGAAAGGCGGTATCCTGCCCGCCGACTTACCCGGCCGCTTAGGGGCATTTGTCCGCGCCTTATCCGCAGCCCGCACTGCTATGATGGGTTTCGGCCTGTCTTCATTGGTTGCCATGTGGCCGGTGGTGCTGGTGGTGGCCGCAGTCGCTGCTGCCGCATTCTTAATTTATAAATATTGGCAGCCGCTTAAAGCCTTTTTTGCAGGATTATGGGACGGCTTAATGCAGGGGCTGGCTCCGCTGAAACCGGCATTTGATGCTTTGGCCGCGGCAATGGCTCCTTTCGGACAAGCCATTATGTCCGCACTGGGCAGCATTTGGTCTGTCATTCAACCATTGGTGCAACCGCTGCTTGACTGGTTTGGCGATTTTTTCAACATGAGCCAAGTAGCCGAAGGCGGTGCTCGTAACTTTGGGCAGTCTATCGGCCTGTGGATTGGCCAAACCATCGCAGCATTGGTGACATTTGCATCAACAGCATGGGCAAACATTATCGCCTTTTTCTCAGCCGGCATTGCTGCACTGCTTAACCTGATTCTGACCTTCTCGCCGGTAACTGCCTTTATGACTGCTTTTCAAGCCGTATGGACTTGGTTCTCGGGCTTGGGTGCAACCTTTATGTCCTACGGCAGCATGATGATCGATGGACTGGTCAACGGCATCAAGGCGGGTATCGGCCGTGCGGTGGCAGCGGTGCAAGGTGTGGTGTCGGCGGTTAAGTCGGCGTTTACTTCCGACCGTAAAGGTATGGGCATTCACTCGCCGAGCCGTGTGTTTGCAGGCTACGGCGGCTACATGACTGAGGGCTTGGCCGTGGGCATCAAGCGCACGGCAGGCAGACCGTTGCAGGCTGTGGGTGCATGGGCAGGCCGTCTGAAAGACGGGTTTTCCCGTCGTGTGGGCGGTATGCGTGCGGATTTGGCGGCGCGGATTTCCGGCAGCAGTGCGGACTTTGCCGCTGCCCGCGCAGCGCAGTCGCAAGCCCAAGCAGGTGGCATCACCGTGAATTTTAATCCGACCATCAATGCGCCCGGCGGCGACCCTGCCCAAATTCAAACGGCTTTACAAATGGGCTTGCGTGAATTTGAGACACTCTTTAACCGCATGATGGACGACCGCGAACGGAGGGCTTACTGATGTACGCACAATTAGGCGAGGTGCAATTTGAATTGCTGCAAGGCTTTACCAGCCTTGAGTCCACTCACGCAGCCAAGTTTGCCAAGCATGAGGTTTTGGCCGGACGGCCGCGTTTGCAGGCTTTGCAAAACGAGCTGACCGAGCTGCGCTTCGGCGTGAAGCTGCACTGGATGCTGGGCAATCCCGACACGGCCTACAAAGGCTTGCTGGCGGCGTTGGAGGCGCGACAGGCGGTGTCTTTGGTTTACGGCAGCGGCCGTTTTGCGGGCTGGTGGGTGATTGAGCGGCTGACCGAGCGCACGCTGATTACCGATGCCCAAGGCCGCACGGCTGCGCGCGAATTGGATGTGGAGCTGACCGAGTTTGTCGGCGACCCGAACAATCCGCTGCCCACGCCTGCCGTGATGGGCGGCAAACAAAACCCGCTGCTGTCGCTCTTGCCCGAATCGGTACAGGCGCAAGCAGGCGAAGTGATGAAAGCCGTGGAAACGGGCGTGAAAATATATCGGGCAGCAGAAAGCGGCATAGATGAGATGCAATCGCTGCTGACGGCGGCCAAAACCTTGAAACACGACCCTGCCGCGCTGTTGAACCTTGCCGGAGACGCTTTGGGCGCGGGCAGCGGCGTGTTGGCCAAACTGAACGGGCTGCCCGAAGTTACCGCCGTGTTGGGCGATTTGTCGGCGGCAGGCCAAATGGCCGCACAACTCGGCCAAGCCGGTACGCTGCTGGGCGGTACGGTGGCAGGGCTGAGAAGCGGCATGGAAAGCGGCACCGTCGGAGACTGGTTGGAGGCCGCATCATCGGGTGTCGAATCCGCGGCAGGTGCGGTGATGAACGGCGCGACGGCCGCCGAAACGCTGACGGGTTTCTTAGCCTCGAGGAGGAGCTTATGAGTGCGGTATTGCGCTACACCACCCGCGCGGGCGACCGCTGGGATTTAATCGCCCACAAACACTACGGCAACGCGCTGATGATTGACGGGCTGATTGCGGCCAATCCGCACCTGCCCCTAGCCGAAGAGTTTTCAGACGGCCTGACCGTATTCGTGCCGGTGTTGGAAAGCAAACCGAAAAACAGTCAGGCGGATATGCCGCCGTGGCTGCGTAAAGGAAGTGAATGATGGATGTTTTGGGCGTATTTTTACAGCAAGCTGGCTTGGCGGCGGCTAACGTCCACCCCGTTACCCGCCCCGATTTCCTGCTGGCCTACGAGCAGCAGGACATTACTGCCGACATCAAGCCCTATCTCTTGTCGCTCACTTATACCGACTATCTCGGCGGCCAGTCCGACGAATTGCAGGTGGACTTTGAAGACACCGACGGCCGCTGGCTGCGTGGTTGGTATCCTGAGCAAGGCGATGCGTTGACCTTGTCGTTGGGCGACCAGTTCACGGGCTTGGTGGATTTGGGCAGCTTTGAGATTGCCGAAATCGAATACAGCCATCCGCCCAGCACCGTCTCACTCAAGGCGTTGGCCACGGGCATTACCAAAGCCAACCGCACCCTGCAGGCCAAATCCTATGAAAAAACCACGCTGGATAAAATCGTGCGCATGGTGGCAGGCCGTCTGAAACTGAAGGTAACGGGCGAAGTGGAAAACATCGAAATCGAACGCGTGACCCAGTATCAGGAGCGCGACATCGAGTTTTTGGCGCGCTTGGCCAAACAATACGGCCACACCTTCAAAATCGTCGGCGATACCTTGGTCTTTATGAGTAATGCGAAGCTGGCCCAACGCGAACCCGTGGCCGAGCTTTTGCCTGCCGACATGATCCGCGTGCGGCTGCGCGATTTGATTAAAGGCGTGCCCGACAAGGCGGTGGTGTCGGGTTACGACCCGAAAACCAAGCAAAAATACGAAACCGAGCGGCCAGCCCGCCCGCGCCGCCCCAAGGCCAAACGCAGCACATCGGGCGACACGCTCAAAATCATCCCCAACAAAGGCGAGAGCCAAGCACAGACCAATGCCCGGGCCGACGCTGCCTTGGCCGATGCGCAGGATGAGCAATGCGCCGGCAATGTGACCGTGGTCGGCAACGCCAAGCTGGTGGCCGGTCAAGTCGTTATGCTGAAAAGCCACGGCAAATTCAGCGGCCGCTATATGGTCAAGCAGGCGCGGCACAGCTATGACCGCATGAGCGGCTACACAACCGATTTGGAAATCAAAATGTTGGAATACGTCCCCGAAACCGAAGAAACGCAAGGAAACACCGATGCCGTCTGAAACCCATGATTTCACCGCCACCATGCAGTTCGGCACGGTATCGGCGGTCGACGAAGCAGGACACAACCTGCGCGTGCGACTGCCCGCCTTGGAAAACATGGAGACCGACTGGCTGCCGATGATTAGCCCTGCGGCGGGTAGCAATCAGTTTTACAGCCTGCCCGACGAAGGCGAGCTGGTGGTCTGCTTGCTCGATGCGCGCGGCGAAACGGGCTGCGTGGTCGGCGCGGTTTACAACGCCGCCGACAAACCGCCTGCGGCCGATAAAGACAAATGGGTGCGCCGCTTTAAAAACGGCACGGTCATCGAGCATGACCGCAAAACGGGCGATGTGTTGGTGCAAACCCAAGGCGTGGTAACCATTGATGCCGATGCGATAGTGAAAAAAACGCTGACGGTCAACGGCCTGTTTACCTATACCGCCGGTATGGCGGGCAGCGGTGGCGGCGGCGCGGCGGCCAAGATTGACGGCGCGATTGAAGCAACGGGCGACATCAAGTCCAAAGGCATCAGCCTGCCCGACCATTACCACGACGGCGACAGCGGCGGCCAAACCTCCAAAGCCAAAAAGTAGTTTTAAAACTCATTAAAAGCCGTTTCAGACGGCCTTAGGCAAAATCCCTGTATCCATTAACGATACAGGGATTTTTTCATGCAGTTTTCCACGCCCGTTTCCAAGCACTGGCAGCTTGCTCAAGGCGGCAGCGGCCTGTCGCAGGGTGCGGACGACATCGACCTCTGTATCCACACAATTTTGTCCACCCGCAAAGGCTCGGACGTTACCCGTCCCGATTTCGGCAGCAACCATTTCGACTGGATTGACGCGCCGGAAGACGTGTTCGTTCCCAACGCGGTTCGCGAAATCGTGCTGGCCGTGCAGACGTGGGAAAAACGTGTGCTGGTGGACAACGTAACCTTTTCGGGCAACGCGCCGCACATCGTGATGATGGTGCATTGGCGCGTGGCCGATGACGTGGCAGGCGAGATTTACGCCACGCAAGTGATTTTGGAGCAGGCAGCATGGATTTAGCAAAACTCAAACGTGCCCACGTGAAGGTGGTGGACGACGATTTGGCCAAAGTGCTGGCCGAAACCATCGCCGACTACGAACAGCGCAGCGGCAAGACCTTACAGCCCGCACACATTGAGCGGCTGCTGATTAATACCTATGCCTACCGGGAAACATTGGTGCGCCAAGCACTCAACGAAGCCTACCGCCAGCAGCACCCGCGCTTTGCCACGGGCTTGATGCTGGATTTATGCGGCGATGATGTGAACACGCCGCGCTTGGAAGCCTCTGCCGCACGCTGCACCATCCGTTTTCAGGCAGCTTTGAGCGGCGTTCAGACGGCCTATATCCCCGTTGGCACACAAGTGGCTGCGGGCGAAGTGGTGTTCGCCACCACCGAAGCGGCCGAACTCTCGGCCACGCGCAGACAGGCCGATTTGCAGGCCGTCTGCACCCAAAGCGGCACGGCGGGCAACGGCTGGTCGGCAGGCCAAATCAGCAATCTGCTGACCGCGTTTTCAGACGGCCTTAAAGTGAAGGCCGCCAACATCAGCGTGCCTGCGGGCGGTGCTGATACGGAATCCGACGATGCCTACCGCGAGCGTATTCTGCTGGCGCCGGAGAGCTTTTCGGTGGCCGGGCCGGTGGGCGCATACGAATATTTTGCGCGACGCGTGAACCCGACCATCTGCGATGTCCATGTCGACAACAAAAAAACCGCCTCAGGCGAACCGATAGGCGGTCAGGTGCAGGTTACGGTTTTGACGAAGAACGGTCTGCCGTCTGAAGAATTGTTGCGCGAAGTGGGCAAAGCACTGAGCCACGAGCGCGTGCGGCCGCTGTGCGACACCGTTACCGTGTCTGCGCCGACGGCAGTCGATTACGCGCTCGATGCCGAACTGGTGCTGTTTACGGGGATTAACCCTGCCGAAGCCGTGGCCGCTGCCGAAGAAGCGTGGGCAACCTATGAAGCCGGAAGGCGCGAACAGTTGGGCAAGGATATTGTGCCGCTAGATATTCAGACGGCCTTGAAAGTGGCCGGTGTCTACGACGTGGTGCTGCACAACCTGCCGCGTAAAGTGGTGGCGGCCGACCAATGGGCACGCTGCACTTCTGTGCGTATCCGTGCGGCCGCGCAGCAGACGGAGGGTTAAAACATGACCAAACTGAGCTACGCGGCGGTGATTGAGCGCGACCAACGCTACAAAATGCTGGCCGATTTGGGTTTGCGCCTTAGCGAGGCCGACACGGCCAAACTCATGCCGCGTCTTATCCATTTGGTTGCGCCCGAGCATCTGGAGCTGTTGGCCGAAAGCCGCAGCATCTTGGGTGCAGACGGCTACTGGCTGGCCGAGTCCGACCAAATGAAACGCCGCCTGATTAAAGGTGCGTATGAGCTGCACCGCCATAAAGGCACGCCATGGGCAATCCGCGAAATCGTACGCCGCTTGGGATTCGGCGAAGTGCAGATTATCGAAGGCATGGGCGGCAAACGGCACAACGGCGAAATCGTTCGCGACGGCCGCTACGCCTACGGCCACAGCGACCGCTGGGCGCACTACCGCATCATCATGAACAACGTGATTACCAACGACCAGGCCGCGCTGCTGCGCCACACCCTGAAAGCCTTCGCGCCGGCACGCTGCGTGCTGGCTGCACTCGACTATCAGGCCAGCGCATTGAGACACAACGGCCGCGCCCGCCGCGACGGCCAATTCAACCGAGGAACCGCATAATGGCAAACTTAACCGAAACCAGCCGCTGGGAAGCGGGCATCTATCAGTTTGAAACCTCCGACCCCGTGATGGGCGGCCCCAACGGTATCGACAACCGCCCGACCCGTGAGCTGGCCAACCGCACCCTGTGGCTGAAAAACGAAATCGCCAAAGCCGTGCAGAGCATCGGCACGAACAAAACCGCTGCCGAACAAGCCATCGCACTCAAAGCCAATGCGGCCACGATGCTGACCGCCGGTGCAGGTTTGACAGGCGGCGGCACGCTGGCAGCCAGCCGCAGCTTTGCGCTGGCCACGCCGTCCACGCTCAACGGCAGCACCACCAACTGGGCAGGCAACGGTGCAACCGGACATACGCATGAGTTGGCCAAAGCCACCCCGACCGTGGCTGGCGTGGTTAAGCTGGTCAATGCACTAGATGTATCCGCCACCGATGCCGCATTAACCGCCGCGATGGGCAAAAAACTGCAAGACGAAAAGCTCGGCAACAGCGGCAATCAGACGCTGAACGGCCAACTGGGCATTACCCGCAATGCGTGGGAAAAAATGCGCTTCACCAATTCAGACGGCAGCTTCTGGCGATTTGAATCTGCCCCGATTGCCAGCGGCGAGAACGGAGCGCGCTTTAACTGGGTTTTTACAGGTAAAGATAGTCAAGAAGTAGGCCGCGTTTCATTCCCGCGCGTTTCAGGGGGTGAAACGGTTGCCTATCAAAGCTGGGTTACTCAAAAAATCGGCGAGGCAGCAGATAATAAAGTGCCGTCGAAGGCTTATGACTATTGGGCAAGAGCATCGTCAGACTATGGACAAAGCGGTTTCTACCGTGCAAATGGTCGCGAGGCAGACGGATTGAAAACGCCGAGTATGGAAATCCACATTGCCCATCCTGCCGAACAGGGCACCAACAAATACGGACGCGGTATCGGTTTTTCTTATGGCCCGTCTTTTGGCTTGGTAACGACAGCTTGGGACGCCGAAGGCCGATACCAAGGCATGAAAACCGTTCTGACCGAAGAAAATGGCGTGATGTTGAGCGGAAACCAAACCGTCGGCGGCACCAAAACCTTTTCCAACCGCGCCGATTTTGCCCAAGGTCTGCGCATCAGCGGCAGCAACACGGAACAATACTCAGTATTTTTACGCGGTAATGGCGACTGGTATTGGAGCAACCCGATTTCAGGGCAAGCCTTGCAACTCAAAGACAATGGCGACCTAGCTTACCAAAACCGCAAAATCTACCACGAAGGCAACAAACCCGCTTGGGGCGACATTCAGAGTAAGCCCGATGTTGCTACGCGCGGCAATACATTAGCGCATTACGGCATTGTCGATTCCGTAACCAACGCGGAGTTCCAGTGGTCGAGAGTACCGACAGGCACGGTTGCCTACTTTGCTTCCGACGGTGCGCCGCACGGCTGGCTGAAAGCTGACGGCGCACAAGTCAGTCGAAGCGGTTTTGCCGATTTATTCCGCATTATCGGTACGCGTTACGGCGCAGGAAACGGCAGCACCACATTTACCTTGCCCGATTTGCGCGGCGAATTTGTGCGCGGCTGGGATATGGGCCGCGGCGTGGACTCAAACCGTGTTTTAGGCAGTCTGCAAGCTGACGCAATCCGAAACATTACAGGCAAAGCCCTTGTGATTGACGCGGATATTGGCAGTGCCGGCGCAGGGCAAGGTTCGCTCTATTTGGAATCGTCAACGGTACAGACAAACGCGTCTGAAAACTCATCAGTCGGCTCTGCACACCGCAATCTGATATTTGACGCTTCGCGTACTGTGCCGACCGCCAATGAAAACCGACCGCGCAATATCGCACTTTTGGCCTGTATCAAGGCTTAAGGCCGTACCGCTATGCGGCAGGCTACGCACTCTGGAACTGTTTTTTAAAAAGGAAATCACATGACACAAAATATCCAATGGCAAAAACCCGTCTGCCAACTCGATCCAGACGGCCTGTATCTCCATCAGACGATGGCCGACCTTGATGTTTATACCAAAGACGGCGGCTACATCATTCCGGGCGGCTGCATCGATGCCGAACCGCCCGAAACCCGCGAAGGCCACGCCGCCCGCTGGGCGGGTGAGACATGGGAATATCTGCCCGATTTGCGCGGCCGCACCGCCTACCGCACCGACAGCGGCGAAGCCGTGCTGATTGAAACGGTTGATGCGCTTTCAGACGGCCTCACCCTTGAACCGCGTCCGAGCGAAGCGCACGAATGGCAAAACGGCGCATGGAAGGAAAACACCGAACGCGCCGCCGAAATCAAGGCTCAGGCCTTGGAAAAAGCCAAAGCCGAAAAGCTGGCCGAAATCAACCGCGCCGCGCAAGAGTTTGTCAGCCGAGCGGCGGAGCTCGACAAAACGCCAGAATTCGAAGTCGCCACTTGGCCGCTGCAAGCCGCCGAAGCGCAGGCATGGCACGCCAGCCCAGAAGCCGAAACGCCCGTATTGGCCGCCATCGCCGCCGCACGCGGCTTGGATTTGGATAAACTCCGCGCTGCCGCTTTGCGTAAAGCCAACGCCTATACGACTTTGAGTGCGCATATTGCCGGACAGCGTCAGGCTTTGGCGGATAAGCTGGATAAGGCCAAAACGCTCAAAGCGGTGGAAGCGGTGTCTGTTTCCTACGCGCTGCCCGGCTGATTTTTAATCCGCATTAAATGCTTGTGTCCTACCCAAACGTTAATATCCCTGCATATTTATGCAGGGATTTTTTTATGAAAATCGCGTTTTACAAAGGCACGCTGCGTGGCCGCGCAGGCTGGTTCAGCCGCTTGGCGCGCTGGGCAGATCAAGGCCGTTACAGCCATTGCGAAGTAGTGTTTTCAGACGGTATGTGCGCTTCGGCCAGCTGGTACGACGGTGGTGTACGCTTTAAAAAGATTGCCTTCAATTCAATGAATTGGGACGTGATCGAGCTGAATTTTACGGCACAAGCCGAAGCAAAAGTACGCGCATGGTTTGAACGCCACGAAGGCCAACCGTATGACCTGCGCGGCAGTTTGGGCGTGGTATTCCGCCCGTTTGGCCAAGGCCGCAAGGGCTGGTTTTGCAGCGAGGCAGTAGCCGCCGCATTGGGAATGCACGAGCCGTGGCGTATCAGCCCGAATCAGCTCGCAGCCTTTTTGGAGAAGGTTAAATGGTAAGGCTAGATATGGAAATCGTGCGTGACGACAAGCAGAGCATTGTGGTCGAACTGCTGGATTCAGACGGCCTCACCATCAATCCGGCCGATGTCGACAGCTTGGTGGTGTGGGTCAAGCCGCCGTTTCAAGACAAGATTTTTCCTGAAGTTGAGATGCTGCCCGAAGATCCGGAAAACGGCTTGGGCAGCCATTTGAAAATTACCTTTACCCGCGAAATGCTGCAAAAGCAGATGTGGACGCAGGCGCAATACGGCATTGAGATTGTCTGCGGCGACGAAGGGCCGACCACCGTTATCGGCGGCAAAGTGATGAGGATTTATTGATGAACCCTGTTGTCAAATCCGGCCAAGCGGCCAGCGTGCAAATCAAAGACCTGCGCAAAAGCAAAGCGCACACAAGCCTGTATCAGGAGTGGCTCAAACAGGGCAACAGCGGCAGCTTTGACGATTTTATTGCCACGCTGCGCCCGACTGCGGACGAAGCGGAAATCCGCCGCATTGTCGAAGACACATTAACCGTACGCGCTTCAGCCTTGCTGCCTAAGTCCGACACCGTTCCCGTTGCACCGCCAAGCGAACCAGCCGTCACCATTCCGCCAGCACAAGCCTTAGACCGCGAAGCCATCGCCAAAATCGTGCGAGAGTTGATGTCCGCCGCGCAGCAGCCCGTCCTGAACATTGCCGAGCAAATCCAAGGCCTGCTTGATGCCGACGATTTTGATATTACAGACGGCATTAAAATCAAAGAAGGCCGCGCACTGAGCAAGGCTGATTTTGAAGAGTGGAAAGCAAAGGTTACGTCCGGTACCAATGTCGTGCAAACGTCCGGCCATGTGCTGGTGGTCAACGACTGGTTTTCTTCGGAAATGCTGGCCGACGTGTTGCTCGAACAGCCTCAGATGCAGCACAGCCGTGCCATTTACGACATTGTCAAAAAGCGCGCCAAGCCCGGCATGAAAATCCGAATGTTCGGTAATTTTAATATGGGCAAATTGGAAGGTGTCGAACCTGAATTGTTCGGCGCAGACGGCCGCGCGCCCGATGCGCCCGAATTGGCGAGCGTGGTAAACGGTTGCCAGCCGACCATGATTCTGCATTTCGACAACTGGGATGTGGATTTCAGCCAATGCCGTTTTGTCGTGCAGACCATGATGACAGACGGTTTTGCTGTGGCCGGATACAAGGGCAAAAACCGTTTCAAGCCCGGGGCATGGGTAACCAAAACCATTCAAGAGCATGACCCGACCCGCCGTTCTGCCTCCGATTGGACGGTTTTGGGCGGCACCAACGGCGTATTCCCGCCGATTGACGGCACCACGGGCTTTGCCGAGAAAGGCTATGCCGATGCGGGTTTCAACACCACCACCCGCCACAAATGGGCGGGCAATTACCGCAGCAACTCGTTGGATACGCGCAATTTGAGCGCAGGCGGCTACGGCGGCCAATTTCCTCAGGCCAACGGCAGCACTGCGGCCACATGGGGTGCTTGGAAAGACGGCGGCCTGCACGGCAATATCGGCTCGGGCGGCTACATTTTCCAACTGCCGGAGGTTGCAGATCGTGAAAGCGCGTCTATCTCGGTAGAGCATATGTATGCCCGCGGCTTCATCACCTACGGCCTTGAAGTTGGCACGGAAGCCAAGCCCAACGGCGATGCTTTCGTCAGCGAAGCAGAGGCAGAAAACTATATTCCGCGCAATGTGTGGCTGGTGCACACTCAAGTCGAAGACTGTTACGAAGGCGGCATCCAAGCCAACCGTTTCTGCAACTTATGGGAACTGTACTCGCGTGTGTATCGCATGGGACATCCGGACAGCGGCTTTACCTATTACAAACCGGGCAAAGACAAATCAGGCTTTATTAACGACCCCGGTTATGGCACGTCTAGCCGTCGCAAAGAATGGCAGATTGGCCGCTACATCATCGGCGGTTGGTATATTGACTGTGCAAGAAAAGGCATTGATGCCCACACTGTCAGCGGTTTGTACATCGCTAAAGTGCGGATTAAATCAAAAATCTGGGGCATTCAGATTTGTTGGGATGAGATTTACACGGGTACAAACGAGCCGTCGCAAAGTGCGTTTCTGGCCAACCAGCTCACCATCCGCGACTGCGAGATTTTCGCCGGTGTAAAAGGTTTGGATTTTACCAACGGCAGTTTCAGTTCCGCCGTGCATCAAAACCCGGCCAAGCAGCGTTTGTTCGAGATGCGCTTTCGCGCCTTGGTTGAGAGCGTGCAGATTTTCGCACCCATTGGCTTCTTTGATAACTACTCGCGCGGTGGTTACGTTTTGCGTGATGTCACCTGCACCTGCGCCTACCCATACGGCAAACTGCCTTACTTCAATCCGTCTAGCTCACGCGGTTTTTGGATTGGCGCGCAAGACCCGTTGGCACGCGGCATTCCGTTCAATATCCGCTTAGAGGGTTGCACGGCGCAAAACTCCAATAGCGGTAACTACGCCGAAGGCTTCCTGCTGCAACCGGCCAACCTGCTGACTCTGCGCGACTGTATTGCCGATGTCACCCCATTTGTGACCGACACTGTGATGCCAGAGCGTTATTTACGCGGTCGCGACGTGGTGCGCAGCGGCATCAAAACCAAAGGCTACAATACCGCTCCCGTTGCAGGTGTGCAGCTGCAAAACGCCACATTCGACACCTGCTGGGAAGTGGACAAAACCAACGGCATCGCGGTAACCCGCATTGCTTTTGGCGACGCCGAAACAGCCGCTGCTACTGCTACGGTAGCACCGGCCACGACGGAAGAATCAGGCAGCGGCACCGGTAACGCCGCCGCCACACCAGCTGCCGCACCGGGAGGTGTAGAGGTGCCGCAAGCCATGCCACAAGTGCTGACATTCGGGATGGCTACCGCCACCTCAACCGTGGTGCGCGACGATACCGGCGCAGTGGCCATTGAGATGGCGGGCAGTCATCCGCCTGCGGATTGGTCGGATTTGGCCGATGTATCGGGCGAAATTAAGTTTTTTAAAGGCCGTCTGAAAGACAGGGTTGCCTCAACCGCCGGTGTGTATCCGCGTATCAAGGTCGATTTGAATCCGGAAACAGAAAGTACACTGGTGCTACCGATTCGTATCCACAGCTTAGGACGCTCGGCCGCAGTGGTATCTCTGGGTTTGACCCCGTTTACCAGCGACGCGGCCAGTCTCGGTTTCGTCACCGACAAAAAGACCGACACCAACCAATTGGCCGTGCGCAATATGAGCCGATACAAGGTGGAGCTTAACGGTGCAGCCAATACTGCTGACACACGCTTGGATTACGGCCAGTGGGCAATTCTGGTCTACAAAGGCAAACTGGGCGGTGAATACCTCAATCTCGGTACACGCCACGACGGCAACGGCCAGCTCGATGCCGACTACGGCGAGGGCTTGACCATTTACCGCAATCACACACCGAGCACGGATGATTTGACCGCCTTGGTAAGCAGCCTCAAGACCAAATACGGTATTGAGTAATGAAAAAAAGCCGTCTGAAAACGGTTTCAGACGGCATTTCAGGAAAGATTTAAGACGGCGACGTATCGGTGCGGACACATCGATACGCCAGCCTAGCAGGGATAGTCTGCATTAGCCAAAGCCGCCACCTCGCGAGGCAGCGGTATTTTATCACTAATGCATAAGGAATGCCCGAAAAATGAAACACCGTTGCAAAAATTGTTTTAAGTTGTTGGCTGTTGGCCGTGGTTGCTTTGAAATTAAGTGTCCGCGCTGCAAATTGCTCAACCAGTTTAAAACCCAATAATTCAATCTTGAGTGCCTTTGAGTACCGATACTTAATATATATAGGAGTAATCATGACTCAAAAGCCTCTTCCTATTGTTCCTTGGATGGGCGGCAAACGCCGTTTGGCCAAACACCTGATTCCGATGTTTCCCGAGCATACCTGCTACGTTGAGCTCTTTGCCGGTGGTGCGGCACTATTCTTCATGCGACCGCAACCGGCCAAGTGCGAAGTACTCAATGACCTCAACGGCCAGCTCATCAATCTTTACCGTGTGGTGCAGCACCATTTTGACGAGTTCGTGCGCCAGTTCGAGTGGACGCTGACCAGTAGAGAGGTGTTCGCCCGTCTGCAATCCATATCGCCCGATGTGATGACCGACATCCAACGCGCTGCACGCTTCTTCTACCTGCAACACACCGCCTTCGGCGGCAAAACGGTCGACCAACACTTCGGCACGGCCACCACCAGCCGCGGCTTTACCGCCGCCGACATCGCAGGCCGTCTGAAAGCCGCACAGCAACGGCTGAACGGAGTCTACATTGAGAATGAGCCGTGGGAGCGTTGCTTCAAACGCTACGACCGCGAGCATACCTTCTTCTATGCCGACCCACCGTATTGGCAGACGGCAGGTTACGACAGAGCCTTTGATTGGCCGCAGTACGAACTGTTGGTCAAGATGATGAGCGAGTGCAAAGGCAAGGTGATGCTTTCCATCAACGACCACCCGGATATTCGGGAGCTGTTCAAAGACTTCCGTATTTATCGGCTGGAACTGGCTTACTCGGTTGCCCGCGACAAAACGCAAAAGACCAGCGGCGAGCTGGTTATCTGCAACTATTAAAATTGTCCAAGCAAGAGCGGATCTTACCCTCTTGCTTGCTGTTCTAAATCTGTCCACATTTTAGGAGCGGCAGCCATCGCGCGGAAAGTAGCAATTGCCCCATCGGTCAGATATTCGATATCTTGTTTTATTTTACCGGCTTCAGCAAATTCAATCATTTCAATCACAAAAAGACCACCGGCGGCACTATTCAAAAAATCAACTGCTCGTTCAATATCTACATCAAGACGTTGGGAGATACGGCGGGCAGCTTTCACAAAGGCCGTCCAAGGTTTATTGCGGTAATCAAAGTGGTTGGCGAATTCTTTATAAAACAAGCTATCTCGTTCCATGCTTGGGTAGTAATCCATATCGCTCTCCTGTAATGTATTTAATGTGAACACATGTTACCGTAGCTACATCAAAGAGCCGAGCAATCCGAGTGCGATGTTTTTGCAAATATAAAAAATCCTGCCTTTATTCGGCAGGACTTGCAACAAAGTTGCACTGTGTGAAATAAAATCAAAAACACTTTATCTCACAAAACGCGCCGATTTTTCGCACGCGGCTTCAGTTAAGAAACGAAAAGGCCGTCTGAAAACAAAGTTTTCAGACGGCCTGTAACCTTTGCAAAACCTCCATATTCGGCACATTTCTTCGCTACACTGCTCGAAAGCTTACGATATTTCCACGCTTTCTGAGCGCTGCTATAACTTCGAACTGTGCCCAAACCTGGTGTTTTGCACAGGCTTCAGCCTCGATCATGGCAAATCAACCACCGCACGCACCGCAGCAGCCGCCTTCGCTGTGGCCGCCACGTTTCTCCTGATTGTCCAAAACCGGTAACTCTACTTCTTCTTTGGCTTCGGTTTCTTGAGTCGGCAAATCGTCGACTTTAATTTTGTTTTCTTCGCTCATGGCTTTGCTCTCGCTATAGGGTTAAAGTTCGGCCATTATAATATGACTTTTATATTCATCTTTTGATGCGGCGCAAAAATAAGGCCGTCTGATTCAGACGGCCTTTCATTTCATCAACAATATTCGCAATCCAAAATATCTTTGCGGATATTTTTCAACAAAAATTCGGCAGCGCTGTCGGAGGCAGTTTGGATGAACACAAATAATTTTGCCACCACCTTACCGATAAACACTTTCTTCAACGCGCAGGCTTCGGCGATCTTATAGGATGCTAAGAAATCGGCAATGTCTTGCGGCAGGCGGCGTTTATCCAGCCTCACCGCTGTCATGCGTCTGTCACTGTTGAAACGTTGCAGCAGTGTTTGCTCTTTATCGAGCTTAATACCTGCTTCTTTTTCTTCAGCCGCAGCGCGGTTAAACGCATCGTAGATTTCGGCATACAGCATGTCGTTCGGCCCTTCGAAAATCGTAAACGGACGGAAGTCGATGGCAATATTGCTGGCCACATGGCCACTTTCAAAACCTTTGGCACCGAGTAATTTTTGCAGCTTTTGCGCGGCTTCATAAGTGTATTCAGTCGCCAATGTCTTGATAATATTCGCTTCCATTACCTGATGGCTGACCGGCTGTTCGGGCGAGACACGGTTGCAGGTAAAATCGTACAACACTTGCGACACTTCATAGCGGCGCTCGATTTCGCGGCGCTCAAATTCAACAAATTTGATGCCGTTGCGCACGTATTTTTGCGTGTTGGCAACGATGTATTCCATGATGCCGTGCGTCATGCCGACCAATTGCAGACGGCTGCGGATAAAAATATTTTGGAACGCGCGCAAGCTGGCCGCATCACTATCTGAAAGTTTCATCACCAAATCAGCCGGAATATTGCCGCCGATGCGGTTAATTGCATAACGCACCGCGCGCAAACCTTCCGATTTCAACACTTCGCAGCGAATGTATTTTTTGGGCACCAGCAATAAATTGATGGCCTTGGATAATTTGCCGTTTTTACGCTCTTTGGCTGCCACCAGCAGGAAATCGCTTTGCGAGTTGCCCTGCCAATATTTTGCTGCTTTGACGTATACAGTTTCGTCATCAACATACTCATAAAACGACTGCATTTCACGCGCAATTGCCGCTCCGGAAGTTTCCGGTTCGGTCACACCCAAGCCGCCGCCCTCGCCTTTGAAAATCAGGTCCAAACCGAGCTTGATTTGCGATTCGCTGCCGAATTCCTGCAAAGGCTGTAAAACCAGCGCACCTTCAATACCTGTACGTAAGGTTACCGGCACACCGTAATGGCCCGCCAAGCGCAATACTTCTTGAATTTCAAACTGATTATTTTTGCGGCCGCCATGTTTTTCATCTAAAAACGGCAGCAGCAAACCGGCATTTTTCAATTCCAGCCATTTGTCTTCCGGCAGATATTGCATTAAGCACAATCCGCTGCCGAATACGCGCGCAAAGGTCTCTTCGATATGTCGCAAAAAAGCAGCCGTATTCATGTTTACCGGCTGCAATCTAGATTCTGCAGATGCCATACAACCTCTTTTTAGGTGACGTGTTTTAGAGTTTAGAGTTTATTTACTAATTTATATCACAATCTTTATCGGGCGACAATCGTTATCAAAAATTTTGGCGGTATCATTGTGAAAAGCAATGATTTATCGGATCAAAGCACGACTAAAGGCCGTCTGAATGCAGGATAAACACAAACAAAAATACAACACCTCTTTGAAAAACCTTGCCCAATGCCGTCCGAAAAGTTTCAGACGGCATTGGGCGGCATGCGTATAATAACGGCTTCACACCTTATTTACGGAATACGCCATGGCAAAAGCACCGAAAACCGTTTACCAATGCACCGAATGCGGCGGCACATCGCCCAAATGGCAAGGCAAATGCCCGCATTGCGGCGAATGGAACACTTTGCAGGAAAGCTTGGCTGCACCCGAACCGAAAAACGCGCGTTTCCAATCATGGGCGGCGGATATCTCGAGTGTGCAGTCCTTGTCTGCCGTGACTGCAACCGAAGTGCCGCGCAACCCAACCGGTATGGGCGAACTCGACCGTGTACTGGGCGGCGGTTTGGTTGATGGCGCAGTGATTTTGCTGGGCGGCGATCCGGGCATTGGTAAATCGACCCTGCTGCTGCAAACCATTGCCAAAATGGCGCAAACGCGCAAGGTGCTGTATGTATCGGGCGAAGAATCGGCACAACAGGTCGCCTTGCGTGCGCAGCGTTTGGACTTACCCACCGACGGCGTGAATCTGTTGGCCGAAATCCGCATGGAAGCGATTCAGACGGCCTTAAAGCAGCACGAGCCGGAAGTAGTCGTCATCGACTCGATTCAAACCATGTATTCCGACCAAATTACGTCCGCTCCCGGCTCGGTGTCTCAGGTACGCGAATGTGCCGCGCAACTGACGCGTATGGCCAAGCAGATGGGCATCGCTATGATTTTGGTCGGCCACGTCACCAAAGACGGCGCAATTGCCGGCCCGCGCGTGTTGGAACACATGGTCGATACGGTGCTGTATTTCGAAGGTGACCAGCATTCCAATTACCGCATGATACGCGCGATTAAAAACCGATTCGGTGCAGCCAATGAATTAGGTGTATTTGCGATGACGGAAACAGGCTTGAAAGGCGTGTCAAACCCGTCGGCCATTTTTTTGGCGAGCTACCGCGACGATGTGCCGGGTTCGTGCGTATTGGTCACACAGGAAGGCTCACGGCCTTTATTGGTGGAAATTCAAGCCTTGGTTGACGATGCCCACGGTTTTACGCCCAAACGCCTCACCGTCGGCCTGGAACAAAACCGCCTGTCCATGCTGCTGGCGGTGTTAAACCGCCACGGCGGCATCGCCTGCTTCGATCAAGATGTGTTCCTCAACGCCGTCGGTGGCGTGAAAATCGGCGAACCCGCAGCCGATTTGGCCGTGATTCTCGCCATGCTTTCCAGTTTCCGTAATCGTCCTTTACCGGAAAAAATGGTGGCGTTCGGCGAAATCGGTTTGAGCGGCGAAGTGCGTCCGGTCGCCCGCGGACAGGAACGGCTCAAAGAGGCGGAAAAACTGGGCTTCAAACGCGCCATCGTGCCAAAAGCCAATATGCCGCGCAATGCGAAAGAATTTCCGAATTTGGAGATTTTCGGCGTAGGCAGTTTACAGGAAGCAATTGATGTCTGCCGCAATGCACGGGATTAAATCAAACAGCTAAATCATATTGAAAAGGCCGTCTGAAATCTTTGAACTGCACCCCAAAAGTTGGACACCCCTCCAACTTTAAAAGGTGCAGTTTTCTTATGTCCAAATATAACCTACACTTCAAATACCGAGCCGTACTCCATTATCACCAAGTGCACAGCCAACAGCGAACCGCAGAGCACTTCAACCTCTCGCGCACCCACCTGCGCCGTTGGATAGCCTCCTATCGCCAAGGCGGTATCGCCGCACTTCAACACCCGCAGGCTGCGTTTATGAAGACCAAACGCAAAAACCCGTTTATCGCCGACAAACCCGACCACGAAAAAACCCAGGCGGAACTGATTGAAGAGTTACGTTACATGAGGGCGGAGAACGACTACCTAAAGCACATGAAAGCCCTCAACGAAAAGAACGCCGCCAAAGCTGCGAAACCGTTCAAACGTTGAGAGCGAAGCACCCGCTGAAATATCTGCTGCACAGTGCCGGCATTCCCAAAAGCAGCTTTCATTACCATATCGGCAAAGCCGATCCCGATGCGGCGGCCAAAACCGCAGTAAGTGAAGTCTATCGCCGACACAAAGGCCGCTACGGTCATCGGCGGATTGCCGCCGTATTGTCGTGGAACAAAAAGAAAGTGCAGCGCATTATGGGTTTGTTGGGACTGAAAGCCAAAGTCCGCAGCAAAAAAGCCTACCGTCCGCAGGTAATAGGAGAGGCTTCGGATAATATTCTTAATCGTGAATTTACTGCTGGCAAACCGGCAGACAAATGGCTGACCGATGTGACGGAGTTCAAATGCACAGACGGGAAGCTGTACTTATCGCCGATATTGGATGTGTTTAATCGGGAGATTGTGGCCTATTCTTTAAGCCGCAGAGCAAACAGTAAAATGGTGGCGCAAATGTTGGATAAAGCATTTGGCCGTCTGAAAGGCCAAACGCCGCTGCTGCATTCCGACCAGGGTGTGCTTTACCGCACCGGGGCTTATCGGGCGAAACTGGCTGAGAAAGGAATGGTGCAAAGCATGTCGCGCAAAGGAAATTGCTGGGACAATGCGCCGATGGAGCGTTTCTTCGGTACATTAAAAGAAGAGAGCTTCTATCAGGAAGGTGCGTTGTCGGTGGCAGAGCTGACAGAGGTAATAGATGATTACATACGTTACTACAATCATGAGCGGATTAGTTTAAACTTAAAAAAGCTGAGTCCTGTCGGCTACAGAACCCAGCTTGAAAAGGCTGTTTGAGAAAGATTCTTAACTTGTCCAAGTATTGGGGGGCAGTTCAGTTTCAGACGGCCTTTCCAACCATTTGCTTATGCGCTTTAAGCCACCAATTGTGGAAATATCGATTTCAAACCGGCCACAATAATCTCCACCGATACCGCTGCCAGCAGCATGCCCATAATCCGGTTGAGAATACTCAAGCCGGTATCGCCCAGCCACTTACTCACTTTGGCCGATGCCATCAACACGATATAGCAAAACAGGCTAATCAAAAATCCGGCGGCAATGATGCTGATTACATCCCAATAATTTTGCGCCGCAGATGCATAAATAATTACGGTAGAAATACCACCCGGGCCAATCATCATCGGAATGGCAATCGGCACTACGGCAAACGACATCACATTATCCTTAGGCTTCGCCGTAATCGTAATCTCACTGTCTTCGCTGGTACCCAAATCGGGCTTGGCCGGATTGTCGTCGCCCTTCATCATCGAAATGGCAATCAGCAATACCAAGATGCCGCCGCCGACTTGGAACGAACCGACGCTAATGCCCAGCAATTTCAAAATAAAACCGCCGCTGACGGCAAAAACCGCTATCACGATAAACACCGACAAAGTCGCCACTTTGGCGATTTTACGTCGCTCGCGCGTGCTGTGGTTGCGGGTTAAATCCAGATAAATCGACAATGCGCTAAACGGATTAATCAACACCATAAATGCGACAATCAATTTGGTGATTTCAACACCCAGTTCCATGTTTTATCCCTTTTGTGTTTCTGCTTTTGCCCGCAGTAATTTTTGTTCGTTGGCAATGCCCATCAGCAACGCTAAAATCATCATGATGGAAATGGTTGCCGTGCCGCCGTAGCTCACCAGCGGTAATGGCACGCCTACCACCGGCAAGATACCGCTCACCATGCCCATATTCACAAAGGCATAGCAGAAAAGGGTCATTGTCAGCGCGCCGGCCAGCGTGCGGCTGTATAAAGTTTGTGCGCGACCGGCAATGTATAAACCGCGCCCCAAAATCACCAAATACACCAGCAGTAATAAGATATTGCCGATTAAACCGAATTCTTCGCCAAACACGGCAAAAATAAAGTCGGTAGTGGCTTCGGGAATATAATCAAGATGCGTTTGTGTGCCGTTGAGCCAGCCTTTACCCCATACTCCGCCCGATCCGATGGCAATCATTGATTGGATAATGTGGTAACCGGCGCCCAGCGGATCTTTGGTCGGATCGAGCAAGGTCAACACGCGCGTTTTCTGATAATCGTGCATGCCGTAATTCCACAACAAGGGCAAAACGGCCACAAAGCCCACAATGGCGGCAAAAATCACTTTCCACGGCAATCCGGCAAAATACACCACAAAAATGCCCGAAGCCATAATCAGCGTAGCTGTACCCAAATCGGGCTGTTTTAAAATCAAAGCCACCGGTACCGCCATCAAGCTCAATGCAGCCAAATAATGCCACCGGCACAACCGGCCTTCAAAGCGTTGGAAAAACCACGCCACCATCATCGGCAAACCGATTTTCATGATTTCAGACGGCTGAATCCGTATGCCCAGTTCAAGCCAGCGAGTCGAGCCGTTGACCGTTACACCGGCGATTTCAACGCCGATTAATAATACGATACCCACCACATAAATCGGCAGCGCCCATTTGGCAATGGTTTTCGGCGGAACTTGCGCCACAACCCACAATAAAATAAAACCGATAACCGTGTGCAGCGTTTTATTTTCCAACTGGCCGAATTCTTGCCCATCGGCCGAATAAAGCAAAAACAGGCTCATGACGTACACGGCCAACATCGCGAAAAACAGCCAAGGATCAATCGGCGCCCACACGGTTTGCTTGATTTTTTTCGCCCAACCGGCACTTTGATGTTCAGTCATTATGCGTTTCCTTTGTCGATTGTGGGTTTACAGAATGTTCATAGGCCGTCTGAAAAATCGAAGGGCGAACCGGCTTGGCTTCTTGAGCGCCAATAGTTGCTTGTTTGACCCATGTTTCAGATTCAGACGGAAACTGATTTTGCTTCACGTTCAGCATATAAAAATCGGTCAAGCTGCGCGCCAACGGTGCTGCGTTGGCACCCCAACCACCATTTTCCAACAACACCGCAATGGCAATTTCCGGCTTATTAACCGGCGCAAACGAAATAAACCATGCATGGTCACGATGTTGCTCGCGCAAAGCGGCCGCATTATAGGATTTGCCCTGCTGGATTTGCACCACCTGCGCGGTACCGGTTTTACCGCCCATGGTGTATGCCAAGCCCGCACCGATGCGATGCCCTGTGCCGCCCGGTTTCAATACTTTTACCATCGCATTTTTAATGTATTCAAAATTATCGTGTTTAAACGGGATGGTTCGCTCCGGATTCGGGTTGATTTTGGTGATTTCCCGATTGTTGTAGTTCAACACTTCTTTCACCAAATGCGGTCGGTAAACCACACCGTCATTAGCCAAAGATGCCGTAGCATGCGCCATTTGCAACGGTGTATAGGCGTTATAACCCTGCCCCACACTCACTGATACCATTTCCCCCGGCATCCACTCGCGCGCCGCCGGCGATTTGGCTTTGGCAAAGCGTTTGGCCTTCCATTCACGGCTTGGTAAAATACCTCGGTATTCGTTCGGCAAATCAATACCGGTTTGCGCACCTAAGCCAAATTCAGCCAAATAAGGATGCGTTTTATCAATGCCCAATTCATAGCCCGCGCGATAAAAGAAGGTATCTGATGAAACCTGAATCGCACGGCTCAAATTCGCCGATCCATGACCGCTGCGCACAGCATCACGGAACAAATGCCGGCTGCCCGGAATGCTCCAAGCGCCCGGCGCAGGCAATACCGTCGATTGGGTCAGCTTACCGCTTTCCAAAAATGCCATACCGATAAAAGGTTTGAAGGTTGAGCCCGGCGGATATAAGCCTTGCGTCACACGATTGATTAACGGACGCTGCCAATTTTCATTCAAAGACTTCCATGTTTCGGTATCGATGCCATCGATAAACAAATTCGGGTCAAACGAAGGCTTAGAAACAAACGCCAAAATATTGCCGTTTTGCGGGTTAATCGCCACAATTGCGCCGCGCTTGTCACCCAAAATACGATCAGCTTCAAGCTGCATGCGGATGTCCATGCCTAAACGCAAAGTCTGCCCCATTTTAGACGGCACATCTTTCAACACTTTGACGATATTGCCGTAGGCATCTTTTTCTACTTCCTGATAACCCGGCACACCGTGAAGCTGGTGTTCATAATAATTTTCCAAACCGGATTTACCGATGTAGGTGCTGCCGCGATACAGCGAGGTCAACTCCTCTTCTTTCAGCTTTTCTTGATCTCGGTCGCTGATACGGCCGATATAGCCGACAAAATGTGAAGTTAAAGCGCCATAAGGGTAAGAACGGAAAGTGCGCGAATTGACTTCAACCCCCTTAAACTCATGAAAATGTACGGCCAATTTGGCGGCTTCTTCATCGGTAAGCTTCAATTTGAGCGGAATATTTTCATATTTGCGATAGCGTTCGCGGTATTTTTTGAAATGTTTCAAATCCGTTTCGCTGATGTTGACATACTGCCTTAAGGCTGCGATTAAATCATCCATCTTGCCTTCGATTTCGCTTGGAATCACTTCCAATGAAAAAACAGGATAATTTTTTGCTAAAGGCACACCGTTGACGTCGACAATTTCACCGCGGATGGGCGGCTTAGGAATGATGGTAATGCGGTTAGTCGATGCGCGGCCGGTGAAATCATCATGGCGCACCACCTGAAGATGAACAAAGCGCGCCAGCAGCAAGGCAAAAAAGATCAAAATCAGCACAAAAGCCACCAACAGCCGCAAAACAAAATCTGATTGTGGTTTAGGCATAGATTTCACCGGTTCGGCGGACAAATTTCGTTTCAACATGATTTTATCGACGGGAACGGCTGAAATTGATCAGGATCAGCATCAATTGGCTGAGCAAAGGCCAAAGCAGCGCGCCGATAAACGGTGCAATGAAGCTTTGCCAAGTAATGATTTGACGGTTTAAGAACAAACGCGCGACAACCAGCATGGCTTGATTGCACAACAAAGCCGCCAGCACCGCCAGAATCTGCATCACATGACCGTAGAGCATGATTTGGCGATGGTAGCTCAATACAAAAAACACCATCACGGTGTAAGACAAGGCATGCAAACCCAAAGAAGCGGCAGTACCGATATCGGCCAAAAGCCCGACCACAAAAGCCACGCCCATGCCGACAGCCTGCGGCCGCTGCATGGTCCAATACAGCAAGATCAAAGCCGTTAATTCCGGTAACCAGAAAAACACGTCGAAAGGAAACGGCATGAAATCCAGCAGCATCGCCACAATAAAGGTAACCACCACCATACTCAATGGTATGGCGTGGAAAGAATCGTCAAATTCATTCATGATGATTTAAGGTTCCGTCGGTGCGTAAACATGTTGCGGCAAAACCAAAACAAAGCGACTGCCCTGCAACGCAGCAAAAGGCGTAAGCGTCGTATCGTAATAAGGCGTTCCCAAAGCGCGCACCACTTGATTGACCGTTGCTACCGGAATACCGGCCGGATACACACTATCCAAACCTGAAGTTAATAAAACATCGTTGGGCTTTAAATCAGAGGCCGTCGGAAAATAACGTAAATCCAATTTGCTGCCGCTACCGTAAAGCAGGCTGCGTTCGCCGGTACGCGCTACCACCACCGGCACAATAGTCTTACTGCTGGACAACAAACTGACTTCCGAGCTTTTCATCTGCACTTGCGTGACCTGGCCGATTAAGCCTTCGGTATCGATAACCGCGTCACCGTTCTTCACGCCGTTGCTGCTGCCTTTGTTGATAATCAGTTTTTCAGAAAGCGGATCTTTGCCATTGGAAATCACTTCTGCACCAATCACATCGCTGATGCCGCGCTGTTGCAAGCCGTAAAGCTTTTTCAATTCGCTCAATTCGCTTAAATTGACTTTATCCCGTTGCAAACGGATTTTCAGACGGCCGTTTTCTTCCTGCAAAATACGGTTTTGCTCCAGAAGATCGGCTTGGGATTGCGACAGATTGCCGACATATTGATAGAGACGCACAGGTTGATTGGCCAGCCACTGTATCGGATACAGCATAGTCGCGCCTAGCTGGCGAATAGATTGAACAGCGGCAAAATGGCTGTCGAGCATCATCAAAGCGATGCCTAACACCACATAAACGGCCAATTTAAATAATGGCTTACGTCTATTATCGTCGCCGTCAAACCGTAAAGAAGATTGTTTCATACCCACCCTTTACCTTTACGGTTAAGGATTTTCAGCAAAAACGGCATCCCATCTGCCGATATAGTCCAAAGCCTTACCTGCACCGTAAGCCACGCAATTCAAAGGTTCATCGGCGATACCTACCGGCAAACCGGTGGCATCGGCCAATAAAGTATCGATGCCTTTGAGCAACGCACCGCCACCGGTCAACATAATGCCGCGATCGGCAATGTCGCCCGCCAGTTCAGGAGGCGCTTGCTCCAGCGCCAAACGCACTGCGCGAACAATTTGATTCAACGGCTCGCTCAATGCTTCGCGAACTTCATCCGTGGCAACCGCAATCGATTTCGGTGTCCCTTCCGCCAAATCACGACCTTTCACACGCACAGCACTCATATCATCATTGCCAAACGCCGAGCCGATTTTCTTTTTCAATTCTTCCGCCGTCGCTTCGCCAATCAAGACACCGCGTTTACGGCGTAAATAATGAACAATGCTTTCATCAAACGCATCACCGCCGGCACGTACCGAATCCGAATAAGCCATCCCGCCAAGCGACAAAATGCCGATTTCGGTTGTACCGCCGCCAATATCGACAATCATCGAGCCGGCGGTTTCTTCAATCGGCAATCCCGCGCCCAAAGCCGCGGCCATTGGCTCTTCAATCAAATGCACACCGGATGCGCCTGCTGCAAATGCAGAATCACGAATCGCTTTGCGTTCTACCTGGGTCGAACCGCCGGGCACACAAATCACCACACGCGGCGGCACCACCATACGGTCGCCGGTCGCTTTTTTAATCAGTAAACCCAGCATCCGTTCGGTAATATTAAAATCGGCAATCACACCGTCTTTCATCGGGCGGACAATCTCAATATTACGCGGCGCACGGCCCTGCATTTTTTTTGCTTCGGTACCGACCGCCAAAATTTTGGCTTTGCCGTTGGCCTGACCGGTTTGTACCGCCACAATCGACGGTTCGTCCAATACGATACCGCGGTCACGCACATAAATCAGCGTGTTGGCCGTACCTAAGTCGATGGCAATATCATTTGACAGAAAACGGGATAAAAAACGAAACATGAAAATACCTGGAATCCCGGGCAACCGCCCCTAACGTGTTATTTTAAACAATCTTCTCAGAATACACAGACACAACAATTCAGACGGCCTGCCATTATTTAATAAATAAAACCAAGCCATCCTAAAATCACCGTGCCACCCTGATGGGTTTTCGGTTATAATTCTTCATTTCATTGAAGATGAACGCAATGATACCCTATAAAGGTTAGATTTGCTATCAGACAAGGACATTTTATGGCTTTAACCTTAAACGATGTGGAAAAAATTGCCAAACTTTCCCGTCTGCGTTTAACCGACGAAGAACAAGCGCAAACTTTAGAAGAATTAAATGACATTTTCGCCATGGTTGAAAAAATGCAAAACGTGGATACCGATGGTATCGAGCCAATGGCACATCCGCACGAAGCCGCCCTGCGCCTGCGTGAAGACCGCGTGACCGAAAGCGACCACGCTGCCGAATACCAAGCCGTTGCACCTGAAGTGTGCAATCGTTTATACATCGTACCGCAAGTCATCGAAGAATAAATTTATTTTCAGACGGCCTGCATAAATTTCAAACGAAAGGTCGTCTGAAGCACAAAATTCGGAAACCATCATGCCTCAATATACCTTAAAACAAGCCAGCGAATTGCTGCAAGCCAAGCAAATTTCCGCCGTCGAACTTGCGCAGGAATATCTTGCCGACATCGATGCCAAAAATCCGGCCATCAACGGCTACATTACCTTAGATAAAAACTTAACCTTGGCCGAAGCCAAAGCCGCCGATGCCCGCATCGCCGCAGGTAATGCCACCGCGCTCACCGGCGTGCCGATTGCGTATAAAGATATTTTTGTCCAACAAGGCTGGCGTTCTGCCTGCTCGTCGAAAATGCTCGATACCTTTGTTTCCCCTTACACCGCCACCGTGGTGCAAAACCTGCTCGACGAAGGCATGGTTACCTTAGGCCGCACCAATATGGACGAATTTGCCATGGGTTCGACCAATGAAACATCGTTTTATGGTACCGCACAAAACCCTTGGAATACGTCACACGCACCGGGCGGCTCATCAGGCGGCTCGGCAGCAGTAGTGGCAGCGCGTTTAGCCCCTGCTGCACTGGGTTCCGATACCGGCGGCTCCATCCGCCAACCTGCTTCCCATTGCGGCATCACCGGCATCAAACCAACCTACGGCCTGGTTTCCCGATTTGGCATGGTGGCTTATGCTTCCAGCTTCGACCAAGCCGGCCCGATGGCACAAACCGCCGAAGACTGCGCCTTGCTGCTCAACGCCATGGCAAGTTTCGACGAACGGGATTCCACCAGTTTGGAACGTGAAAAAGAAGACTACACCCGCGACTTGAACCGACCGTTAAAAGGCTTGAAAGTCGGCCTACCGAAAGAATATTTCGGCGAAGGCAACAGCACTGGTGTTCAGACGGCCTTACAAAACACCATCGGCTTATTGAAAGCACAAGGCGCGGAAATGGTAGAAGTAAGCCTGCCGCAAACGGAGCTTTCCATTCCGGCCTATTATGTGTTGACATCTGCCGAAGCCAGCACCAACCTGTCACGCTACGATGGCGTACGCTACGGCCACCGTACCGCCCAATTCGGCGACTTAGAAGAAATGTACAGCAACACCCGCGCCGAAGGTTTCGGCAGCGAAGTGAAGCGCCGCATTATGATCGGCACTTATGTATTGAGCCACGGCTACTACGATGCCTATTATCTCAAAGCGCAAAAACTGCGCCGCTTGGTGGCCAATGATTTTCAGACGGCCTTTGCCCAATGCGACATCATTCTCGCCCCAACCGCCCCAACCGCCGCTCCGAAGCTCGGTGCCAACGCCACACCTGTGGAAACCTATTTGAGCGACATCTACACCATCGCCGTGAACCTCGCCGGTTTGCCGGGCTTAACGCTGCCCGCCGGTTTCAGTTCGGACGGCCTGCCGATTGGTGTGCAATTGATTGGTAATTACTTTACCGAAGCGAAAATCTTGGGCGTCGCTAACCAAATGCAGCAAAATAGTGATTGGCATAGCCAAAAACCATTGTAATGAATAAGTTTACTTTTCCCTCTTTCCCCGATGTTTATAATTTTGCGTCTAACAAGCTCCAGCATTTAAAATTTACGCTGCGCTGCCTGTGCCCGCAACAACATCAAAGCATTTGAAACGTTTGTGAACACTTCTGAAAGCTGCCAAAATTTTTTTAGAAACCGTTCCTAAAATGCTTATCCGCTGATTCATGCGTATATGAACAAACGTTTCAACGGCAAACAGCGGCTGTCGTCATGACAGACGACTTAAAAGCGGCACGCACGTTATTTGGTCTTTTACCTTTATCGATAACCGCTTGATGATTGGCTCTGTTCAAGAAAGCCCTGCCGGTAAACATGCAAAAGACTTGGTCAGGAAGCTGACGAAAAAGCTTTATGGCCTGCGTCCGCAAAATTTAGTCGTTACTGCGCTGCAATACTTAGCCGATTGCTTGTCGCCGGAAAACATTGCCGGAATTTCGCAGGCAGATCAGGCCAAGATGCGCCGGCGTTTAAAAAAACGGGGCAAATGAATTACGATGTGTTTTGGCAAAATGCCGATGCCAAACTGCATGATGATGGCTATTGGCATTTACCGACCATACCGACGTACAAAGAATTGACGGAAATCGAAAGCAAGAAACGATCGATGTATCGAAAACACTATGAAATGTTGGATAAACTGTTTGCCGATACTGCAATATGCCTGCAAACCAATTAAAGAATAGCGATAACACGACCTTTCTTTGATGAACCAACTTGACTCAGATCTGCTAAAAATAACCAAATTATTGAGAGAATCCTATGACTTGGGAAACCGTAATCGGACTGGAAATCCACGTCCAATTAAACACAAAATCGAAAATTTTCAGCGGCGCTTCGGCTGCTTTCGGTGCCGAGCCGAATGCCCATGCGAGCGTGGTGGAATGCGCCTTGCCGGGCGTGTTGCCGGTAATGAACCGGGAAGTGGTGGATAAAGCCATCAAGCTGGGCTTGGCACTGAATGCGAAAATCAATCAGAAAAACGTGTTCGACCGCAAAAACTATTTCTACCCCGATTTGCCAAAAGGCTATCAAATCAGCCAGTTGGATTTGCCGATTGTGGAGCACGGCAAATTAGAAATCGTGGTCGGCGAGGAAGTGAAAACCATCAATGTGACCCGTGCGCACATGGAAGAAGATGCGGGTAAATCGGTACATGAAGGTTTGGACGGTGCCACGGGCATCGACTTAAACCGCGCCGGTACGCCGCTGCTGGAAGTGGTTTCCGAACCGGAAATGCGTTCCGCTGCCGAAGCGGTTACCTATGCCAAAGCTTTGCACGGCTTGGTAACTTGGTTGGATATTTGTGACGGCAATATGGCCGAAGGCTCATTCCGCATCGATGCCAACGTATCCGTGCGTCCGAAAGGCCAAGCAGAATTCGGTACGCGCCGCGAAATTAAAAATTTGAATTCATTCCGCTTTTTGGAAGCGGCCATCAATTACGAAGTAGAAGCCCAAATCGAAATCATCGAAGATGGCGGCAAGGTTCAGCAAGCGACCATGCTGTTTGACCCGGAAAAAGGCGAAACCCGCGTGATGCGTTTGAAAGAAGATGCCCACGACTACCGTTACTTCCCCGACCCTGATTTGTTGCCGGTGATAATTTCAGATGAGCAATTGCAAAAAGCCAAAGAAGATATGCCCGAATTGCCGTCGGAAATGGCCTCGCGTTTCGTTGCGGAGTACGGCGTGAGCGAATACGATGCCCGTTTGCTGACCGCTTCCCGCAACCAAGCCGCTTATTTTGAATCAGCGGCAAGCGATAAAGCACAAGGTAAGCTGGTAGCCAATTGGATGAACGGCGAATTAGCCGCTACGTTGAACAAAGCCGGCCTCGAATTGGCCGACAGCCCGATTAATGCAACGCGTTTGGCCAGCTTAGTGGCGAAAATTTCAGACGGCACTTTAAGCAGTAAACTAGCGAAAAAAGCCTTTGAAGCAATGTGGGTAGAGCCTGAAGCATCTATTGAGCAAATCATTAAAAAACACGATTTGGTGCAAGTCACTGACACCGGCGCCATTGAAGCGATGGTTGATGAAGTATTGGCCAACAATGCCAAAGCGATTGAGCAATTCAAATCCGGCAACGAAAAAGCCTTAAATGCCATCGTCGGCCAAGTGATGAAAGCCAGCAAAGGCAAAGCCAATCCGGCTCAGGTGCAGGATTTGATTAAAGCAAAATTGGCTTAATGCCACGCCTAATCTGATTTTTAAATCAACCCGGGCCGTCTGAAAAATCACTTTCAGACGGCCTTGATTATGAAATGCACCATAAGCCACACCGTTACCCTTGGTAAAGAAACTCATTTCCATGTTTCCACCAACGAAACCGTTTTAATCGCCGTCACGCGTCAAAATCTCAATTTACCCATTCCTGTAAAAACGGCATTTGCGGTAAATGCAAAGCCGCTGTAATCAGCGGCGAAATGACCATGAGCGGGCATTCGGCAAAATTCTTATCGGCTCAAAAAATCACAGGGAAAAATTTTGCTTTGTTGCGCTACCGCACGGGTCGATCTCACTATTTATATCGATGGCTACAATCCTAACGTGCAAAAGGTCAAAACCTTGCCTGCCCGCGCATCCGCCTTGCGCTTAGGATTGCCCAAAACTTACGCCTTTTCATTTTCATCCGAACATACTGCCTCCCGGCAATATTGTGCGCAACTACTTAATTGCCAACGCTCCTGACAAGACCGGCTTTATCGATCTACACATCCTCCGCCGTGAGCGTGGCATGTGCAACAATATGATTTTTATGCAACCGACTGCATTAAAAGAAAAAGTATCGTCCGCATCAAAGAACCGCCGGGACATTTGTCCTGCAAAAAGACAGCATCAAACCGATTATTTTCTTAGCCACCGCACCGGCTTTGCTACGGTACGCAGCATGTCGGTCGAGCTTATTCGCCAGCAAAGCCAACGTGCCGAGCATTTATATTAGGGTGTGCTTGAAATAAAAGATTTGTATGCTTTGAACGAAGGCCAAGACCATCTAGGCCGTCTGAACAATTCACGTTTTACGCCGGTATTGAGTGCCTCAACACCAGATTGGCAAGGCGATTACGGCTATGTGCAAGATATCGCCGCACACGATTATCCGGATTTGATCGGATACGAAGCCTATGCCTGTGGCGCACCGGCCATGATTGAAAATACCTCCTCTTTATTCACCCCCAATACAGTTTACCTAATTCACCCCCAATGCAGTTTACCTAAAGATGCATTTTATTCGGATGCTTTCACCCAACCCGTCTGAAATACGGCACCTTATAAAAAATCATCGAAAGTATTTTCATTCAATGAAGCTAGCATTTAACCGATAAAATTCCAATATTTTAAAATTATTATTTATTAAATTTTTAATATTTCATTTTATTTGCATTTAAATGGGGGGAATTCTTTTTCAAACCTATTTTATTAGAAAAGAAAGACGAACTTGATTTGAATCAAAACCGAAAAATGATTTTCATCTATAATCCACTCATTGAATTCAGGCAGAGGCCGACAATGCCGAAGCCGCTTGCTTTCATTACCTTTTATCTCTTTCCTCTTGATGTGTGTGTGTTTGGGTGTGGCCATGTTTGCCACCCCTTTTTTTTTGACTTTTATTCTGTGAAAATGTGAATTAAAATCCGTGATAACAAATACAAAGGATAAGCCCATGAGCAACAAACTTACCCCGCCAACCGAATTGCCCGATGAAAACGATTTGCGCGCCGTGCTTGCTTACAATATGCGGCTGTTTCGTGTCAATAAAGGCTGGTCACAAGAAGAACTCGCCCGCCGGTGCGGTCTTGATCGGACTTACGTTTCCGCGGTAGAGCGCAAACGATGGAATATCGCCCTTTCCAATATTGAAAAAATGGCTTCAGCTTTAGGCGTATCTGCCTATCAATTGCTGTTGCCGCCGCAACAATTATTGAATCTCATGTCGAATACCAATCAATAGGCCGTCTGAAATGCCTTTGCCTTAAGGAAAACCATGCTTGCCGATACCCAAACCATACGTGAATGTTTTTTGACGGAAAAACAACATGCCATCGATGCTTTTTTACGCAAAAAACAGCCCATGACTTTTTTTGCCCAATATGGTGCTGCTGTCGATAAGCTTTTGCAGCAACTTTGGCAATATTTCATGGCCGGCAGTGGCATGAGCCTGCTGGCAATCGGCGGCTATGGCCGCAATGAGCTCTACCCCTATTCCGATATTGATTTGGCGATTGTATCGGCGGAAGACATTTCAGACGGCCACAAAGAAAAGATTACCCAATTTGTGCAAACCTTATGGGATATTAAGCTGATGCCATCGGTAAAAAGCGGCAGCATTGGCCAATTGTGCGAAAGTATTGAAGACGAAATTACCGGTGACACTGCCTTTTTAGAAGCACGTTTTTTATGTGGCAACGGAGATTTGGCGCAGCGCATGATCGCCTGCATGAATAAACAGCGTGATGTTTCCACTTTTATCGAAGCCAAGCTGCTGGAGATGAAGCAACGTCACACCAAGTCACAAGGTTCGGGGGCGGTATTGGAGCCCAATATCAAAACCTGCGCCGGCGGTTTACGCGACATTCATACCATGCTTTGGCTTGCCAAGGCACAAGGGCTCAACACTCGCCCTTCTTCTCTGATTCGCGAAGGCATTTTGACCCGCTTGGAAGCCTGTATGTTAACGCAGGGCTACAAGCAGCTTTCCACCATCCGCATCCATCTGCACTTATGCGCCAAACGCGCAGAAGACCGCCTGATTTTCGACTTGCAAGCCCAAGTGGCCGAAAATATGGGCTGGGTAAACAAGAGCTACCGCCAAAAAACCGAACAATTAATGCACAATTTCTACCGCGCGGTAAAAAGCATTAACCAGCTAAACGGCATTTTACTGCCAATGCTGCAAGGCCGGGTTTATTCTGATCCCATGCGGGTAACTTTGCGCATCGATGATGATTATGTACAGGTCAACAACCAAATTGCCGCCCGCGACAAATCTATTTTTGCCAAACAGCCGGCCAACATTTTCAAAATTATCCAAATCTGGCAAAACCACAACGACATCAATGCCATCGAACCGCAAACCTTGCGTGCATGGTGGGCGGCAACGCGTAAGATGAACCGCAAGTTTTACCAAAATCCGGCCAACCGCCATTATTTTGTCGGCTTTTTCCGCAATGGCAACGGCCTAACCCATGTTTTGCGTTTCTTGAATTTATACGGCGTGCTCGGTCATTATCTGCCGGCATGGGAAAAAATCGTCGGTCTGATGCAGCATGATTTGTTCCATGTTTATCCGGTGGACGATCATATCTTGGCTGTAGTACACAATATGCGCCGCTTGGCTTTAGATAACCACAGCCATGAACACCCTTTCGCATCGGCACTGATGCAGTCTTATGACAGAAAAGACATTCTCTATCTGGCCGCTTTCTTCCATGATATTGCCAAAGGGCGCGGCGGTGACCATTCGATTCAAGGCATTGAAGATGCCAAACAATTTTCAGACGACCATTTTCTCACCAAAGAAGAAGGCAAATTACTCGCGTGGTTAGTCGAGCATCATTTACTGATGTCCACCGTCGCACAAAAAGAAGACATCCAAGACCCTGAAATCATCCGGGCCTTCTGCGAGCAAGTACAAACCTACGAACGTTTATGCGCGCTGTATCTGCTCACCATGGCCGACATCCGCGGTACCAATCCGAAGCTCTGGAACACATGGCGCAGCAGCTTATTGGAAAGCCTGTTCCACGCCAGTAGCCGCTATTTGGCAGGCGACAGCTACACCACCACCACGCTGTTAAGCCGTCGCCAGCAAAAAGCTGCCACATTGCTTACCCGCACCGGTACGCCGGAAAAGCAGCAGCAAAAATTGTGGAAAGTATTGGGTTCGGCTTATTTTATCCGCCATCAGACACGCGAAGTGTTGTGGCACACCGCCAATTTGGTGCACGATTTCGAAACGCCGCTGATTCGCAGCCGGATTCTGCCGAAAAGCGATTCGTTCCAAGTAATGATTTTCATGCCCAACGGCCCGCGGCTTTTCCCGCGCTTATGTCGTATTTTCAGCCGTCACGGGTTTGATATTCTGGCCGCACGCGTATTCATTACCGAGCACAACTACATTCTCGACACCTTTATCGTACAAATTCCGTCGCAACACGACCCGGATTACTATCCGAATATTCAAAGCGCATTAGAAGCGGAATTAAACAGCTTTATCCACGGCTACACGGTATTGGAAAACCAAAAATACGATTACCGCTTAAGCCGCCGCAGTCTGTATATGGCGATCCCGCCACGCGTCACCATCACGCAGGAAGAAGATTATCCGGGCTGGTTTACCGTGGAAGTGGTGGCCGTCAACCGTGCTTACCTGTTGGCCGACATGGCTGATGTGTTCTTTAACCACAACGTCAGCTTGCGTTATGCCAAAATCACCACCTTGGACGAGCGCATTGAAGACAGCTTCACCGTGTATAGCGAAGACTTGGATAACCCGAAAAAACAATTCGCACTCAAACAGGCATTGTTAGCGCAATTAACGATTTGAAAGTAAACAAAGGCCGTCTGAAAATATTTTCAGACGGCCTTTGTCACATTAACCATTAACGTTCGCTTAAAGCCTGTTTCATGCGGGTAATTGGTTTGATTAAGTATTGGAATACGGTTTTTTCACCGGTTTTCACGTCAACCGTTGCCACCATACCCGGAATAATCGGCATTTCTTTACCGTTCTTGTCCCTCAAGCTGTTGCTGTCGGTTTGTACCAAAATACGATAATACACTTGGTTCGGATCAAGCTTCAAATCATTGGCACGGTTTTGCATGGAATTACTTACGGTATCCGGGCTGATTAAGGTCACTTTACCATCCAAACCGCCGTAAATGGCATAATCATATGCACTGATTTTCACCACGGCCGGCAACCCCGGGCTCATAAAGGCTACGTCTTGCGGACGGATATAGGCTTCTACCAGCAATTTGTCGTCTAAAGGTACGATTTGCATGATGTCTTGCCCCACATTCACCACACCGCCAACGGTATTAATTTGGATGTCTTTCACGATACCGCGCATCGGCGCACGGATTTGCGAACGCTCTACCGGGTCGGCACGCATAGCCGTATTTTCTTTGGCCTGAGCCAATTCCGACTCTGCCTGCACCAATTCATTATTGGCATCGGCCATATAGCGGTTGCGGCGCTCGGCAATTTGCAAAGTCAGTTCGCTGGATTGGCGCTGCATGCGCAACAATTCCACTTCCGAAACCACGCCTTGCGCTACCATCGGAGCAGTGATTTTGATTTCTTTATCCAACGTTGCTTTACTCAAGCTGAGGCTTTGAATCGCATCGGTCACAGCACGGCGGCGGGCATTGTAAGCAGCCTGTTCACGCGCGCGCAATTCGTTGCTGATGCCTTTTGGAAAGGTCAACGCTGTGTTGTAGGCTTCTGCTTTCAAACGTGCCACCATGGCTTCCAAGTTGGCTACTTTGGCTTCACTTTCGCGCAATACAGCCGAACTGCGTGTATCGTCTAATTTCAGCAGAATTTGGCCTTTTTCAACAATATCGCCTTCTTTAACCGAAATTTCGGTAATGATGCCCGGATCCAAACTTTGAATCACTTGCTCTCGGCTGCTTGGAATCACATTGCCGTTACCGCGGGTGACTTCTTCAATCGGGCTGTTATAAGCCCAAATCACGAAGACCACAAGAAACAGAAAAAACAGGATAATGACCCAAAATTGCCCGCTGTGTTTTTCTTTTTGCAAGGCCGCATTCAAATCGTTGATTAAATGCAAATCCTTATGTTTGACGTTGTTTTCACTACTCATAATGATAAACCTCAATTGGGTGTTTTTATTAAAGGCCGTCTGAAACCTTTTTATTATGTGAACCGGTCTTTACGACTGATTGGCCGAAGCCTGCGCCGTTACTTGAACATTGGGAGTTGCTTGGCGTGCCTGTGTATTATTGCCTTTTTGCACCGCTTTGTTTTTGTTTTGTTCGTTTTGCATCAGGTTTTGCAAGACCAAATCACGCGGACCGTCCATCACTACTTTGCCGTTGTCCATGACAATAATGCGGTTAACGATTTGTAATACTTGCGGGCGGTGTGTTACCAAAACCATAGTGCGGTCTTTGCCCCATTGCGCAATCGCATTCAACGCCATCCGCTCGGTGGCTTGGTCAAGGCTGGTGGTCGGCTCATCCAATAAAACCACTTTCGGATTACGCAATGTCATACGCGCCAAAGCAATAATTTGTTTTTGGCCGCCTGACAAGCCTAAGCCGTCTTCACCTAAAGGCATATCCAAACCGCGCGGGTGGCTGCGGATAATTTTATCCAAGCCGAAACGTTTTAAAGCATTCAGTAAATCCTGGTCGGTAGAATAGCCATCGGTACGCGCCAAATCCATGTTCTCACGCAAAGTACCCAAAAACAAGCGCGGCGCTTGACTCAATAAAACTACTTGATTACGCAGGAAATTAGGATCCAATTGGCGCATATCTACGCCATCTAAGGTCACATTGCCTCTATCTGTATCGTAAAGGCCGCTGGCCAATTTCAACATGGTACTCTTACCGCTACCGATACGGCCCAAAATACCGACTTTCTCACCCGGTTTGATCGTGACACGCAAATCGCTTACTGCTGCATTGGCATCGTCTTGATATTTAAACGATACATTTTCAAAAGTAATCGCGCCTTGAACATTATCCAAAGTGATATATTTACGTTCCGGGCTACGTTCAATCGGACGTTCAACAATTTCATTAATACCCTGCAATGCTAATTTTGCTTGCTGGAAGCGGGTTGCCAAACCGGCAATTTGTGCCAATGGCGCCAAGGCACGACCTGATAAAATCACCGAAGCAATCAGTGCACCCATGGTGATACGGTCGGCAGTATTTTCCGCATGAATCAGATAAGTACCCACCAACACCAAGAATACGGTATTTAATTGCTGCATGCCCACGGCAAAGTTAACCATAAAATTGCTGGTATCTTTAACTTTAATCGCAGAAGCTGAAGTTTTGGCAGTGTATTCGTCCCAACGTTGTTGCGCCCATGAAGTCGCATTGTTGGTTTTGAGTGTTTCAATGCCTTCGATGGCTTCAACGGCCAAGCCCGAACGTTGCGAACCTTCTTTCATCGATTCATTGATGTGGCGTGACAGCGGGCGTTGCACCAAAAAGCCGACGATAATCACAATCGGAATGATGGTCAAAGGCACCAAAGCCAATTTACCGCCGACGATACCGATTACGGTGATAAACAGCAATAAAAACGGCAAATCGACCAAAGTCAACAAGCTGGCGCTGGTCATAAATTCGCGTACCGATTCAAATTCGCGCAAGTTATTCGCATACGAACCCGAAGAAGCCGGACGCTCAGCCAGACGCAAAGCCATCACACGGCGGAACAAGGCTGAGCTGATGATTAAGTCGGCTTTTTTACCGGCAATATCAGTCAAGTGACCACGGATCATTTTAGCGGCAAATTCAAACGTAATCGCTAACACCACACCAATACTCAATACCCATAAAGTTTCATAAGCTTGGTTTGGAATCACGCGGTCGTAAACGTTCATCACATATAAAGAGCTGACCAAAGCCAAGAAGTTGATGATGAACGTTGCCAAAATTACTTGATAGTAATAACCACGGAAACGCCAAATCACCTTCCAAAACCATGCTTTAGGCAGATGGTATTCCGGCAGCTCCGAGCGGGTATCCGACACCATTTTCGGCTTAATAAACCAGCAATAGCCCAAATACAGCACCGATAATTGCTCGTGATCCAGCTCTTGTTCCAAGCCGTCCACTTGGCGGATGTGGTATTTACGCACCTTACCCGCACCTTTGATTTGGGTAATCACGGCTGCTTCTTCGTTGTGCAGAATAATCAGCACAGGCGCGGCCAAAGACGGAATGTCTTCCAAATTGCGTTTTGATAAGGTATTTTCAAAACCGTGGCTACGCAAGACTTCGGTGAGAGAGTGATAGTTGGCATTCAGTTTTTTATCCCGCACAACCTCTGCCGAGAGCGCTGCTTCCGACACAGGAGCCCCTAATAAGCGGGTAACTAATGCAACATGTTCAATAATAGCTTTCATGATGATGGATTCACGTAATGATGATAAGTTTTCTGATGTTATTGCTGTACACCGGCCCAGTTGGCCACTTGCGACTGTGTGACCAGGTATTCCAAAGCGGCGTCACGGAAATCGTTGTGCGCAGTGATGTTTTCCTGCTCGATTCGCGATAATTCGGTGTAGGCGCCCAATACATCGGTCAAGGTACGGCGGGCGATTCGGAATTGCAGCTCGTAAGTTTTCACCACATCTTTTTGCGCGGCAATGTGTTGCGATGTAATTTCGGCACGCTGTTCGCTTTGTCTCATGTCGATTTCAGCGGTTTGTGCCTTTTCGTTGATATCACGGAGGATTTGTTCGGATTTAGATTCAGCCGCAATCAAAGCATGTGCATTTTTCTGCACATTGTGGCGGGCAGCAATATCCAACACATTCCAAGCCACATTTAAATAAAGTTGCTTGGTTTCTTTGGTGGCATTGCCTTCCAAATTGATGGCAGGCAGGCGTTGGGATTTGGAAACATCCAACTCAGCTTCCACGCTCTCTTGCTCGGCAATTTGCGCCTGATAAGACGGATTAATGTTTTTATCCGGATTGTGATAGGTTTGCACCAAGCTGGTCGACGTATCGCTGCGGAATGGGTCGCTCAAATCGGCCTCTGTCATTTTTTTGCCGGTATAGCGCGACAAACGGCTCAATGCCAACTCCATAGTGCGGCGTTGTTGCGAAATGGTGGTTTCCACTTGCAATTGTCGCGCTCTGGCCTCAATCAGTTCTGAACGGCGGCCGCTGTCATATTTCGCAATAACATTCAAATCTTTCAAAAGGTTATTGTGACGAACCAAGCTTTGCTGATTGACCAGCAACATTTCCTTAGCGCGTAAAGCAGTCAGGTATAGTTTCCCCACTTCCCTACCCAATTGCTCTTGGGTTTCAAAATATTTGTGTTTGTAGTATTTCTCTTTGCTTTTATCACGGCGCACAGCCGCTTCGATACCGCCCCAAGAATAGAGATTGAGCGTACCGCGCATACCCAAGCCGCCGTCCATGTCATCGCTTCGGTCTTTGTTTTTTTCAGCTAATACTTGAACACCGGTCAAGGTCAATATCGGATAATGACCGGCACGGGTGGCTTTGGTGGTGCTTTTCGCAGATTCTTCAGTGGCTTTCGCTTCCAACACAGTCGGATCGGAAAGCATGGAGGCTTTTAGAATATCTTTAAGATCGTGCGCAGAAACAGTTTGCGCAGACATCACGCAGACAATCGAGAATAAAGAGATTTTTTTCAGAAACCCCGATTGGCGGGCGCTGAACGGCATGAGACGGGGAAATGGGGTTTGTATATGATTCACAACAAGTGTATCCGTATATGTGTTTGTTATGGGCTAAGAAATTCTTGTAATTTAATTGGTTGGCAGCCTGTTAATGTTCGCAGCATATCATCATATTTAACATTTCTCATCATTTCTCAGATAAAAGGTATCGATAAGCTACCAAAAGTACACATTTTTTTATACTGTCAGCGAAGTGATTATTTATTTACAGTCAGAACCAACAAATAACCATTTATCGAGTGATAATGCAGTACAAATCATACAAAACAAGAGGCCGTCTGAAACGGCCTCTTGCAATCAACCTAACTTATTGATGTGCAGCGATAATCTGCAACATTTGCGCCAACACTTTCGGATTACCGGCCACCACGTCACCGGTTTCCAACCAGTTCTCGTTGCCCTTCATGTCGGTCACAATGCCGCCTGCTTCTTGCACAATCAATGCACCGGCAGCAATATCCCAAGGCTTCAAGTTAAATTCAAAGAAACCGTCCAAACGGCCGCAAGCCACGGCGCACAAATCCAATGCAGCTGCACCTTCACGACGACCGCCTGCGGTTTTCGACAAGAAATCTTTCAAAATAACCAAGTATTTGTCCATCACGCCCTGATCAACCACCGGAAAACCTGTACCAATCAAGCAACGGTTTAACTCGATGCGGCCGGAAACACGGATACGGCGGTCATTCAGCAATGCGCCTTTGCCGCGCGATGCCATATACAAATCATTGCGCTCGGGTGCGTAAACCAAAGCTTCTTGCAACACACCTTTGTGCAGCAGCGCCATAGAAATCGCATATTGGGGATGACCGTGCAGGAAATTAGTAGTACCGTCCAAAGGATCGATAATCCATTCGTATTCGGCATTGTCTTTACCGTGAGAACCGGTTTCTTCGCAGGTAATTTTGTGATGCGGGTAGGCTTCTTTGAGCGCTTCCACCAGAATCATTTCCGATTCACGATCAACATTGGAAACAAAATCGTTGAAGGCTTTGCTGTCGATTTTGACAGTATCCAGATTGCCGCCGGCACGGGTCATCATCTGGCCGGCACGACGGGCGGCTTTAAAGGCAGTATTTAAAATCGGATTCATGGGTTTCTTTCTAAATAAGGTACAATACCGCCTGACGCGTAGCAACCGCACACGCACCAAGCGCAACGTTTTCACGTTTCCAATGTTGTTAAAGAACGTTTCATATTTTCAGACGGCCTATTTTTGATAAAGGCCGTCTGAAAGAAATGGAAGTATGCTGCATTATAACCGATTAGCTTTGAAACCGAAACAAACATGATTGCCAAACCCGCCCTGCCCGACTATTTAAACCACATCCACATCATTCTCACACGCACCAGCCATCCGGCCAACATCGGTTCGGCCGCACGCGCAATGAAAACCATGGGTTTGCACAAGCTCACCATTGTCGCGCCCAACCTGATGGCCACGCCGATGACGGAACATCCGCCCGTCTTCGATCCGCAAAATCCGCAAAATTTTCAGTTACCGGAAGAAAGCTTCACACTGGCGTCAGGTGCGGCGGATGTATTGGCCAATGCCAAAATTGCCGCCACTTTGGACGAAGCCCTGGCCGATACCACCATCAGTTGCGCGCTCACCAGCCGCCGCCGCGAAATTACCGCACCGCTGCAAACTCCACGTCAGTTGGTACCCGAATTATTGCAAGCCGCGGCCGACGGCGAAGAAGTAGCCTTGGTATTCGGCAACGAAACCTTCGGCCTGTCGATTGAAGAAGTGCAAGCCTGCAACCGCTTGATGACTATCAACGGCAATCCTGATTATTTCTCACTGAATCTTGCCCAAGCCGTACAAGTAGTGTGTTACGAAATTTTCAGCCAAACCGATGTTCCGATGACGCATTTGCAGCAAGAAGACCATGCCGCCACTCACGAGCAAATCAAAGGCATGGTGTCGCACATGGAATCATTAATGCATGATGTGGACTTTTTCAAACGCCGCAACAGCGCACGCCTGATGCGCCGCATGCAAAGCCTGTTCGGCCGTGCCAACACACAAACAGAAGACATCGATATTTTGCGTGGCTTTTTCAATACCTTAAAACAACATTTAAAAGATTAATTTTTTCAGACGGCCTGATTGAGGCTGTCTGAAACCCAAAGATGCTATGAATTACGCCCTTGATGCCTTATGGTGGCAACTCACCGGCCGTCCTGTACGCGAGTTGGCAACCTTACTCACCGCCCCGCCCCTGTGGCACAGCGGCGCAGAGTTACCGGTGCGCGAATTGCTGGGCGAACACGGTTTCCGCTACCTGCTTTCGCTCGACCGAAATCCACAGCCACTTACCGATTATCTGGCGCGACACGCCCCGTTTGGCCGCCGTTTGGGTTTATACGCCGAGCATTTGCTGGCATTTTGGTTCAGCCATGCGCCACATGCCGAATTATTGGCGCAAAACCTGCAAGTGATTTCGAACGGCCTTACCATCGGCGCGGCGGATTTTATCGCCAAGCTCAACGGAAAGGCTTATCATATTGAATTAACGTGTAAATATTACGGCAGCGCAAGTGGGAAATTTGATGATTTATGCGGTTTAAACCGGCAAGACCGCTTGGCCGGCAAAGCCAACAAATTACCGCAGCAACTGATGCTGCTGAAATTTTCAGACGGCCTCAAAACCTTGCAGCAACACCAATTGCCCGGCGATTTACAGCCGGCTTCAATCGTACGCGGCATCGGCTTTTTTACCGAAGGCTTCGCTGATTTTCAAGCACCGATGAATCCTTATTCTTGGCGCGGTGTGTATCTGACCGATTGGAGCGAATACGATTTCAGCCGCACCGATATCCGCTATTGCCTGCTTGACCGCACAGCCTGTCTCGCGCCTGCCCGAGTGACCGAAGCGGAAACCTTGAATGCCCAAGCCGTCCGCCAAATCGACAGCGGTTTAGTCGCCGTACTCGAGCTTCGCCCCGACGGCTATTGGCACGAAATATTGCGCATCATGAAAGGGGTGTAACCCGCCCAATCCGCTGCCTGGCTTATTTTTCAGGCGGCATCGTCTTCAAGCCATCTGAAAATCCCGTATAATCGGCCTATTCTATGATTTAAAGCAAACCTATCCATGACACCGATTCAACTCGAACACACCGCCGCGTTACTGGCCGACATGCTGACTTTCAAACAGCCTGCCGATGCCGTTTTGTCTGCCTACTTCCGCGAACACAAAAAACTCGGCCGCCAAGACCGCCACGAAATTGCCGAAACCGCCTTCGCCGCCTTGCGCCATTATCAAAAAATTGCCGCCGTGTTGCGCCGCCCACATGCACAGCCGCGCAAAGCCGCATTGGCGGCATTGGTGCTTGGCCGCAGCGTTAACATCGGCAAAATCCAAGATTTACTCAATGAAGAAGAAACCGGGTTTCTCAGTCATCTGAAAGCACGCAAAGCCGAGTTTTCAGACGGCCTGCATACCGCCGCCGAATTACCGGAGTGGCTGATTGCGCAATTGCAAACCCATTACAGCAACAAAGAAATTCTCGCTTTCGGCCGCAGCATCAACCACCCTGCGCCACTGGATTTGCGCGTAAACACCTTGAAAAACAAGCGCGGCAAAGTCTTGGCCGCCTTGCAAGCCGAAGAGCCGGATGCCGAAGCCACGCCGTTTTCACCGTGGGGCATCCGTTTGAAGAACAAAATCGCCTTGAACAAACACGAATTATTCCTTGACGGATCGGTTGAAGTGCAAGACGAAGGCAGCCAATTGCTGGCTTTACTGGTCGGCGCCAAACGCGGTGAAATCGTTGTCGATTTTTGTGCCGGCGCAGGCGGTAAAACCTTGGCGATTGGGGCGCAAATGGCGAACAAAGGCCGCATCTATGCCTTCGACATCGCCGAAAAACGCTTGGCCAACCTCAAGCCACGCATGACCCGCGCCGGCCTGACCAACATCAATCCCGAGCGCATCAGTAGCGAACGCGACAGCCGCATCGCCCGTCTCACCGGCAAAGCCGACCGCGTATTGGTCGATGCGCCTTGTTCGGGCTTGGGCACGCTGCGCCGCAACCCCGATTTGAAATACCGCCAATCGCCGGAAACCGTGTCCAACCTGTTGGAACAGCAACACAGCATCCTCACGGCCGCCGCCAAACTGGTGAAACCGAAAGGCCGCCTGGTGTATGCCACTTGCAGTATTTTGCCGGAAGAAAACGAGCATCAGGTCAAGCATTTCTTGGCTGAAAACCCGGAGTTTGAATTGCTCGACAGCAGCGAATTGCTCGCCGCCGCCAAAGTGGATTTAAACACCGGCAAATACCTGCGCATGGATTCTGCGGTTCACCATACCGACGGTTTCTTTGCAGCGGTTTTGCAGCGGAAATAACAATAGGCCGTCTGAAAATACAAGCTTTGTTTTTCAGACGGCCTTTGCTTGAATTTCATCTTTTACGCCTTATTTACTTACCGTTGCGGCAAAAGAGTCATTTTAAATTCCCGCAACTTGCGTATAATGATGGCGTTCAAACCGAATCACTCCGATTGTTTTAAAGGAATCACACATGAGCATTCATGATCAAATCAAAGAAGTTGTCACCACCCACCGTGTTGTCTTGTTTATGAAAGGCACCAAACAATTTCCACAATGCGGCTTTTCATCACGCGCCGTGCAAATTTTGAACGCGGTTAACTGCACCGATTATGTAACGGTTAACGTGTTGGAAAACGACGAAGTACGCCAAGGCATTAAAGAATACAGCGACTGGCCGACCATTCCGCAACTGTATGTTAACGGTGAATTTGTCGGCGGCTCCGATATCATGATGGAAATGTTCGAAGCCGGCGAATTAGAAGAAGCACTAAAAGCCTAATTGTTGGCAAAGGCCGTCTGAAACCCTGTTCAGACGGCCTTTTGCATGGTTTACACAGTTTGCGCGACACCTAAAAAAAAGTATAATAAGCCAACTTTACCAGACATCGAGTAGAAGCAATGAATGTGACCGTCATCGACCATCCCTTGGTCAAACACAAATTAACCCTGATGCGCGAAGCAGAATGCAGCACCTATAAATTCCGCACACTCGCCACCGAACTTGCCCGCCTGATGGCCTACGAAGCCAGCCGCGATTTCGCCATGGAAAAATACATCATCGACGGCTGGTGCGGCCGTATCGAAGGCGACCGCATCAAAGGCAAAACCTTGACCGTGGTGCCGATTTTGCGTGCCGGTTTGGGCATGTTGGACGGCGTGTTGGATTTGATTCCCACCGCCAAAATCAGCGTAGTCGGCCTGCAACGCAACGAAGAAACCTTAAAACCGGTTTCCTATTTTGAAAAATTCGTCGACAGCATGGACGAGCGCCCCGCCTTGATTATCGACCCCATGTTGGCCACCGGCGGATCGATGGTCGCCACCATTGATTTGCTGAAAGCCAAAGGCTGCAAAAACATCAAAGCCTTGGTATTGGTCGCCGCCCCCGAAGGCGTGAAAACCGTCAATGATGCGCACCCTGATGTCACCATCTACACCGCCGCTCTCGACAGTCATCTGAACGAAGACGGCTACATCATCCCCGGCTTGGGTGATGCCGGCGATAAGATTTTCGGTACGCGATGATTCAAATAAACAGGCCGTCTGAAAGCTGATGTTTTTCAGACGGCCTGTTTCCCATTTCTTTACTACATCAAATTAAGGAACATCATGAGCTTTCAAGACAATCTGGCTGCCATGCCTGCAATCGACCACTTAAGCGGCCTAGACGTTAATAACGGGCAAGGCGAAACCATTCACCATATTCCTGCCGCACCGGGCAAGCTCGGTTCATTAAAACTCTATCATGCGCTGGCACAAGAATTCGATAACCAATTAAATGCCAACGCAGCCGAACGCGGTTTGGCATTGTTTGCCGAGCACGTGGCCGATGCCGAAGCCAATCCGGGCAAGCACCCTAACATTGATTTGCTGTTTGAAGTGAAAGCCGGAAACTTGGTTTATCAATTGAAACCGTTACAAGCTTAATTGAAGATAAAAATGCCGCCTGAAATTGATTTCAGACGGCATTTTGCTACCCCATAACAAAATCGTTTACATTATTTTAAATATGTTATACCATAACTCATCAATTTTAATTGACCCACCTACTTTTAGAAAACAGCCATCATGAAAAAATCTATTTTACTGATTACTTCCGCATTGTTTCTGTCTACCGCCGCACACGCCCACCGTGTATGGGTTGAGACCGCACACACCCACGGCGGCGAATACCTGACTGCCGAATTGGGCTACGGCGAATTTCCAGAATTAGAGCCAATTGCCAAAGACCGGCTTAACATTTTCAAACCATTGCAACTGGTTACCGAAAAAGGCAAAGAAAATCTGATTCAAAAAGGCCAATTCAACTACCAATACCGCAGCAACCGCCCGGTTAAAGACGGCAGCTATTTGGTGATTGCCGAATACCAGCCGACTTTCTGGTCGAAAAACGCCGCCGGTTGGAAGCGCACCAACAAAACCGAAATGACTGATGCCACCTATTGCGAAGAAAGCCGCATGTACGGCAAAAACATCGTCAACGTTGGCCATGAAAGCGCAGACACCGCCGTCATCACCAAACAAGTCGGCCAAAACTTAGAAATCGTACCGCTCGACAACCCGGCCAACATTCACGTTGGCGAGCGCTTCAAAGTGCGCGTGTTATACCGTGGCGAGCCATTGGCCAACCATCCGGTAACCGCAACCTTCGACGGCTTTGACAACAGCGACCGCAGCAAAACCCACAAAGTAGAAGCGCAAGCATTTTATGACGTGACCAACGACAAAGGCGAAGTGGACATTATCCCGTTGCGCCAAGGTTTCTGGAAAGTTAATGTTGAGCACAAAACCGACTTCCGCGACCAAAAAGTTTGCGAAAAAGAGTCCAACTACACCACGCTTACTTTCCAAATCGGTCATACGCACCACTGATTTATATAGTGGATTCACTTTTAAAACAGGACAAGGCGGTGAGCCGAAGACAGTATAGATAATACGGCTAGGCGAACCAACGCCCTACTATTTTAAAGTGGATTCACTATACATCTATAAATTGCTGAAACAAACGACAATACATTGCAAACGTCAAAGGCCGTCTGAACATTCAGACGGCCTTTTATCATAAGCACTCAAGGCTGATGCGGCGCAAACCGCCATTCTCCTAAGGCCAAATCCAGTTCAAAAATGTTCAAGTGCCCAATAGCCACCCGCACCAAACGCAAACAAGGATAACCAAGCTTCGCCGTCATCCGCCGTACTTGGCGGTTCTTACCTTCGGCAATTTTAATTTCCAGCCAAAAATCCGGCACCGTTTTACGCATCCGAACCGGTGGTTGACGCAGCCACAGTTTATCCGCCTCTTCCCCTGCCAACACGCGCACCTTAGCCGGACGCGTCACAAAATCACCCAAATCCACACCACGATGCAACAAATCCAGTTTCGCCTCATCGGGCACACCCTCCACCTGCACCCAATAGGTTTTTTCCTGCTTAAACTTCGGATCTGCAATCCGTGCCTGCAAACGCCCGTTATTCGTCAGCAACAACAAACCTTCACTATCCGTATCCAAACGCCCTGCCGGATAAAAGCCCGGTTGCTCGACATAATCTTTCAAGCATTGGTGCTTTTCATGCGGCGAAAACTGGCAAATCACGCCATAAGGTTTGTTTAAAACAATCAAATCATTCATTCAGACGGCCTCAGTCTTGATATGGGTATTCGAGTCGCAGCTGCAAGCAAATCCAACATGTTTACGCCAATCATCATATCAAATAACACGACAAATCTGCAAATATAGTCAATCCCCCAAATATAAATTACAATCTCCCCCATGACCTATTCAACAGACTTTCGCCAACTCGCCTTAGCCAAACTCGCCCAAGGCCTCTCCATCCGTCAAGTAGCCAAAGAGCTCGGCATCGGCAGCGATACCGTGTTCAAATGGAAAAAGAATCCCATTCCCAAAGGCTATCCCAAAGACAGAAAACCCCTCAAAATTACCAAAGAAGCACTGCTTAGAGACGTCGAACAATACCCCGATGCCTATTGCTACGAACGGGCACAACGGCTCAACTGCTCGACCAACGGCATTCACCAGGCATTGAAAAGATACGGAATCAGCCGAAAAAAAGACCAATAAACACCCCAAAGCAGATGTTCGGCTCAGAAAACGCTTTATCAGACTCAGACACCGTTTCCAACTGAAAGAACGTCCGATTGTTTGGTTGGACGAAAGCGGATTCAGAGCTTCCGTCCACCGTCCTTACGGTTATGCCCCAAAAGGCAGACGGTGTATTGATACCCATGACTGGCAGGGACGTAATCAGACTAATGCCATCGGTGCGCTGTATGATAATCAACTGTTTGCGGTCGGTTTGTTTGACTGTTCCATCAACAGCAGGATATTCGACACTTGGATCGAACAGTTACTGATCCCGCAACTGCCGCCCGAGAGTGTGGTGGTGATGGACAATGCGGCGTTTCATAAGGGTAAGGCAGAAGCCTTGCTGAAGGAAAAGGGGCATAGCGTCCTATGGATGCCGCCTTACAGCCCCGGCCTGAATCCCATCGAAAAGAAATGGGCTTGGTTAAAGGCGAGACGGAGAAAACTTGGGGGGGTGTCTGTGGATGAGTTGTTTAGGAGTGTTATTTAAATTCATGAGATTGACTATAACAAAACAAAACCCGCTGATAAATCAGTGGGTTTTGTTTATTCTTGGCAGAGTAAGAGCCGCCATTAATTAATCCAAACATCACTTAATTGATGATAGAATAAATTAAATAATATCCAATATGATAATGAAGTATTAATTCAATCCTCTCTAAAACAAATCTTTCAATTCACGGCATACCAAATGGCATACCGATTAGGAAGTATACTATGGCAATCATCGCGGATTTATCAGTATTGCCGAAACAGATACCCTGACAGGATAGCCACGGCACACGGTTTTTATTCCGGCCTTCCGAGATTGGTGTAGTGAACACGGTTATGCACGAGATTTGGCTGAACGTGCTTTGGCTCATGCTGTTGCTAATCAAGTTGAAGCAGCCTACCATCGCACGGATTTGCCGGAACAACGCAAACCGATGATGCAAGCATGGGCTGATTTTGTTATGGGTGAAACACAGCAGCCTGAAACAACATAATGCATAAAACAAAAGCTACCGCATAAGGCCGGTAGCTTTTGTTTATCTGTGTTTACATATCATTTACTTCAATTTCATCAAAGCGAATAACTTACCTGAATCCCCGTTGCCCATTTCTTCGTTTGAAAATAGTCAGGTTTTTTCACCGCACGACTGGCGGATAAATCGTAAGACAACTGTCCGCCTGCTTTCACTTGTCTCCGTACACCAAGCGCAGCACCTGCCAAAGTTTGTCCCAATAAGTACTGGACAGAAGGGCCTGAAACGTGCCCGACATCGGCTCCGAGATACAGTTGTTGTCCTTGTCTGAAATTCCAACTCAAATCGTTACGCCAATACCAGCCGCGTTCCGCCGACAGGCTCAGTTCCCCGTCAAAACCGCGTACGGTATAGCGCCCGCCGATGGCTAATTTGTCTTGGGAAGTTAAAGGCGTTTTGTTCCATTGTGTGTGGAGATTGGTATCGTAGGCAAAGTTTTGTCTGCCGATATGGAACGGTACGTTTAAATCGGCACCGGCAGTCCAAATCTTCATGCGGGAAGTACCTTCGCCAAAGGCTTCTTCGGGCACCGGAAGTGAATCTCTCATACCGGTACCCCGTTTGTAGGCGATTTTAAAATTGGCGGTGCTGTTGCCAAGGTATTCTTTATGCGACAACTCGGCTGCCCAACCTGCATTCTTACGGTGTTGTACGGTGATTTCGGCATCATCGATATAGCTTTGTGTTTCCCGTGTCCACAATTTGGCGCCGAAATAGGTTTTACGGTGGGCGTCACGATGCAGCAGACGGTTAAAACCAAAATCGGCGTTGCTGCTTTTACCGTTATAATCATAGGCTTCGCTTAACCCGGCCACTGCCTGATAGTAACGGTAGCCGCTGTGGTTGAATGCCCATGTCCATTTGCCGAAGGGAACGGAATAGTGACGGCATAATTATAAGTCCCTCCCTTTTTCAGACGGCCTGTAGTGTCGGCTTTATCGGAAACATTGCCGATGGAACGGCCGTAGTTGGCATAAAACAAATCGCTTAAGCCAAAGGGATTGTCTGCAGAAAAGGTTACATTGCCTTAATATTTGCCTGTCTCTTTGCTGCCTGAATTATCTATTCCGACATTCAAACGATAAGGCAGCAGTTTTTGCCGCCATTTAACCGATACGGCGCTTTGATTCGGTACACCTGCAACAGGGACGATTTGAATATCGGCTTCGGCGGTGGGAATGCGTTTTAAATTCTCCAAACCCTGCTCTAAATCACGTAGGTTTAAAATACCGTCCGAACGCATGGGAAACTCGTTCTGAAATGCGGCAATCCGCTCTGCATGAGTATGCCCGCTGTCGGATAAATCGATTTCAATGTTTTTCAGGTAGCCGGGAAAAACAGTCAGTGTCAGCTTACCGCTGTTTAAATCTTGCGGTGCCGCCAAAATGCGGGTGGTAGTATAGCCCCGTCCAATCATCACATTTTGAGCAGCAGTCATGATTTGATTGATGTCTCCGGCATTTAAACACTTGCCCGCCTGAAAATGGGTTTGAGCCAGTGCCCGTTTTAAGGCAGATTGAAATAAACGGTGATGCTCGCCGGTTAAAACCACATCTTGAATGGTGAAACAGTTCAGGCTGCCGCCTGACGTATCGGCTGTACTGCTGGTGTTGATACCTTCCTGCAGCAAAGCGGATTCATCAGTACCCGAACCGTTATATAAGCGCACATCGCTTTTCGGTTGCAGTTGTTCCCGTTGCTGTTCTTGTCGTTGACGTTGCAGTATATCTTGCTGCCGATAAAAGCCCTCCTGGTCGGGGGTAGCAGACAATGTGGCAGGAGCAACCATCCCTGCCGATAACAGCAGCAAAGGCAAGCATCGGATTTTGGCGTTGTATGGCTGATGAGATTTCATGAATCGTCTCGGAAATAAATAACATAATCAACGGGTTTTGAATATCGGTAAAACACTATCAAGTTTTAAATGTCAAAATCCGCAATCCCTTATCCGCCCCTTTGTGATATAAGGAGCGTAATATCGTATCGGGAAATAACCGGCGTACGGCAGAACGCATTTGATGACTGTGCCCCAAAGGTGCGAACCATTGGATGATCCAAATATTATCTCCGCAGTTCCAATCACTGTTATCACGTAAATAACGGTCGGATTGTAAATAGTGCGCTTCCGCCACTTTATCCAAATATGCCCAAGAGATGTAGCCAATTGGCTGCGCACCCTTGCAAAACAAAGCAAATTGCCCATTTTTAAGCACTGGCAGCACATACGCCATCATCTCGGCAATATCGACCTGACGATGAACAGGTGATTGATACCACAGCCATGTGATGGCTCCCAATACTTCACTTTCGTTCCATACTTTATCAGGGAAAAGTTTGGGGGAGATGATGTTTAAAGTGGGTGTTGGATTGGGCATTTTGGTTACAGTTAAAGGTGTAATGAGTCGGGCTTGTGTCTGTCTGATTACCGCCCCGATTAGGTGGACAATGAGTTGCCCACCCTACGCTTGCTGATGGCACACACGCTACACCCTGAATAGAATATTGATACAGGCTACGGCTTGCTGTTTTTTAATCGAACCCGCTCTTCCCATATTTCTTTGGGTACATGATAAATATTCTCGGCTTCATCAGCAGTTAAGTCACTAATTCCTTTCATAAATAAATTTGGCCAACTATCACTTTCAGAAATATACGCAAATTTTATATTAAATTTTCCAGAATCTAGTAAAGATACATGACAATGTGTCCATTGCTCTTTTCCCTTAAATGGAGGGATGGCTCTAACAGCTTCCAACAAAGCCAATATATCGGCAGCCACCTCTGGAGTTTCTCCAAAGCCAAACCATTTAGTTTTGCCATCAATAATAAAATCAATTGTATATCCTGAGCTTTCATTAAATAATTGTGCATAATAATTTATACAAGAAGCTTCTTTTGGAAAAAACTTCCATATTATCCTTGCAATTTTTGCATAAATTTCTTCAATATTTTTATCCATTTTCATTTTCCTGTTGGTGTATTTTTTAGAACCCTATTAATTTCTCTGCCACCATTTTCTGAAAAATTAATTACAAAACTATCGGGTCTCTTGCTATTACCTGAGTAAATAGGTTTAATATTGACCTGCACCCTTCCTCCAGCCTCCAACGTTTTCTTCCATTGTTGCTCCAGTTTATACCAATCACCACTAGCACCATTCAATTTCGCATCCATCGGCACCAAATTGATGCCTTCGCCTGGGCCGCCGAACATCGACTATCAGATGGCCGCCGCAATCACTATCTTTACGGCATGAACCGCCCGAAGTGCGTCGCTGGTAGGTATTCCTGTCCCAAGGGTCTATTTTCAAATCGGCAGTTACTTCTTTTACCCGCTTCTGTGCATCAGTGGCATATTGGAAACCGTTATCAAAGCGGTAAACGCTATTTGCATTGAGCTTGTTGGCCAATTGGTTCCATTGTTTTATCCGGCCACGCTGAAGCTCTACAACTGCCTGTTCGGCTTTTTTACCTGCCAAAGTAAGTTTGTTCGACTTATATAAGCTTGCTGCTTCCTCAAACAGTCTTTTTGCCAGGCCATAACCTTTGGCTGTAGCCCGTTCGACAGGTATTATAGATGCAATTGCTAAAGCTTTTCCGCTTAAATCGGTAGCTTCGTAGTAATCCGAACCGGCACCGTAAGGGGTAATTAAGAGCTTGGCGGCTTCGTTTAAAATAGCCAACTGTTGCCGTTCAGCTTCTCTTAAAGCTTTATCCCACTCGGGATCCCGATTGCGCAATTCGGCTTCCCTTATGGCTTCAATACGCAGCTCTTCAACCGTATTGTTTTCCACCGCCGTCTGCGCAGCCTGTCCGCCGGCTACCCAGTCCGATTCCGAACCGCCTGCAACCGCACCGACAGTCACTCCGCCCAGGCTCAGAATGCCCGACACGGTTTTTTTCTGCTCCGCCGTCAGTTTGCTGCCGTCTTTTTCTCCGTAGAGATAGTTGCCGATTAACGGTGCGGCCGCTTCGGCACTGCCGGCACTGATGGTTCCGGCCAGGGCGTTGTTGCCTCCCGCCGCAGCAGTCGCCGCGCCCAATACCGTATGGGCGAGGATGTGGGCGGTTTCCTGTTTAGCGGTAAGTTTGCCGTCTGAATTCTGTTTCGCCAGTTCTTTGAAGTGTTGTCCGATTTGATAGGATACGGCCGGGCTTGCCGCTGCGGCGGCAATGCCTGCTGTGCTTTGGGTGGGCGCACTTAAGCCTGCGGCGATGCTGTTGAGCAGCACTTTGCCTTTCTGCCAGTTACCTGCTTTTTGCCGGTACTCGGTTTCGCTGATAAGGCCTTTTTCTTTCTGCTCTTTCAGCGTATCCAGTTTTTGGTTGATTTCGCCGGTGGCCGACTGCACATTTTTGCTGAATTCCTGACTGACCTTCCGCTGCAAATCAATCTCGCTCTGCACTCGCTCTTTGTCAAACGCATTGTTCAGACGGCCTGAGTTTTGTTCGGCGGTTTCGGTGCGGGTGGCGGTGTAAACGGCTTCGGCCGCTTCGCCCGTCGGGTCGTTGCCGATGACGATGTTGCGGGTGCCGATGCCGCTGCGGGTTATGCTGCTTTGATGGTTGCTGTCGCTGCCGTAGCCTATTGACGAACCGGCTCCGTTTTTATCGGCTACGGTTGTTAAGCGGCTTTCTTGGGGATGGTTTTGTGCGCCTTGTCCTAATGTGTCTCCGCCTACGGTGACACTGGCGCCTATGCCGAAACTTCCGCCTTCGTAACGGCTGCGGTTTTCAATGTCGCCGTGGCTGATTGAGGCCGTCTGAAAGCGGTTTTTGCCTTCGCTTTCGGCTTTTTCGGTGGCGGTAATTAGGCCGCCTTTTAAGTCGGTATGGTTTTTGACGTTGACTTAGAAGCCGTCGTCACCGGCAAAGATGCCGCTTTGTTCGCTGATACTGCGGTGGTCGGCGTTGGTTTTGCTTCGGCTGTAGTCGCCACCAGTAGAAGTAGCTTAATAGTTTTATATATTTAATACAAATATTTAAATTTTAAGTTTTCTGATACAATATAATCATGATCACCTTGATCTATATAACCAGTGACTTCTTTTATTTCTATAGTATCCACATTGCCGTGCATTACAGGCAAAGACCCATAGATAATAAATTTATTTTCCAATGTTTTTTTATGGATCAATATATCATCTTCCATAAGTAATTCGGCGTAATTTTTCATTTCTGTTTGAAATCTAAATAATATTTTTCCTTCATAAATCTTGGCGTACATAGGGGCATTTATGCTCAAGCTTTTGTAAAAATAAACAATAGAAATACATTGTTCATTTATGCAATAATGGGCTATTTTTTGTTGGTCAATATATCGACAATATATGTAATACATACTGAAAAACATTAATATCAGTAACACAAAAATCATTTTGAGAATATATGTTTTTTGATAATGTATAGCATGATATATACCGTATGTCACAAGAAATATAGGAAGAAGTGTCAGTAACAATAATGCAAAAATTGTCCAATTATCAACGAATACCATTAAATATATCTCCGATACTTGGTATATTATTAGGAATGATATTGTTCATATTATTCTTTATCCACAGCCTGTGTAGTCCTAAATTGTAACCATATTTGCTTTTATGGTATTGATACGACAATTCACCATACATAGGCGGAGGCCCGTAAGTCTTACCAGTTACTCTATTATTTATTACTGCGGATATTCCACCTTTCTGCAATGCTCCACTGGCTTTTTGAAAGTCATCAAAAGATTTTCCATTAACGGCAGCATTCATGCCTGCCAAGATATTACCAGCGTCTCTTAATGTAATGTATTTACCTTGAAATAAAAATCCATGGTATGAACCAGCACCAGGATAATTATTTTTTATATCGTATTCCCCACCTGAACGACTTTTCCAACCAACAGTAATATCCGGTTGCCCCCATGCTTTATCATTAAGACGATAAATATATGGTTCTATATTTTCTCCCAAATGGATAATGCCGAAAGATTTTCCCGATTCAGGACTGGTAAATGAATCCTGCCACATTATCTGACCAACAACGTTTTTAGGTGAATTAAGTAATTTATTAAAATCTGTCAAATTAGGACAATTATCTCCTGCAATGGGAGAACAACCATAATTATATTGATATATAGTTAATTAAAATAAAAACTACTCATTAATGCGGCCATAAAATTGCCTATTTCAGGCAGCACTTTTCGTAGATGCTTTTTAATGTTCGCCCATGCTTTTTCAATCGGATTAAGCTCTGGCGAATAAGGTGCAAGAGCTAAGATTTTATGCCCCTCTTTTTCTGAAATCTCTGCTAAAACAGACATCCGATGAAAGCGAGCATTATCCATCACAATAACAGATTGTTCAGTTAATTCAGGCAGCAATACGCCTTCAAACCATGCTTCAAATAAACGACTATCCATCGTGCCTGAATAAATCATGGGTGCAATTAGATTACTTTGGTCTTTGATTTGAGCTGCAACCAGTGATGTGCGCTGGTATCGTTTACCACTGATTTGCGCTTTAACTGGAAGCCCTTTTGGTGAATAGGCATAAGGACGGTAGTAAAAAGTATCAAATCCTGTTTCATCAAGGAAAACAAATTGATAATCAGCATATTGATTTAATGCTTGTTGATAAGTGGCTACCTGTTCTGGTTTTTGTTCTTTGTAGCTCGTGGTCTTTTTTTACGCGTAATACCCAATACTTTGAACAAATAACAAATATTAGCCGGCGTACACCCAAAATGAGCTGCAATTTCATGCTGGTATGCATCAGGGTGTTCTTTAACATATTCTATGAGCAGTTTTTTATTGACTTTGGTTGCATTGCCACCTTTGACTTGATGTTCAAATGAACCAGTTTGCTCATAGCGTTTTCTCCAACTTCGAAATGTTTTTGGGTCAATTTGGTATGCTTTGCAAACTTCGCTGGCATTTTTGCATGCCTGATAGTATTGGTATGCTTTTTCTCGTAGTTCTATTGAGTATGACATTTTGGACTCTAAATATTCAGTGTTGATTTGGGAATTCTTATTTTAATATACTATAATCAACTGATATATTGTTTTTAATATATAGCAAATAAACCTATTCTTCGATACAATTCCACCATGGCCTATTCAGAAGACTTCAAACAACTCGTACTCAAAAAACTCCGTCAAGGATGGACGATTCGCAGAGCCGCAAAAGAATTCGGCATTGCCATCTCCACCATCACGCTTTGGAAACGCCCTCCGGCTCCTCAAACCCCTCCGAAGCAACGGAAAACCCGCAAAATCAGCGCCCAAGCACTGCTCGAAGATGTTGAGCGTTATCCCGATGCCTATTGCTATGAAAGAGCGCAACGCTTTGGCTGTTCCCATACTGCCATACACAAAGCATTAAAGCGATACAACATCAGCTACAAAAAAAGACCAACCGCCACCCGAAAGCCAACAGAGGGCTCAGAAAAAACTTCCTGAAGTTACTGCACCGCTACATCCGCCGTAACCGTCCGGTTGTTTATTTAGACGAGAGCGGATTCAGAACATCCTGTTACCGGCCTTACGCTTATGCGCCAAAAAGCCGGCGCTGTTATGCGCTCCATGATTGGCAGGGACATCATCAGACCAATGCTATTGGGGCGTTATTTCACGGCAAACTGTTTGCCGTCGGGTTGTTTGATTGCAGTATTGACCGCCGAATATTTGACGCTTGGGTGGAGCGGATTTTGATTCCGGAGCTACCGCAAAACAGTGTGGTGGTGATGGATAATGCGACGTTTCATAAGGGGAGTGCTTTAACACTTCTGAAGGAGAAAGGCCATACTGTGTTATGGCTTCCGCCCTATAGCCCTGATCTGAATCAGATAGAGAAAAAGTGGGCTTGGATTAGAGGTGTTAGGAATCGGCTGCGAATTACGGATGTGGATTGGCTGTTTCAGGTGTGCATCGGTAAATAAGTTTATTTGCTATAGATTAAAAGGCCGTCTGAAATTTTCAGACGGCCTTATTTATTATTTCAAAGCTTCAAGCAGTTTATCGTGAATCCCTCCAAAGCCGCCATTGCTCATCACCAAAATCTGATCGCCGCCTTGTGCCTCTTTTACAATCTCAGCAACAAAAGCATCAAAGTCTTGACCGACGTGCAGTTTGTCGCCCAATGGTGCCAATGCTTCTGCAACATCCCAATCCACGCCGCCGGCATAGCAGAAGACTCGGTCGGCTTCACGCAGGCTTTCGGGCAGCGCGGCTTTCATGGTGCCGAGCTTCATGGTGTTGGAGCGTGGCTCGAGCACGGCCAAGATACGGGCTTTGCCGACTTTTTGGCGCAACCCGGACACCGTGGTGGCCATCGCGGTCGGATGGTGGGCGAAATCGTCGTAAACGGTTACGCCGTTGACCGTGCCTTTGATTTCCATGCGGCGCTTCACGTTTTGGAATTGGCCTAAGGCTTCGCAGGCTGTCTGAACATCCACGCCGGCATGGCGTGCCGCAGCAATAACCGCCAATGCGTTCATGCGGTTATGCTCGCCCAATAATGCCCATGCGACATGGCCGGCTTTTTCGCCTTTAAAGAATACGTCAAAACCGCCCTGCCCGTCTGCTTCGCCGATTTGCCAACCTGCTTGGTTGCCAAAGAGTTCAACCGGTGTCCAGCAGCCTTTATCTAAGGTTTCATGAATGCTTTCTTCGCGGCCGTTGGCAATAATCAGGCCGTCTGAAGGCACGGTTCGCACCAAGTGGTGAAACTGGGTTTGAATCGCGCCTAAATCGGCAAAAATATCGGCGTGGTCAAATTCGAGATTGTTCAAAATTGCCGTGCGCGGGCGGTAATGCACGAATTTGCTGCGTTTATCGAAAAATGCGGTGTCGTATTCATCGGCTTCAATCACGAAAAACGGTGATTTACTGTTTGGGTTTTGGCGCGTGGCTTGCGGCAAACGCGCCGATACGCTGAAATTCAGGGGCACGCCGCCAATCAAGAAGCCCGGTGCCAAACCCGCATATTCCAATACCCAAGCCAGCATGGATGCAGTGGTGGTTTTGCCATGCGTACCGGCCACGCCCAATACCCAATGATGGAACAATACGTTTTCCGCCAGCCATTGCGGACCGGAAATATACGGCAAACCACGGTTTAACACGGCTTCCACCACGTCCGTGCCGCGCTTGGCGACATTGCCAATCACATACACATCGGCTTGAAACTCATCCAATTGCGCGGCATCGAAACCTTCGTGCACGGCAATGCCCAAGGCTTCAAGCTGGGTGCTCATCGGGGGGTACATTTTGGCATCGCAGCCGCTGACTTTAAAACCCGCTTCTTTGGCAATGGCTGCCACGCCGCCCATAAAAGTGCCGCCGATTCCGATAATGTGAATGTGTTTCATGATGCAAGTATCTTGTTCAAAAACGCATATTATAGCCGAAATCGTATTAAAAGGCCGTCTGAAAATATGAGAAGCGTTTATATGGGTTATTTTATATGGGTTATAATGTCGGGCATAACCACAACAGAGAGAGCCAACCATGGAATTTATCAAAACCCGCGCCGCCGTTGCCTGGGCGCCCAATGAACCCTTAAAAATCGAAGAATTGGATTTAATGCCCCCGCAAAAAGGCGAAGTGTTGGTGCGCATTGTCGCCACCGGCGTCTGCCACACTGACGCTTACACTTTGAGCGGACAAGATTCGGAAGGTGTGTTCCCTTGCGTGTTGGGGCATGAGGGTGCCGGCATTGTCGAAGCAGTCGGCGAAGGCGTAACCGATTTTGCCGTCGGCGACCATGTTATTCCGCTTTACACTGCCGAATGCGGCAAATGCAAATTCTGTACTTCAGGCAAAACCAACCTGTGTTCGTCCGTACGTGCGACACAGGGCAAGGGCTTGATGCCCGATGGCACGGTGCGTTTTTTCAAAAACGGCCAGCCGATCTATCACTACATGGGTACATCAACTTTCTCGGAGTACACCGTTGTTGCCGAAGTTTCTTTGGCTAAAATCCAGCCTGAAGCAGATTTAAAAGAAGTGTGCCTGCTCGGTTGCGGCGTCACCACCGGCATGGGCGCGGTGATGAACACGGCCAAAGTAAAACGCGGTGACACCGTGGCGATTTTCGGCTTGGGCGGCATCGGTTTGGCTGCCATTATCGGCGCGCGTATGAATGGTGCAGGCCGCATTATCGGTATCGACACCAATCCGTCTAAATTTGCTTTGGCAGAGAAACTCGGCGCTACTGATTTTGTCAATCCGAAAGATTTCGATAAACCGATTCAAGAGGTGATTATCGAAATGACAGATGGCGGCGTGGATTATTCGTTTGAGTGTATCGGCAATGTAGAAGTTATGCGCGCGGCTTTGGAATGCTGCCACAAAGGCTGGGGCGAGAGCATTATCATCGGCGTGGCTCCGGCCGGTGCGGAAATTTCAACCCGCCCGTTCCAATTGGTTACCGGCCGCGTATGGCGCGGTTCGGCATTTGGCGGCGTAAAAGGCCGCAGCGAATTGCCGGGCATCATCGACCAATACATGCGCGGCGAATTTGCCTTGAGTGATTTCATCACCCATACCATGCCTTTGGAAGACATCAACACCGCATTTGATTTAATGCACGAAGGTAAATCGATTCGTAGCGTGATTCATTATTAATCAATCGTGTAATGTAAAGAAAAAAACAGGCCGTCTGAACGCAAATCGTTGCTTTCGGACGGCCTTTGCTATGATTGGTTTCAGCATTCACGGCCACAGCCAAGCCCACACGTTGCGGCCTTCGCCTTGCAATAACACCAGCGTGCGGCAGGCCGAAGCAGTATTCATGCACTCTAACCCTACGCCGCGTGATGCAGCTTCTGCGATAATTTTCGGATGGATAAATTCTTGCTTTGCCCCTGTGCCGATAATAATCACTTCTGGCAAGGCTTCGTCTGAGGCCGTCTGAAAAAAATCGCTAATACGTAATTCATAAGGCATTTTGTCTGCCATTAAAGTAATGGCATCTGATTTTAAAACAATCGGTTGGGCCCATATCTCTCCGCCTGCCTCAATCGCGCCGCGGCGGTATGCGGTGACGGCAGCGGCAGCTTTTACAGTATTTTCTTCAATCAACATAATGTTGTTATCCTTATATTTTTAGCCGTTTTTGTTAAACTTTTTGCCGTTATTCCATACAAATGTTTTAAGCCGGCGTTCAGACGGCATGATTTCGCTCTTCAAAATCAGCCGTGACATCATTTTATTCTGTACCGGAGCTTCTTTAAAAAAGGTGCAAAAACAGGCAATTTCGGGTAGGATTAGCAAATTTGACGTCCGCACCGCGCCTGCTTTCATTCAAGGCTGCATTCTGTGTGCGACAGTTTACGCTATTGGAAATTTCGGCTCAACAAGGAGACACAATGAAGCCAGTGAATATCGGTCTGTTAGGCTTAGGTACGGTAGGCGGCGGCACCGCAACCGTTTTGCAGGAAAACGCCGCGGAAATCAGCCGCCGTTTGGGTCGTGACGTGAATATTTCAGCCGTATGCGACAGAAGCGCCGAAAAAGCAGCCGAAATTGCGCCGAATGCGGCTTTTGTGCAAGATCCTTTTGAATTGGTACAACGCGCCGACGTGGATGTGGTCGTCGAATTGTTCGGCGGCACCGGTATTGCCAAAGATGCCGTGTTGAAAGCACTTGAAAACGGCAAACACGTTGTGACCGCCAATAAAAAACTGCTGGCCGAATACGGCAACGAAATTTTCCCGTTGGCCGAGTCAAAAAACGTGATGGTGCAATTTGAAGCGGCAGTAGCCGGCGGCATCCCGATTATTAAAACCTTACGCGAAGGCTTGGCCGCCAACAACATCAAATCCATTGCAGGCATCATCAACGGCACCAGCAACTTTATTTTGAGCGAAATGCGCGAAAAAGGCAGCGCGTTTGCCGACGTATTGAAAGAAGCGCAAGCCTTAGGCTATGCCGAAGCCGACCCGACTTTCGACATCGAAGGCCACGATGCCGGCCACAAAATCACCATTATGAGCGCATTGGCGTTCGGCACTCCGGTTGATTTCAGCGGCTGCTATTTGGAAGGAATCAGCAAACTCGACAGCCGCGACATCAAATATGCGGAAGAATTGGGCTACCGCATCAAATTATTGGGCATCACCCGTAAAACCGACAAAGGCATCGAATTGCGCGTTCACCCTACCCTGATTCCGGAAAGCCGCCTGTTGGCCAACGTTAATGGGGTAATGAATGCCGTGCGCGTAAATGCCGATATGGTGGGTGAAACCCTATACTACGGGGCAGGCGCAGGTGCATTGCCGACTGCCAGCGCAGTGGTTGCCGACATCGTCGATATCTGCCGTATGATTGGTGCCGATGCCGCCAACCGCGTACCGCATTTGGCCTTCCAACCTGAAGGCGTGAAAGCGCAAAACATTCTGCCGATGGACGAAATCACCAGCAGCTACTACCTGCGCGTGCAAGCCAAAGACGAGCCGGGCACATTAGGTAAAATCGCCAACCTACTGGCCGGGCAAGGCGTATCCATCGAAGCCTTGATTCAAAAAGGCGTGTTCAACAAAACCACCGCTGAAATTGTGATTCTCACCCACAGCACGGTTGAAAAAAACATCAAATCGGCCATCGCCGCCATAGAGCAATTGGATTGCGTGGAAACGCCGATTACCATGATTCGCATGGAAAGTCTGCATGGTTGAGCAATCGTTAACCCCCGAAGAACAAGCGGCGAAAACCAAAAAAGCCAAAGCTAAAATCCTCACCATCCGCATTTGGGCATGGATTATCATGGCATTGCTGGTGAGCTTTTTCTTTTTGTCGCAATGCGCCTTGTCGAAGCCTAAAGCCAAACAAGCCATTATCGAATCGTGTGTAAAAAACATTCCGTTTGCCGACAAATGGCAGGCTGATTTGAAAGCACGCGGCTTGGAAGGCAAAAGCGAGCAAGTCATCGGCGATTACTGCGTTTGCATGTGGGGCGAACCTTTAGAAAAGCTGAGTGAAAAGCAAATCCAATCGTTCAGCAAAATCAGCGCACAAGAACAGCTTGAGCTGCTCGGTGGCGCCGCTGCTTTTGAAGCCCGCGACCAGCAATGTATTGCCGGTTTGAAAGCCGAATAAAAAGGCAAATATAAACAAAGGCCGTCTGAATATTATCTTTCAGGCGGCCTTTATTGTATGGTTTTAAACCGATTTATTCATAAAATCATCGCGCTTAACCAACATATAAGCCAGCACCGCCGCCAGCAATGCCGTGCCAGCACCGACAAAACCAATGCCGCCCAAGCCCAATCCAACGGTAACATAATGCCCCGACAGCGCACCGCCACCGATGCCCACGTTATACAGACCCGAATAAATCGAGGTGGCAACATCGGTGGCATCGGAAGCAAAATTCAACACTTTCGCAATCATCGACAGGCTGACTACGCTGATGGCAATGCCCCACACAAAACACAGCGCATAAACCGCCCATGCCGAGCCGGACAACGGCCACAGCAACGCCGTCATCAACACTACCAAGGCTGCTGCGCCGATAAAGAATTGGCGCGGGAACGTGGCAAACCATTTGCCGAATACAAACGAAGCCACAAAACCGGCCGAACCATACAAGCCAAGCACAATCGTCACTTGTTCCGGTTTGAAGCCGCCGATTTGCAGCACAAACGGCTCGATGTAGCTATACGCGGTAAAATGTGCAGTGATGATCAGAATGGTAAAGCCGTAGAGCAGCATCAGGTTTTTGCGTTTCACCAGCAACGGCAGGCTGCCCAATGAACCGGAATTCACGCTCGGCAGCAACGGCAGGTTTTTCGCCAACACCACCATCACCGCCGCCGCGCAAATACCAATCAGCAAGAAACTGGTTTGCCATGAATAAAACTGTCCAATCACGCGCCCCAACGGAATGCCCATTACCATCGCCATCACCGTACCTGTGCTCAGCAAACCCAGCGCCTGCGTGCTTTTGCCTTGCGGCGCAACCCGCACCGCCAAAGACGCCGTAATCGACCAAAACACCGCATGCGTCAAGGCAATACAGATCCGGCTGACCAACAACACGCCGAAATTCCAAGCAAAAAACGACAATACATGTCCGGTTACAAATACGGCGAACAAAATCAGCAAGAGCTTGCGGCGTTCAAAATTTTTCGTGGCCAGCATGAGCGGCAGCGACAGCAACGCCACAATCCACGCATACACCGTCAACATAATGCCGACTTCGGTCGAAGCCATGCCGAAGGTTTGGCCGATATCGCTCAACAGCGCAATCGGAATAAATTCGGTGGTGTTGAAAATAAACGCCCCCACCGCCAAGGCCAACACACTCAGCCATTGTTTTTTCTCTTTTGCCGCCGGCATAATCTTACTCTTCCTTATCAAAATCAGGTGCGTATTCTACTCCGCCCAAGCCATAATTAAAACGATAACAATCGACTACATTTCATTTGATTTCAAATGTTTCAGACGGCCTCTAAGAATAAACAGGCCGTCTGAAAAAATACTTGACCCTTACCCTGTGTCAAGGTTTATATTAAGAACATCCGACGAGTAAACGAAAGGAAGAAATCGTGGAAAGCATCACCTTAAACGTAGAAGGCATGACCTGCGGCGGTTGCGTGAAAAGCGTCACCCGCATTTTGGAAAACACCGACGGCGTTGCCAAGGCAGAAGTAAGTTTGGAAAACAAAAGTGCCGTGATTGAATTCGATGCCGCCAAAACCAATGTCGATGCCTTAATCGAAGCGATTGGAGACGGCGGCTTTGATGCTTCACGTTGATCACACGCCCGAGGCCGTCTGAAAGCAGGATTTTCAGACGGCCTTTACCTTTGAGAATGCTTGACTTTACCCCGTTATCAAGGTTTAAGCTTTCTTTACCTCTTCATTGACCGGGCAACGAAAATGAAACAAAAAGTCCGTTTCCAAATTAAAGGCATGACCTGCCAAGCTTGCGCCTCACGCATTGAAAAAGTGTTGAACAAAAAAGACTTTATCGAAAGCGCAGGCGTAAATTTTGCCAGCGAAGAAGCGCAAGTCGTGTTTGACGACAGCCGCAGCTCAATAGCCGGCATCATCCGAATCATTGAAAAAACCGGTTTCGATGCAAAAGAAAAAACCGATGCGCTGACCAAAGCCGGCAGCGATGAACCGGTGCATATCGGTTGGCGTTTATGGCTGCTGCTGGCGATTAATGTACCGTTTCTCATCGGCATGGCAGGCATGATGATTGGCCACCATGATTGGATGCTGCCTGTGATGTGGCAATTTGCCTTAGCCGGCATTGTGCAACTTTGGCTGGCGATTCCGTTTTACAAAAGCGCATGGGCTTCAATTAAAGGCGGTTTGGCCAATATGGACGTGCTGGTCACTATCGGCACGGTGTCGATTTATCTCTATTCGGTGTATATGATGTTCCACCACCGCGATATGGGACACGACGGCATGGCACATGTGTATTTTGAAGCAAGCGTGATGGTGATCGGCTTTGTGTCGTTGGGTAAATTCTTGGAACACCGCACCAAAAAATCCAGCCTCAACAGCTTATCGCTGATGCTCAAACTCACGCCGAGCAAAGTGAATGTGCAACGCGGCGGTAAATGGCAATCGCTGCCTTTAGATCAAGTGCAAACCGGCGATATGCTGCGTGCCAATCACGGCGAGCGCATTGCCGCTGACGGTGTGGTCGAAAGCGGCAATGGTTGGACAGACGAAAGCCACTTGACCGGCGAATCCAATCCCGAAATGAAACAACAAGGCAGCAAGGTTTTGGCCGGTGCGCTGGTAACCGACGGCAGCTTGATTTACCGTGCCACGCAATTGGGCAGCCATACTTTACTGGGAGACATGATGAACGCGCTTTCCGAAGCGCAAGGCAGTAAAGCGCCGATTTCGCGCATGGCGGATAAAGCGGCGGCGGTATTTGTGCCGGTAGTGACCGGCATTTCCCTACTCACGTTCGTGCTCACTTGGGGCATAAAAGGCGATTGGCAGGCAGGCTTGATGCATGCGGTGGCAGTGTTGGTAATTGCCTGCCCATGTGCGTTGGGTCTGGCCACACCGGCAGCGATTATGGCCGGCATGGGCAAAGCGGTGAAACACGGTATTTGGTTTAAAGACGCGGCTTCGATGGAAGAATCGGCGCATGTCAACGCCGTGGTGCTCGACAAAACCGGCACGCTCACCAAAGGCCGTCCTCAAGTGGAGGCGGTTTACCTGGTGCCGGATAGTGGTTTTAGCGAAGACGGTTTGTTCCGCATCGCCGCTGCCGTCGAGCAAAACGCCACCCACCCGCTGGCCAACGCGATTGTGTCGGCCGCTTTGGCGCGCAATCTGGATCTACCGCCAACCAGTCAAGCACAAACGGCAGTCGGTGCCGGCATATCTGCGGAAATCAGCGGTTTGGGTTTGGTAAAAGTCGGCAAAACCGATTACGCCAATTTAACCTCCTTGCCGGCCGATTTAGACGGTGTATGGCCAATCGCCAGCTTGGTGGCCGTATCGGTTAACGGCCGCCCCATCGGTGCATTCGCTTTGGCCGATGCCCTCAAAAACGACACCGCCGAAGCGATACGCCGTCTGAAAGCGCATGATATCGATGTGTATGTGATGAGTGGCGACAATCAAAATACCGTCGAATATATCGCCACACAACTGGGCATTGAACACGCGTTCGGCAACATGAGCCCGCGCGATAAAGCAGCCGCGGTGCAAAAACTCAAAAACGAAGGCAAAGTTGTCGCCATGGTCGGCGACGGCATCAACGATGCCCCTGCTTTGGCAGCGGCTAATGTCAGCTTTGCCATGAAAGGCGGCGCCGATGTGGCAGAACACACCGCCTCGGCCACGCTGATGCAGCATTCGGTCAACCAATTGGTCGATGCCCTGCTTGTTTCCCGCGCCACTTTGAAAAACATCAAGCAAAACCTGTTCTTCGCCTTTTTCTACAATATCCTCGGCATCCCGCTGGCTGCTTTGGGCTTTCTCAGCCCGGTGATTGCCGGTGCGGCGATGGCGATGAGCTCGGTATCGGTATTAACCAATGCTTTACGTTTGAAACGCGTAAAAATTGAATGATGCCGTTAGCTAAAAGCCGTGTAAAAGCTATCTGCTTTCACGCGGTTTTTTTCGTTTATAATCGCCTTTATTTTTTGACGGAAGCCCAACCATGGAAATGATGGCAGCGATGAATATCTTTTTGATTGCATTGTTGATTTTTACCGTATTATTGGTATGGTCGCGCAATTGGAAACGCAAACAGGCTTATCTGGAACACATCAAAAGCAAACCGGATACATTTGAATGGATCAGCCAAAACCTAAGCGGTGTAGAAATCAAAGATTTGAAAGCTGTGGCCGACCGCTTCGGCCTACCTATGTTGCAAGCCAGACAATTGATTGATTTTTATCGTCAAAACCATCAGGCCAAATAATCTTTACAGAACCCGGCCTGATGATTTGACCCATATTAAGGCCGTCTAAAATAATGAATATTATAATATTCATTATTTCAGACGGCCTTAACAGCAGGGGGAAACATGACGGTTTATCTTATTGGCGACTCAATCCGACTGGGCTATCAAGCTGCGGTGCAAGCTGCCCTGCCTGATACGGCTATTCTCTCGCCGGTCGACAACTGCCGTTCATCACATGATGTATTGCAACATATCGAACAATGGACGCAAGGAGCACAGGCCGGAGATATTATCCATCTCAACTGCGGTTTGCACGACATCCGCTACAATGCGGGCAGCACCAAACCCTTATCCGATATCCAAACCTATCAAACCAATCTTCGAAAAATTTTCAGCCGCTTGCAGCAAACCGGCGCGCAAATTATTTGGGCAAGCAGCACGCCTTTTCTGCAAAGCGTACACAATGTCACCAAATCATCGCGCCGCTATCTGAAAGACATTCAAGCCTATAATCAGGCCGCTCAAAACTTAGCGCATGAATTTGTTTTTCCCATCAATGATTTATATGCTTTGATGTTTGTACAGGACTTAACCGCACTGACCATCTGCGACGGGCTGCATTTCAATGAATCCGGCAATGAAATGTTAGGCAATACAGTGGCTGAATTGATTCGGAAAATTAGTTCATAAATTAATTCATCAAAACAATGCCGTCTGAAACCTAATGTTTCAGACGGCACTTTCTGCCCTATTCAATTTCAGACGGCCTAGCCGCGCATAACCGCTTCAATATCTGCCACGCTTTTCGGTGCCAAAGCAGTGTAATTTTCACAACCGTTTTCGGTCACTAATACATTGTCTTCAATGCGGATACCGATGTTATGGAAGGCTTCCGGAATGTCATCGGCTGCGGCAATATATAAGCCCGGTTCGATGGTGCTGCACATGCCCGGCTGCAGCAATAAAGGTTTACCGCCGTGCCAGCGTTTGCCGACATCGTGCACATCCAAGCCGACCCAGTGGCCTAAGCCGTGCATATAGAAACGTTGATAAGCTTGGGATTCAATGTTGCCGTCAACTGTACCTTGCAGTAATTTTTGATCAATCAAGCCTTGCACCAAAATTTTCAGCACCGTCAGATGAATCTCGCCCCAATCGGCATTCGGTTTTACGGCGGCGATGGCGGCTTCATTGGCGGCCAATACGATTTCGTAAATGTCTTTTTGCGCCGCCGTAAATTTGCCGTTTACCGGAAAAGTGCGCGTGATGTCGCCCGCATAAAAGGCGTATTCCGCACCTGCGTCAATCAGCAGCAAATCGCCGTCTTGCAACGTATCTTTGTTGTCGACATAGTGCAGGCAACACGCGTTTTTACCGCCCGCCACAATGCTGTTGTAAGACGGAAAGCGCGCACCGTGGTACATGAATTCGTGCAGAATTTCTGCTTCGATTTGCAGCTCATTCATTCCCGGACGCGTTTTCTGCATGGCACGGATGTGCGCCAATGCGCTGATTTCACCCGCTTTCTTCAACAGCGCGGTTTCATATCCGTCTTTAATCAGACGCATACCGTCCAACACTGCCGCTAAATCGGCCAAATTTTCCGGCGCATAAGTATTGGTCTGAATGCGGCGGCCGGCACTTTGCTGCACGTTATGCCATTTGGCCATCACTTCTTTATCGTGTTTGGGATACAAGCCCCACAAGGCATACAGGCTTTTTTTATTCAGCAGCACTTGCGTTAATTTCGCCGGCCATTCGCTGTCGGCATAGGCCTCATCAAAACCGAACACTTCTAAAGCTGCTTCAGGCCCGTAGCGGAAACCGTTCCAAATTTCGCTTAAAGCATCTTTTTCGCGGCAGAACAAAATGCTTTTTTGCATAGAGCCATCCAGTAGCAACACCGATTGCGGCTCGTCAAAACCGGTCAGGTAATGAAAATAGCTGTCTTGACGGAACGGGAATTCGGTATCGTTGCTGCGGCGCTGTTCCGGCGCGGCAAACAGAACCGCCACGCCTTCGCTGCCGATTTGTTGCAGCACGCGTTGGCGGCGTCGGATAAACGGGGTATTGTTCATCATGTTTCCTTAAGGCCGTCTGAAACTTGTCAAAGCCATTCAGACGGCCTCACTATTATTGATACTGTTTACAAGCAAAGATTAATCAGGCGATTTCAAACTTTTGGCTTGCTCGATTTTTCGGGCAAACCATAAAGCTGACGCCGCTCCGCATACATCGGCCACCGCATCCCAAAATGAACCTTCGCGCGTTTGCGTGAACATCGCTTGCGCACACTCGCTGGCAATCGCAAACACCAAGGCAGCAATCATCATGCCGCAATACGGAGTCAGGCGTTTATCGGTCATATATGCTTTGGCGAGCAACCAAAATTGTGCAAAAAACAAAGCGAAATGCGCCGCTTTATCGAAATTTGGAAACGGCGGCATGCCGCCTGTTGACTCACGCAACAGCAGTGAATAAATAGCTGCCGCAAACCACAGCGCAGCCAATGCGGTAAACTTATTGCGCGGTAAGGTCATTTTCACCCTCTTCGTCCAGCCATGTTTGGCAGATTTTGGCCAAGCGCACGAATTTACCGCCACGCCCGTTTAACACATCACGCCATTGCGCCACTTCTTTACGGCTCGGGGACTCATCCAAGCTGCATTCGTATAACAAAAAATCAAGGGTCTCTTCGGCTGTGCCGACGCTTTCGGTTTCAATCAAATCAATCAATTCGCTCATGGTTTGGGCCGTCTGAAAATATAGGGTTACCGACTGTGTAAAAAACGCTGTGCTTCTTCAAACTCACCCGCATTCAGCAGCGGTATGCCTTTGATGGATTTATTAACCGAATCTTCAATCAACCGACGATGTTCCGCGCTTGGTTTGTTCAAAACATAAGCCGACACCAATGCCTTATCACCCGGATGACCGATGCCCAGACGCAGGCGGTAGAAATTCGGCGTGCCTAAGCGGGCCTGAATGTCTTTCAAGCCGTTGTGGCCGCCATTTCCGCCGCCAAGCTTGAATTTAATGCGGCCGCATTCAATGTCGAGCTCATCGTGTACTACCAGAATTTCTTCGGGCCTAATCTTGTAAAACTGCGCCAATGCCGCCACCGCCAGACCGGAACGGTTCATAAACGTTATCGGCTTAATCAGCCAAACATCGCCTTCGGGGCGGCTGACACGTGCCACTTCTCCGAAGAATTTTTTCTCATCTTTAAACGTCGCTTTCCATTGCCACGCCAATTCATCGAGCAGCCAAAAGCCGACATTGTGGCGGGTTGCTTCATATTCTTTGCCCGGATTACCCAGACCGACAATCATTTTAATGAAGTTAGACATGATTTTCTCGTTGGTGTGCGGTTCTTACGAAGGCCGTCTGAAATTGAATGGTTCAGACGGCCTCAAACTTCAATCCTCCTGATTTTGCACGCGCCGTCTCCGTGCCTCTTTCGGGTCGATCAGCAAAGGGCGATACACTTCGATGCGGTCTTTATCGCGTAATACGGTATCGTCTTTGGCGATTTTACCGAAAATGCCGAGCTTGGCCGAATGCAAATCCAAATCAGGAAACTCTTTTTCCAAACTGCTTTGCAATGCAGCCTGGCGGATGGTTGTACCTTCTGCTACTTGCATGGTTTTCAGCAATTGCTTATCCGGCAAGCCGTACACGATTTCGATGTTAAGCATAACGGCGGTCAGCCTCTTTGACAAATGCGTCCACCAAGGTGCCGGACAAATGATTGAACACCGGCGAAATCATCGCCGATAAAATCGTGCTGCTGAATTCGTATTCCAACTTAAATTCAATTTGGCACATATCATCACCCAAATCAACAAACCGCCAGGTGCCGCACAAGGTTTTAAACGGCCCTTCCAGTAAATCCATTTTGATTTCTTTACCGGAGATATTGTGGTTATACGTGGCAAACGACTGGCGCACGCCCATGTAATCCATAAACAGGCGCGCTTTCAATTCGGTATCGGCGCGCTCGATGATTTCGGTTTTGCTGTACCACGGCAGGAATTTCGGATAATCCTCCACACGGTCAACCAACTCAAACATCTGCTTGGCGCTGTGTAACACCAACACGCTTTTTTCTACTGTTTTCATGGCGGAATCAAACTTAAGCAAAAGCGTTATTATAAACGAATTTGCCGGGCTTTTCAGACGGCCTGAAGGAATAATCTTCGGTATTTGCGTGCCTTTGAATTCATTTCCATTTTTGTATACATAAAAAACGACAGCGTTAACGCTGCCGTTTCATATGCTGATTATGGCTTGTTCACGCCCGAATCATTATCGGAAGAATATTCGGGTTTCACATTCTGCACTTCGGTTTGCAGACCTTCAGGTGTAATCACCATTACTTGCTCCGGCTCGCCTTTTTCTTCTTCAGACTCGTCTTTACGCAGATTATGACTGTAATCTTTCGGCGGGCTAGGCTGCTTGCCCGCCATGATTTCCAAGACCTGATCGCGATCGATGGTTTCCCAATCCATTAGTGCTTTACACATGGTTTCCATTTTATCTCGGTTTTCATCCAAGATTTTGTAGGCCACGGCATATTGTTCATCCAAGATGCGGCGGATTTCGGCATCTACGTCTTGCTGGGTTTTCTCGGAAATGTTTTGCGAACGTGTCACGCTGCGACCCAAGAACACTTCACCTTCATTTTCCGCGTAAACCATTACGCCCATTTTGTCGCTCATGCCGTAACGGGTAACCATTTCGCGGGCAATCTGCGTAGCACGTTCAAAGTCGTTGGAAGCGCCGGTAGAAATACGGCCGACAAAAATATCTTCGGCAATGCGTCCGCCAAACAAAATCGCGATTTGACTCAACATTTGGTCTTTATACATGCTGATGCGGTCGCGTTCCGGCAGCTGCCAAGTCAAGCCCAAAGCTCGGCCGCGCGGCATAATGGTTACCTTATGCACCGGATCAGTAAAGTCCAAGCTCTCGGCCACAATCGCATGGCCCGATTCATGATAAGCAGTCGCACGTTTTTCATCTTCGTGCATCACCATCGAGCGGCGCTCAGGACCCATGTAGATTTTGTCTTTGGCATCTTCAAAATCGCTTTGATCGACTTTGATTTTATTGCGGCGGCCGGCAAACAAAGCAGCTTCGTTTACCAAGTTGGCCAAATCGGCACCGGAGAAACCCGGAGTACCACGCGCCAATGAAGTCAAATCAACCGACTCATCCAAAGGCACTTTTTTGGCGTGCACTTTCAAAATCTGCTCGCGGCCACGGATATCCGGCAACGGCACCACCACTTGACGGTCGAAACGCCCCGGGCGCTGCAAGGCAGGATCCAATACGTCCGGACGGTTGGTCGCGGCAATCACAATCACGGTTTGATTGCTTTCAAAACCATCCATCTCAACCAGCAATTGGTTCAAAGTTTGTTCGCGTTCATCATTACCGCCGCCCAAACCGGCACCGCGTTGGCGGCCTACGGCATCAATCTCGTCGATAAAAATGATACAAGGCGAATTTTTCTTGGCCTGCTCAAACATATCGCGGACACGGCTGGCACCGACGCCGACGAACATTTCCACAAAATCGGAACCCGAAATACTGAAAAACGGTACGCCCGCCTCACCGGCAATCGCTTTGGCCAGCAAGGTTTTGCCCGTGCCCGGACTACCGGCCAGCAAAATCCCGCGCGGCACGCGTCCGCCCAAGCTTTGATAACGGGTCGGCGCTTTCAGGTAATCAACGATTTCTTGGACTTCTTCTTTGGCTTCATCGCAGCCGGCCACATCAGCAAAGGTCACTTTGTTGGCATCTTTATCCAACAATTTAGCACGGCTCTTACCGAATGAAAATGCGCCGCCTTTACCGCCGCCGCCACTTTGCATGCGCATGAAGTAGAACCATGCACCAATCAACAGCAATACCGGCAACAGGCTGAAGAACAAGCTGCCGAGCATGCTCGGTTTTTCTTCAGGCGTCACTTTTACGCGGACATCTTTATCCAATAAAGTCTGAATCAGCTTATCGTCAAGTGGTGCATTGGTGAAAAATGAAGTTTTGTCGGCGCGTTCGCCTTTAATCAGATAACCGCTCACTACCGAGCCTTCGATATTCACGCTGGTTATTTCATCATTGTTTACCTGTTGGATAAACTGCGAATATTCGATTTGTTGTTTATTTTCCTGCTTGTCATTAATGGCATTGAACGCCGCCATCAAGCAGACACCCAACACCAACCAGACCAATACATGTTTAATGGTATTCCCCACTGAATCAGGCTCCATATATAAAGGTAAACGAAAGAAACGATTTTAATGCACGCTGCCCATAATTGTCAGCGTTTATTTCTGCCCAATAAATAAATCTCACTGGAACGATTGCGGGAAGCCTCGGGCTTGCGTGTTTGCACCACGCCGAAAATTTCCCGCATGGCCGCCAAATACTCCTGACAGCCTGCGCCCTGAAATACTTTAACCAAAAAATTACCGCCTGTTTTCAAATGGTTGGCAGCAAAATCCAAAGCCAGCTCACATAAATAAAAGCTCTTGGCTTGATCGGTCACGGCATTACCGGACATATTGGGTGCCATATCGCAAATTACAAGGTCTAACGGGCGATTATCCAACAGCGACTCAAATTGTACTAATACATCGTCTTCACGAAAGTCACCCTGAATGAATGAGACGCCATCGATTTCATCCATCGGCAAAATATCCAAAGCGAATACTTGGCCGTTTTTTCCGACCAATTTGGCTGCTACCTGAGACCAACTGCCCGGCGCACTGCCTAAGTCGGCCAAAATCGTACCTGGCTTAATGAGCTTGTCTTTTTCATTGATTTCCAAAAGCTTATAAGCTGCGCGCGCACGATAACCGTCTTTTTGCGCCATGTGGACATAATGGTCGTTCACATGCTCGTTGAGCCACGCTTTGGAAGATTTGGAACGTACTGCCATAGTGTATGAATGTGAAAATTGAATGACGCTATCTATTGTACGTTATTTTCTCGCAGGCCGCCGTTAAATCGCGTACAATACCGGATTATTATTTTTATTTAAGCAATACAAACATGACGGACGATAAATTAAGCACCAAAGAAATTTTGGAACTCAAAGCCCGCGCACACCACCTGAATCCGGTGGTGATGATCGGCCAACACGGTTTGACGGAATCGGTTATCAAAGAAACTGATGCCGCACTCACCGCCCACGAATTGATTAAAGTGCGCGTATTGGGCGACGACCGCCAAGAGCGCGTAGAAATCTGCAATGCATTGTGTGAAGCCGTGGATGCACAATTGGTGCAACATATTGGCAAATTATTGGTTTTATGGCGTAAAAACTTGGAAATGTAAACCAATATAAGTAATTGCATCAAAAGGCCGTCTGAAAAATATTTTTCAGACGGCCTTTTGATTATATATGAGTTTTATTTCCATTCCAGAGCAGAAATCTGCCACACCAACAGCAGGGCTAAAATTGCGCAAATCATGTAAATCGAGCTGGAAATGCCGTGCCATATGCCGAATGAACCGCCGGTCAGGTTCAGCAGCCAATTGGTGGTTTGGGCTTTATGTGCTTCGATCACCGGCGTCACCAAAAATTGATTGGCAGCCAAAGCGAGCCACAATACCGCAATCAATTTACCGTTTATCGATTGCACATTGCGCACCGCTGCCGCACGTTTACCTACAAAATACACCAGCAGCCAAATCACCAAACCAGTGTAAGACACCACGTCAAACAAGTCGCCCGCAATCGCACCGGCCTGCAATTTAGGCAGGCTTTTAAACAACACCGGCGCGGCGACATAGCCCGCCATCACTTGCATGCCCAGCCATATACCGGCTAAAGCGACAGCCAATTTATTCATGATGTAATCGGATGGGTTAAATATATTGTACCGAAATAATATCGTATTCGCGTACACCGCCCGGTGCCTGCACTTCCGCCACATCACCTTCTTCTTTGCCGATTAAGGCACGGGCAATCGGCGAACCGACGTAAATTTTGCGCTCTTTAATATCGGCTTCGTCTTCACCGACGATTTGGTAGGTGACTTGCTCTTCGGTTTCCAAGTCTTCCAAAGTCACAGTACTGCCGAACACGATTTTGCCTTCGGCATGGATTTCTGCCGGGTTGATAATGTGCGCCAAAGACAGTTTGTTTTCCAATTCGGAAATACGGCCTTCGATGAAACCTTGACGCTCTTTGGCGGCTTCGTATTCAGCGTTTTCCGACAAATCGCCGTGCGAACGCGCTTCGGCAATCGCTTCAATCACTTCCGGGCGGGCAACGCTTTTCAAGTGTTGCAATTCTTGTTTCAACAATTCTGCGCCGCGCACGGTCAATGGAATTTTTTGCATGGTATGTTCTCCGCAAAGCGTTTATACGCTTCTTCACTGATGGTGTAGTGCCCACGGGTCGGATAGACCGCGGGCACAAAATAAAAATACAAGCCGCCTGTGTTCGGCGGCTTGTTCGTAAGAAATTCAATTACGTTATTGTACCACCAAACCTGAAAACCGCAATCCTAAAAACGGATTTCATGGTTATTCGCGGCTTATCGGTCACACAAGCAACAGGCCGTCTGAAACACAATTGGATCAATATTTTTCAGACGGCCTGTTTATGTTTAATCATTAGAATGGAATATCGTCATCAATATCGTCAACCGGGGCAGCCGGAGCGGTTGGTACGCGGCGAACAGGTGCGGCCGGCGGCGCGTTTGGTGCTTCTTGCTGATGAGCCGGAGCAGATTGGTAAGGTTGCTGCGGTGCCGATTGTTGGTAGCCGCCTTGCGAACCTTGATAACCACTTTGGTCATAGCCGCCGTCATCATAAGGTGTGCCGCCTGAATTATCGTTGCGGCCGCCGAGCATTTTCATTTCGCTGGCGATGATGTCGTAAGCAGTGCGCTCGATGCCGTCTTTACCCTGGTATTTACGGCTTTGAATACGGCCTTCCAAATACACTTGGCCGCCTTTGCGCAGATATTGGCCGGCGATTTCGGCCAAACGGCGGTACATGGTGATGTTGTGCCACTCGGTACGCTCTTGGCGTTGGCCGTTGCGGTCGTTCCATGTTTCGCTGGTAGCCACGCTGAAGTTACACACCGCTTCGCCGTTGGGCATGTAACGGACTTCCGGATCTCGACCCAAGCGGCCGATAAGGATGACTTTATTCAATGACATATTAATCTCCTGAAATGATTTTTTCCGCCGCCGACGGGTCGAAACCTTTTTGCAACGCTTTAATATAAACGGTTTGTTTATCCTGACTGAACGTCACCGCTTCCACGCCGGATAATCCGGTCAGCACGCGGTAAAGCGCGTCGGTCCGCCCCTGCCATTGCGGTTGAACCGTATAAGCAATATTTTTCACCGGTTTAGGCGCCGGCGAAGTCCAAGCAATCAGCAGCCACACCAACATCAACGCGCTGCAGAAGGCAAACACACCGTTGAAACCGTAATACTGGAATAACACCCCACCAATCGTACCGCCGGCAAACAGGCCGATGGATTGCATGGTATTGTACACACCCATTGCCGTACCTTTCAAATCCGACGGTGCGATTTTCGACACCATCGACGGCAGGCTGGCTTCCAACACATTGAAACCGATAAAATAAATAGTCATAAACGCCGTGATGAGCCAAATCGAATTCAGACCGAACATCAAAGCAATTTGAGCCGAAGCAATGCACGCGATGCCGAAAATAAATACTTGTTTCAGCTTATTGCGCGTCTCACCGACAATAATCAGCGGCACCATCAATACCAAGCCGATGACGGTCGCCGGCAGATACACTTTCCAATGCTGTGTTTTCAGCAAGCCCAATGTTTCCATGGCAAACGGCAAGGTGGTAAACAGCGCCATTTGCGCCGCATGCAGCGCGAAAATGCCGAAATCCAAGCTTAATAATTGGCGGTTTTTCAATACTTCCGCCATCTGGCCCGGCCGGGCTTGCGCGTCATCGTGCACGCGCGATTGCTCGGGATTCGGTGTCATCCATGCCACTACACTGATGCTGATCACTGTCAACACACCGGTCAGGGCAAACAAGCCCTGCACACCAATCCACGCCGCCATCATCGGCGCCAGCACCAAGCTCACGGAAAAGGTCAGGCCAATGCTCAAGCCTATCATCGCCATGGCACGGGTACGCACTTCATCGCGCGTCAAATCCGCCAATAAAGCCGTCACCGCCGCGCTCACTGCACCCGCACCCTGTAAAGCGCGCGCCACCACCAGCATGGTTAAAGAATCGGCCACTGCAGCCATAAAGCTACCGGCAGCAAAGATAGTCAGGCCGATGTAAATCACTTTTTTGCGGCCAAACTTATCCGAAGCCATACCCATCGGCAATTGCAGCAATGCCTGAGTCAAGCCGTAGATACCCATTGCCAAACCGATTAAGGTTTTGTTGTTTTCCGGGCCGGGCAAGGTTGCCGCATATAAAGCCAACACCGGCAACACCAAAAACATACCCATCATGCGCAGCGCATAGACACCCGAAAGCGTCATGCTGGCACGCCATTCGCACGGAAACATTTGTATGCGGTTATCTCTAGCCATCATTATTTTTCAGACGGCCTGATGAAGCATCAGGCCGTCTGAAACCTAAAAAGTCGTTAACGGAAAGATTATACAGGATTCAAATTTCTTTGCATTTGCTTTATCGCAGCCGCCTGATTTCATATGCAAAATCCATCAACCATACCATTGCCAACGGTTGCGCCATGCACCCAAAACGGTATTGGGGTATTTATCGCTGCCCAAGCTGCCGTTAAACCGCGCCAAGGCGCGCGCCAAATTGCCTTTTTCCACATTATTGTAGTGGCGCAAAATGGTGCAGCCGTAGCGCAGATTGGTGCGGATGTCGAAGAGATTGTGCGAAGGTTTGCCGATGTAGTTTTTCCAAAACGGCATCACTTGCATCAAACCGCGTGCCCCCACGCCGCTGATGGCATATTGGCGAAACGCGCTTTCCACTTCAATCAAGCCCAATACCACCTGCGGATCCAATCCGGCGCGGCTGGCTTCATAGTGAATATTGATGAGCAGACGGCGGCGTTCTGCGGCATCCGGGACAAATCCGGCCAAACGCGACGACATGGTTTGCAGCCAACGCTCGCCTTCCGCAGCACTGGCAAACACCAAACGCGCCGGATTAACATTATTAATCGAGCCGCGCATTACCGAAGCCACATCATCCGACAAAGTTTCTTCGCGTTGCGCACCGGCAACGGCCAAAGCGGGGCTAAAAAGCAACGTGCCGCCCGCAATCAGCAAGCGGCGGCGTAATAAAGAGGGGGCAACAGTCAGATGAGCAGTTTTTTCCATAAGCTGAAAGCTAACGTATTGTGTTTACAGATATTATTAATATAGGGTTTATGCCTTTTAACAGGCCGTCCGAACACCGGGTTTATTTTTCAGACGGCCTGTTATTATATGAGTATCTTTGCACTGAATCAAAGGATATCTACATTAGGAGATGACAGCATTTTTTGCACCATGTAACATAACGCCTTCATTCCACACCCACCTATTCACTCCTATGACAGCCCCCAGCTCAAATCTTCTTGCTTCTGTGGACTTAGGCTCCAACAGCTTCCGCCTGCAAATCTGCGAAAACAACAACGGCCAACTCAAAGTGATTGATTCTTTCAAACAGATGGTGCGCTTTGCCGCCGGTTTGGACGAACAAAAAATACTAAGCGAAGAATCACAAGAGCGTGCCTTGGAATGCCTGGCCAAATTCGGCGAGCGTCTGCAAGGTTTTCCACCGGAACAAGTGCGCGTAGTGGCCACCAACACCTTCCGTGTGGCCAAAAACATCGCCCAATTCATCCCGAAAGCCGAAGCCGCTTTGGGCTTTCCGATTGAAGTGATTGCCGGTCGCGAAGAAGCGCGTTTGATTTACACCGGCGTAGTGCACACTCTGCCACCCAACGGCGACCGTATGTTGGTGATCGACATCGGCGGCGGCTCGACTGAATTCGTCATCGGTTCGGACTTAAAACCGACCAATACCGAAAGCCTGGCTCTAGGCTGCGTGACTTACAGCATGCGCTTTTTCCAAAATAAAATCACTGCCAAAGACTTCCAAGCCGCCATTTCCGCCGCGCGCAACGAAATCCAACGCATCAGCAAAATCATGAAGCGCACCGGCTGGGATTTTGCTGTCGGCACTTCAGGCTCGGCCAAATCCATCCGTGACGTGTTGGCTGCCGAATATCCGCAAGAATCCGACATCACTTACGAAGGTATGAAGAAGCTGGCCGGCCGCATCATCGATGCCGGTTCGGTAAAAAAAGCCAAATTCAACGATTTGAAACCTGAGCGCATCGAAGTATTCGCCGGCGGTTTGGCCGTGATGATGGCTGCCTTTGAAGAGCTGGAAATCAAAAAAATGATGGTCACCGAAGCAGCCTTGCGCGACGGTGTGTTCTATGATTTCATCGGCCGTAAATTAAACGCCGATATGCGCGACCAAACTACAGCCGAATTCCAAAAACGCTACCATGTCAGCCCAAACCAAGCCAAGCGCGTATCGGAAACGGCGCAAGCCTTCATGGGAAATATGTGTTTGGCGCTGAATGTACCGGTGCAGGATTTGGCCAATTGGAAGCAATTCCTGAGCTGGGCGGGTTTGCTGCATGAAATCGGCTTGGACATCGCCCACACCGGCTACCACAAACATTCGGCGTATATTTTGGAATACGCCGATATGCCCGGCTTTTCGCGCAAAGAACAAATCATCTTGTCGCAATTGGTGCTCGGCCATCGCGGCGATTTGAAAAAAATGGTCGATATTGTCGGTGACGATCAAATGCTGTGGTACGCCATTTTGTCACTGCGCTTGGCCGCACTCTTCTGCCGCGCACGCTTGCCGTTGGAATTGCCGGATCAACTGCAATTCCGCACCGGCGAAGACAAGCAAAGCGTCTTGCTGCGCATCAGCGAAGCTTGGCTCGACAAGCATCCTTTGGTTGCTTCGGCATTGGAATACGAAAGCCAGCAATGGAACAAAATCAATCAGCCTTTTGATGTGCAAACCTTGTAAATCAAATAAACAGGCCAAGACCTTTGTAAAATCCGGCTTAAAGCAAAATGCCATACGCGTCATTCCCTCGTAGGCGGGAAGCAAAGGCGTTGGATTTTTGTAGTCTCTGTATGCTTCTGAAACCGATAAATCCCAATCCCCGCCTAAGCGGGAATGACGGATTTTAGGTTTCTGCAAATTTTCAAGTTTTGAAAGAACGAAGGCCGTCTGAAACTCGGGCGGCCTCTTTCGCATTTCCAATCAAGAATGGCTTTTCTGCCATTTATTAAACGATTCCAATGCACGTTCGAGCAAGTTTTGCAATTGTGCCCATTCTTTATCGGATAAATCGGCAAACATGTCTTTTTCCAAATTGCGACCGATGGTTTCCGCCACCAACCAAGCTTCTCGACCGCGTTGACTCAAATGCAGGCATTGGCGGCGGTTGTCGCTTTCATCTGCCGTTCGGGTAATCAAACCACGCTGTTCCAACGCGGCCAGATTTTTCGACAACAGCGTTTTATCCAGCTCCAAATTTTCCAACAGCTCCGTCGGCGTGCTGCCGGGCATGTCGTGCAACAGACGCAATACGCGGAGCTCACGAATTTTCAAACCGACGGCATCGTGGTAATAAACATCAGCCGCTTTAATTGCCGCCGAACTGATCTGCACCAAACGGTAAGTCAGGTATGCCATGATTTCTCCCTTTATGATGATTGTATTTATTTTCAGACGGCCTGCCATTTCATTTGGAACTCAGCCGCAAGCTGTATCAGGTAATATTAATGTAATCAAGGCCGTCTGAAAACCTGATTTGTTTTCAGACGGCCTTGTGATACCACTTAATGATTAAGGGCATGATTAAGGGCAAGGATTGCTGATTTCGGCATGTACGCCGTTAATCGCGTTCAATACGTCTTCACTCAACACCACGTCAGCCGTAGCGATATTTTCGCGCAATTGTTCTATCGTGGTCGCACCGATGATGTTACTGCCGACAAATGCTTGCTGCGTCACAAACGCCAAAGACAATTGCGTCAGCGTCAAACCCGCTTCTTCAGCGATTTTGGCGTAACGCTCCACCGCTTCTTCCGCTTTCGGCTTGGTATAGCGTTGAAAACGTTCAAACAAAGCCAAGCGGCTGCCTTCCGGTTTTGCGCCGTGACGGTATTTGCCGGTCAACACGCCAAACGCCAGCGGTGAGTAAGCCAACAGCGGAATGTCTTCGCGCAAAGAAATTTCGCTCAAGCCCACTTCGTAGCTGCGGTTGAGCAGGTTATACGGATTTTGCACCGAAGCCACACGCGGCAAACCGGCGTTTTGCTCGTGTCGGTTGAGATAGCGCATCGTGCCCCACGGCGTTTCGTTCGACAAGCCGAAGGCGCGGATTTTGCCCTGTTTCACCAATTCGCCCAAAGCATCGGTGATTTCTTCAATCGGCGTAAACGCTTCGTCATCCGGCAAGTCGGTCACGCCCAATTTGCCGAAGAAATTCACTTTGCGCTCCGGCCAATGCAGTTGGTACAAATCCAGATAATCGGTGTTCAAGCGCTGCAAACTGGCATCGCAGGCTTCCAAAATTTGTGCGCGCGAAAAATCATTGCCGTTGCGGATATAGCTTTCCAAACGGTTGGCACCGGTCGGGCCGGCGATTTTACTGGCCAACACAAAATCATCGCGCTTGCCGCGCGCTTTAATCCATGAGCCGATATAACGCTCGGTGGCGGCATACGTTTCCTTACCCGGCGGCACGGGATACATTTCCGCCGTATCAATGAAATTTACGCCGTTGGCCAAAGCGTAATCAAGCTGCTCATGGGCTTCTTGTTCTGTGTTCTGCTCGCCCCAGGTCATAGTACCCAAGCAGATTTTGCTCACTTCAATGCCGGTGCGGCCGAGTTTGCGCTGTTCCATAAGAAGATTCCTTTCAGAATGTTTTCAGACGGCCTGATGATTGAATTGTAGACCGTGATCTTTGCAAAGTCCCCATCTTTGGCACGTTTATTTGTTATGCACTGCTTGAAATTTCATCTATCTTCTTGATATTAATTAACTTTCCGTGACACTATAACTTCAAACCGCACTCAAATCCGGAGTTTTGCAAAAGCCTCCGGCCGTCTGAAAAATAAATTAATAATTGCGGCGGCGGAAGAAAAACGCGCCGTCGCTGTCGGCTTCCAAAATATAGCGGCCGGTTTGCACAGCGGCATAGCCCGATTTATTTTCGGAATACGATTTCAAACCTGCATGGCCAATCAGATAATCAGTCAGTTTGGCAGACTCTTCCGCCACGTTGTCCACCAGCTTGGCGAATAAGGTGTGGCAAATACCGTCTTTGCGCCAGCCGATGTTTTTACCGCCATCGGTTTCCATACATTTGCCGCGAATCATCTCTAAATCGTTGCTGCGCGCGCCGATGAGCTCGACTTGATTGCCTTCGGCCATCCCGTCAATCGGATAAACCGCACTCGGTTTACCGTCAACCGTTCGGCCTGCTTGCGCTGCGCCCAATGCCAAACCGTTAACCGCGCGCTCATCAATATATTTCACTTTAAACAAAGGCTTCGGCGGCACACCGGCTTGCGCTTCAGCCGGTTTATCAGACTGACCGCCGCAGGCCGCCAGCATCAGTGGCAATAACAGCATGGCATATTTCTGCATGATTTCTATCCTGACGATTCGGAATAATTCGGAAAATGTTATTATAGCTACCCTGTAATGGTTTTAACACCCACCACCCCCACGAAAAACCCCATGATTTGGAACATCATTATCATCCACCTGCTCGGCATGATGAGCCCCGGCCCTGATTTCTTCTACATTGCCCGCACCGCCGCGTTACACGGCCGCAAAAATGCCGTGTTTGCCGTATTGGGCATCGTCACCGGCGTGATGTTTTGGGCCGGTGCCACCATGCTCGGCTTGTCGCTGCTTTTGAAAACTTTTCCGATGTTCAACACCGTTTTGATGTGTTTGGGCGGCAGCTATTTGATGTATTTAGGCTGGAAAATGGTGAATGTGCGGCAAAATGCCGATTTCCGCCATGACCAAGCCGCTGCGGCTGCCTCGCCGGCCAGCCCGTTGAACGAAGCGAAAAAAGGCTTGCTGGTAAACCTTTCCAATCCCAAAATCGTGGTTTATTTCAGCAGCGTGATGTCGGCAGTATTGGCAGACGTCACCGAAACCTGGAAAATCGCCGGCGTCTTACTGCTGCTTTGGGCGGAAACCATCATCTTCTTCACCGGCTTGGCGGTTTTGTTTTCCGGCCGGGCCGCCAAACGGTTTTACAGCTGCTACAGCCGCTATTTGGATAATTTTTCCGGTTTGCTTTTCCTGTGCTTCGGCGGCTATTTGATTTATAAGGCTTTATTTTCGTAACCGATTCGACTGAGGCCGTCTGAAAGATTCAGACGGCCTTTTTATCGTAAACGAATATGTAAAAATATGCTATAAAACTTTGAATTTCCAAAGTTATTTGATACATTTAATTGGTTTGGCCACAACAACGATAAGGAGATGCGCAATGATTTGGTTTATCTTGGCTGCCGCCCTGCTGATACTCGAGCTTTTCATCGGCACGATTTATCTGATGGTGGTGAGCGCCGCTTTGTTCGGAGCAGGCTTGATGGCGTGGTTGACTACCAACACCGTAGCCGCAATTTTAACCGCCGCCGTTTTATCCGCTTTGGGCACTTGGTGGGCGCACGGTTGGATACAAAAACACCGCAAACCGGATGAAATTGAAAACCTTGCCAATGATCTCGATGTCGGCCAAACCGTGCAGATTTCACGCCATTTACACACCGATTATTACGAAGTCGTTTACCGCGGTACACATTGGCAGGCGCAGGCATTGAATGCGCCATCCGCCGCCACCTCGCAAACCGGCGTAATTACCGGCAAAAACGGCAATATTCTATTGATTCGCTTACATTAACTCATTCACGTTAAGGAAAAAACATGGAAATTTTATACAGCTTTCCGATTCTGATTTTGGCAGCAGTGATTGTCTTCGGCTTTAAAGCCTTTGTGGTCGTGCCGCAGCAAGAAGCCTATGTAGTCGAGCGTTTGGGGCGTTTTCACAAAGTGCTTAATCCTGGTTTGAGCATCCTGATTCCGTTTATCGACCGCGTAGCTTACAAACACACGCTGAAAGAAATTCCGCTCGATGTGCCAAGCCAAGTCTGCATCACGCGCGACAACACCCAGCTTACCGTCGACGGCATCATCTATTTCCAAGTGACCGACCCGACATTGGCTTCATACGGCACCAGCAACTATATTATGGCCATCACCCAATTGGCTCAAACCACCCTGCGCTCAGTCATCGGCCGCATGGAATTGGATAAAACCTTTGAAGAACGCGACGAAATCAACAGCATCGTCGTGGCGTCGCTGGACGAAGCGGCCACTTCTTGGGGCGTAAAAGTTTTGCGTTACGAAATCAAAGACTTGGTTCCACCGCAAGAAATTCTGCGTTCTATGCAGGCACAAATCACCGCCGAGCGTGAAAAACGTGCCCGCATTGCCGAATCGGAAGGCCGAAAAATCGAGCAAATCAACTTGGCCAGCGGCCAGCGCGAGGCCGAAATCCAGCAGTCCGAAGGTGAAATGCAGGCGGCAATCAACGAATCACGCGGTCAAAAAGAAGCGCAAATCAACCGTGCCCAAGGTGAAGCCGAAGCCCTACGCTTGGTGGCCGAAGCCAACGCCGATGCCATCCGCGCCGTGGCCGCCGCTTTGCAACACCCGGGCGGCAATGAAGCGGTAAATTTGAAAGTGGCCGAACAATACGTCGAAGCCTTCGGTAAACTGGCTAAAGAAAACAATACTTTGATTATGCCGGCCAACGTTGCCGACATTGGCAGCTTGGTTTCCGCAGGCTTGAAGATTGTAGAAGGAAATAAAAATTCTGTATTAAAATAAGGCCGTCTGAAAATCAAAAGGCCGTCTGAAGCTGATTTTTCAGTTTCAGACGGCCTTTTAAATTAGACAATAAGGAAAACTATGATTATCAAACATGCAGAAGGCAGAGACAAAGATCTTGCTGAATTAAATGAGCTCCTAACCTTACCGGATTTAAAATTTGATACACGCAAGCAAATTCAAAGGGAAATTCGTAACATTCAATCCGGTTTAAAAGGGGAACAAGAAGCTGCTTATCAAATTGATTTTCTCTTAAAAGACAAGAAAAATACTTGTATTATTCACGATTTGCGTTTAGAAATTGATGGATATGTCGCACAAATCGACCATTTGATTTTAAATCGAATGATGGAAATCTATGTTTGTGAAAGTAAAAGATTCGGTGAAGGCCTCGCCATTAATGAACATGGTGAATTTTCTGCATTTTATCAAGGTAAACCTTATGGGATTCCTTCTCCTATCGAGCAGAATAAACGCCATATAGCTGTTTTAAAAAAGCTTTTTGATAGCGATATATTAGATATGCCCGTGCGTTTGGGTATCAAAATGAAACCTAGATTGAGAAGCCTAATCTTGGTCGCTAATGTCAGCACAAATTCACCGTCCTAAAAACAAAAGAAACGTTGAACATCTCGATAGAATTATCAAAAATGAGCAATTACAAAAACGTCTTGATAACGATCTAGATCAAACTGGCCTACAAGATGTCATCGGTATCGCAAAAATTATCTCTAGAGAAACATTGTACAATTTTGCCGAAAACCTTGCCGCACTGCATAATCCCTTGGCTGTAAACTGGAAGGCTCGATTTGGTATTCAAGATAATTTAAAACCAATAGAATCAGCCGCCCACGAACAAGTTGATGAGCACATTGAACAAGCGAGTCAAAAAACGCCATCCTTACATTTATTTTGTGCAGCTTGTAAAAAGAGAGTCAGCGAAACTGTTGCTCGGTATTGTTGGCATAACAAAACTCGTTTTGGTGGGAAAGTGTATTGCTTTAATTGCCAAAAGAACATCAAATAGTTAACAAATCTCCACCAAGGCCGTCTGAAATATTGCCTTCATTTCAGACGGCCTCCAACAGCCATTGCGGCAATGCCGCCTTGCGTTTACACACTGTATTCAAACGCTGCTGCCCGTCTTTTTCAAATACCAAATCCACACCACTTTGCAGGCGTAAAATCACGTTGGCAGCATCTTCAATTTTGAAAAAATCAATGTGATGGCGGATTAATTGATTGAGCACAAAATTCAAATTCAGCTTTTCCGGCTGGCCAAATAGCCACGGATGGAGCAGAATCGAACGCCCGCCGTCTAAGCTGCCAAAAGGCAGATGCTCCAAGCGTATTTGGTTCAATATGCCGTCTGAAAAATGAAATTCAATGTTGCCGTAAAGCCAAATATTCAAGCCTTGTTTGACGATTAAGCCTTGAGATGTGCAATCGGGATCGGGAAACATCTGCAAAATCTGTTCGTCGCTTTGGCCGATTTCTATGTAATCAAAACGGCCGGTTTTCAAAAATTCGTGCATATTGACGGCAATGGGGAAATTGAATTTCATGCGCACTACTCCATCGATAAAACGTATGGTGCTTATCTTAAATAAGAATACGAATGAAATCCATTATTATTTAAAAAAGAAATAAAAGGCCGTCTGAAAGATGATGCTCTTTCAGACGGCCTAATCAGCTAAGCTTATTCAAATGCCAAACGGTCGCCGTCGGCGGTTACGTTAATCACGCTCTCCGGTGCATAGCGGCCGGACAACAAGGCTTTGGCCAGCGGATTCTCAATCTCGGCTTGAATAGCACGTTTTAAAGGTCGTGCGCCATACACCGGATCGAAGCCTGCTTGCGCGATGATGTCCAACGCTGCATCAGACACGCGCAAATGCAAGTCTTGCGCTGCCAAGCGTTTTTCCAAACCGCGTAACTGGATTTTGGCAATGCTGCGGATGTGCTCCTGCGCCAAGCCGTGGAACACGACCACTTCGTCAATGCGGTTAATCAGTTCGGGGCGGAAATGCTCTTTCACGTCTTCCATCACCACTTCTTTGAGTGCGTCGTAATCGGCGGTACCCATTTGCTGGATATGCTGGCTGCCGATGTTGGAAGTCATCACCACTACGGTGTTTTTGAAATCCACTGTGCGGCCTTGTCCGTCGGTCAGGCGACCATCGTCCAACACTTGCAGCAAGATATTGAACACATCGGGGTGGGCTTTTTCTACTTCGTCGAGCAGAATCACGCTGTACGGTTTGCGACGTACTTGCTCGGTGAGGTAGCCGCCTTCTTCGTAGCCGACATAGCCCGGAGGCGCACCGATTAAGCGGGCGATGCTGTGTTTTTCCATATATTCCGACATATCAATGCGGATTAAATGGTCTTCGTTGTCAAACAGGAAGCCTGCCAGCGTTTTGCACAATTCGGTTTTGCCCACGCCGGTCGGACCTAAAAACAGGAAGCTGCCGTAAGGTTTGTCCGGGTCTGCCAAACCGCTGCGGCTGCGGCGGATGGCATCGGCAACGGCACGCACGGCTTCGTCTTGGCCGACTACGCGCTGATGCAATACTTCTTCCATTTTCAGCAGTTTTTCACGTTCGCCTTCCATCATTTTCGCCACCGGAATGCCTGTCATACGGGACACGATTTCGGCCACTTCGTCTGCACCGACTTCGGTTCGGAACAGTGTGTTGGCTTTTTTGCCCTGCTGGCTGCTTTCCGCTGCCTGAAGCTGCGCACTCAGTTTCGGTAATTCGCCGTATTCCAGTTCGGACGCTTTGGCATAATCGCCGCTGCGTTTGGCCTGCTCGATTTTCACTTTCAAATCATCGATTTGTTTTTTAATATCCGCCGAACTGGAAGACGCTGCTTTTTCGGCTTTCCAGATTTCGTCCAAATCGGCATATTCTTTTTGCAGGGTATCGATTTCGCTGTCGATCAATTCCAAACGTTTTTTGCTGGCATCGTCGTTTTCTTTTTCGACGTGCATTTTTTCCATTTTCAGCTGGATGATGCGGCGGTCGAGTTTATCCATCTGTTCCGGTTTGGAATCCAGTTCCATCTTGATGCGGCTAGCGGCTTCATCAATCAAATCAATCGCTTTATCGGGCAAGAAACGGTCGGTAATGTAGCGGTCGCTCAATTCAGCAGCGGCAACGATGGCGGGGTCGGTAATGTCGATGCCGTGGTGGATTTCGTAGCGTTCCTGCAAGCCGCGCAAAATGGCAACGGTGTCTTCCACACTCGGCTCGCCCACCAATACTTTTTGGAAACGGCGCTCCAGTGCGGCATCTTTTTCGATGTATTGGCGGTATTCGTCCAAAGTGGTGGCACCGATACAGTGCAGCTCGCCCCGTGCCAGTGCAGGTTTCAGCATATTGCCGGCATCCATTGCACCGTCGGTTTTGCCCGCACCAACCAAAGTGTGTATTTCATCGATGAAAATCAGCGTGTTGCCGTCGTCTTTTGCCAAATCGTTCAACACGGCTTTCAAGCGTTCTTCAAATTCACCACGGTATTTCGCACCGGCAATCAATGCCGCCAAATCCAGCACCAACAAGCGTTTGTTGCGCAGGCTTTCCGGCACTTCGCCATTAACAATCCGTTGCGCCAAACCTTCCACAATCGCCGTTTTGCCCACACCCGGTTCGCCAATCAATACCGGATTGTTTTTGGTGCGGCGTTGCAATACCTGAATTGCCCGACGGATTTCGTCATCACGCCCAATCACCGGGTCGAGTTTGCCGTCTCTGGCACGTTGGGTTAAATCCAAAGTATATTTTTTCAGTGCTTCACGTTGGTCTTCTGCATTGGCATTGTCCACAGTCTGCCCTCCTCTGATGCTGTCAATCGCTGCATTGATATTCTGTTCGGTTGCGCCGGCCTCTTTCAACAATTTGCCGGCGGTATCGTTTTGCTGAACCAGTGCCAATAAAAACAATTCGCTGGCAATATACGCATCGCCGCGCTTCATTGCGGCTTTGTCCATCAGATTTAACACTGCCTGCAATTCACGGCTCGGCAAAATCTCACCGCCGTTGCCCGATACTTTCGGAAAACCGTTTAACAAGGCTTGTAATGCCGTCTTTACCTGCGCTACGTTCACACCGGCATGCGCCAGCAAAGCCGACGCACCGCTGTTTTGATCGTCTAATAATGCTTTTAAAACATGGCCCGCCTCCAAATAGCCGTTGTCTGCGGCCAAGGCCAAGCTTTGACCTTCCTGCAGCGCTTGTTGGAATTTTGCGGTAAGTTTATCGAATCTCATCTTTTGCTTCCTTCTCGTGGAAATATTCTGTTAACCCATATATAAAGCCATCTGTGGATAACTCAATACCAAATTACTCAATTCTGAGAAATATTTATAGTTGATTGTTTTATATGATTTTTTATTATTGGCAACTTTTATCAGTTACAACGAAAAGGCCGTCTGAAAACATTTCAGACGGCATCATTTGAAAAATCTGTTGAACAGGAAAACAAGAAAAATGGCTTCGATAAACATAAGTGAAAAATAAGTACCGTCAGGCCACGAAGGATATTTGTCCATGATTCGGAATATCATCTGCTGATGAAACATAAATAAAATCCAGCCTGAAAGCCAGAAAACCACTTTAGCCAATTTATTCTTTGCGCAATGGTTGGCATAGCCGAGACTAAGCATAAAAGCCGTCGCAAGAGTTGCCAAAAGAATCAGATCATTTTTCATGTTTCAACCTGTATGAATTAACCCGCCGAATCAAAAACATCACAGAATAACCGTCGGGAAAAAGCTGTTGCCATTACCGCAAAATAGCATATCATTTCAATCGAAAATTTCTGACAAAAACACTGTCTGCAAAAATTTGCAGACAGTGTTGTCAATACATATCCGGCTAATGATGGATGGTCGGAATCAAAGCCGAATAGCCGACAGCTATTGACACTGCTGTTTGTGCAGCAAATATCAATACCGGTTTTTTTGCTGATCCGTTTCACTACAATCCGGTAAAAGATACAGACACACAAACCCACTCCGCCCAACGGCATAATTTGCAGCACGCTCAGGCGGATAGACAAGGCTTGATACAGCATATCTGACATGCTCTGCTTTCTACTAGTTTGACAAAGATGTATTTACTGCTCCTCAGACTACCCCAGCAGCAATCGCAGAAACTCCTGACGCAATACCTCTCACGGAGCTAAACAGACCACCAGCAGCTCCGCCAATCACAGCATTGCGAAATCCATCCGGGCTTTTTCCATCACCGGCCAAATACCCATAACCGCCTGCATAGCCGCCCAATACAGCACCAAGTGCAAAAGGCACCTAACCGCCGCTTACCCCTTCCAGTTCATTCTGATTCAGTTCTTTAATCATAATATTAACCTGATTGAAATAAAGTTTAAAACAACAAAAATTGCCAAACAAATAAAAATCACTTTCGCAATTCCTGACCGTAAGAGTTTTTCAATATGTGAAAATTTTGCACACAATTATTTTGTTTTGAAAAAAGGTATTTTTTTTATAAATAAAACCATAACGGGTAAACAAATCTTAATTTTTTATCTGTCCGCGTATATTGCTGCCTATACCGCCCTTAACCGCAGCCATGTATAATTCTGCTCACAATCAATCTTATTTTTCAGACGGCATGTTTTTACCGCCGCCTTTGCTTTATTTATTCCGAAGAAAGTTTGTTTACCATGACCAAAAAACGTGTTCTCACCGGCGTAACCACCACCGGCATTCCCCACTTGGGCAATTATGTGGGCGCCATCCGTCCGGCCATCCGCGCCGCTCAAGCCGATGATACCGAATCTTTCCTGTTTCTCGCCGATTACCACGGCATCATCAAGTGCCACGATCCCGAAATGATTCACGAATCGACCCAAGCCGTGGCCGCCACTTGGCTTTCGTGCGGACTTGACCCCGATCGCACCACGTTTTACCGCCAAAGCGACATTCCCGAAATCATGGAATTAAACTGGATTCTGACCTGCATTACCGCCAAAGGACTGATGAACCGTGCGCACGCCTATAAAGCCGCCGTACAGGCAAACTTGGAAAACGGTCAGGAAGACCAAGATTTCGGCGTGGAAATGGGTTTATACAGCTACCCGATTCTGATGACCGCCGATATTTTGATGTTTAAAGCCAACGAAGTGCCTGTCGGCCGCGACCAAATCCAACACGTCGAAATGGCACGGGATATTGCCGGCCGCTTCAACCACCGCTTCAAAGAACTGTTTGTTTTGCCTGAAGTCAAAATCGATGAAAACGTCGAACTCTTGGTCGGTTTGGACGGCAGAAAAATGTCCAAATCCTACGGCAACACCATTCCGCTGTGGGAAACCGACAAAAAAACCCAAAAATCGGTCAATAAAATCATCACCAATATGAAAGAACCCGGCGAGCCGAAACAGCCCGATGAAAGCCCGCTGTTTGAAATCTACAAAGCCTTTGCCACGCCGTCTGAAACCGCAGCATTCACCCAAATGCTGGCAGACGGTCTGGCATGGGGCGAAGCCAAAAAACTGCTGGCGGCAAAAATCAATGCCGAATTGGCCGAGCCGCGCGAACGCTACAACGAACTGACCGCCAATCCGGCGCAAATCGAAGACATTCTACAGGCCGGTGCCGCCAAAGCCCGCAAAGAAGCGCGCGTCCTGCTGGACGAAGTGCGCGATGCTGTGGGTATCCGTGCATTGAAATAAAAGTTTGAACGTGGCAAAGGCCGTCTGAACAATCGATTTGATTTTCAGACGGCCTTTTAGCCACGAAAGCTTTTAAGGAATAAAAGTGCTGTTTCGCAACAATCCCTTATTTATGGCTACACAACAGCAAGATTTAATATTGCGAATGCAGCAACACATTCACAAACCTTCAGGCTGAAAATGCTATAATCCGCGGTATTGACGTTTACAGGCAGACGATTATGCAAACTTGGCACGATGCCATCGGTGCGGAAAAAGAGCAGCCCTATTTCCAACACATTATCGAAGCGGTTAAGCAAGAGCGGCAATCGGGTCGGGTGATTTATCCGCCGGCGGCTGATGTGTTTAATGCGTTTAAGGCGACCGAATTTCATCAGGTGAAAGTGGTGATTTTGGGACAAGACCCGTATCACGGTGCGGGTCAGGCGCACGGCTTGTCGTTTTCGGTTCGGCCGGATATTCAGATTCCGCCTTCTTTGGCCAACATTTATAAGGAATTGTCCATCGACATCGAAGGCTTTCAAATTCCGCAACACGGCTATTTGCAGCATTGGGCAGAACAAGGTGTGTTGCTGCTCAATACCGTGTTGACCGTTCGCGCCGGACAGGCGCATTCGCACGCGCCTTTGGGTTGGGAACGGTTTACCGACCGCGTGATTGCCCGGCTTAATGAGCACCGCGAGCATATCGTGTTTATGCTGTGGGGCAGTCACGCCCAGAAAAAAGGGGCGTTTATCAACCGAAACCGTCATTTGGTGTTGACCGCGCCGCATCCCTCGCCGCTTTCTGCTTATCGCGGCTTTTTCGGTTGCCGCCATTTCTCGCAAGCCAATGCGTATTTAAAGGCGCAAGGCTTGGCGGAAATTGATTGGCAGGTTTAATCTCAATATAAATATAAAGGCCGTCTGAAGATTCAGACGGCCTTTATATTGTCTATATTTACGCCAAGAATAATTGATAGGCTTGGTTATCCGTTTCGTCCTGATACACATAACCCAAGCTGTCTAAAAATTCATTAAACGCGGCTTCATCAGCAGGCGGCACATCAATACCGACCAAAATACGACCGTAATCCGCGCCGTGGTTACGGTAGTGGAACAAGGTAATATTCCAGCCGCCTTGCATGTGGTTCAGGAAGCGTGCCAATGCGCCCGGGCGTTCCGGAAATTCAAAGCTGACCAAGCGTTCGTTTTCCACTTTGTCAGTGCGGCCGCCAACCATATAGCGGATGTGGATTTTGGAAATTTCATCGTTGGTCAAATCTACATTCGGCAAACCGGCATCGTTGAGCTGCGCGTGAATGGTCGCCAAATCGCGTGAACCGGCGGTTTGCAGGCCGACGAACACATGGGCTTTGTTTTCATTGCCGTAGCGGTAGTTGAATTCGGTGATGTTGCGGTTGCCCAGCAAATCGATAAACTTGCGGAAGCTGCCCGGCTCTTCAGGAATGGTTACCCCGAAAATACCTTCGTTGCCCTCGCCCAATTCGCTGCGCTCGGAAACGTGGCGCAGACGGTGGAAATTCATGTTGGCGCCGCTGGTAACAGCAATCAAAGTTTGGTTTTGCGCGCCGTTGCGGGCGATGTAGGCTTTCAAGCCGGCCAGGGCCAGCGCACCGGCAGGCTCCATAATGCTGCGCGTGTCGTCAAAAATATCTTTAATCGCGCCGCAAATGGCATCGGTATCGACCGTAATCACGCCATCGAGCAATTCTTTGCACAAGCGGAAAGTTTCTTTACCCACCACTTTCACCGCCGTGCCGTCTGAAAACAGTCCGACATCTTTCAGCGGCACGATTTTGCCTTCTTCAATCGACTGCTTCATGCAGCAAGAATCATCGGTTTGCACACCGATAACTTTAATATCAGGGCGCACTTGTTTGATAAACGCCGCCACCCCGGCCGCCAAACCGCCGCCGCCAACCGGCACAAACACGGCATCGATTTTATCCGCACGCTGGCGCACGATTTCCATACCCACCGTGCCTTGTCCGGCAATCACATCGGGATCGTCAAACGGCGCGATGTAGGTTAGGCCGTCTTTTTTCGCCAATTCCATCGCGTAATCGTAAGCATCGTTATACGACACGCCTTTCAACACCACTTCGCCACCGCGGTTTTTCACCGCATCGATTTTGATTTGCGGCGTGGTTTCCGGCATCACGATGACCGCACGGCAGCCCAAACGGTGTGCCGACAATGCCACACCTTGCGCATGGTTGCCCGCCGAAGCCGCAATCACACCGCAGGCCAAGGTTTCTTTGGATAATTTGGCCATTTTGTTGTAGGCACCGCGAATCTTGAATGAAAACACCGGCTGCAAGTCTTCACGCTTAAGCAGGATATTATTGTTCAGACGGCCTGACAAACCACGGGCAGGCTCCAACGGGGTTTCCACCGCAACATCGTACACAGAAGCGGTTAAAATACGAATCAGATAATCGGAATAAAAAGAGCGGGTATTCATGTTTTATCTATTATAATCAACTGTTTAAAAATAATTACGCCATCGCCGTCGGAATTTTCGCCAAACTTTGCGAACAAAACAGCGAAAAGGTAAAACCATACCCTTCAGGCCGTCCGAACGCAAGAAAAATCTTAGCAAATCAAGGCCGAATCGGTATAATGTGCGACTGTCCTTTAGCGGCCGTCTGAATAATCGGCTTTCTATCCTGCTGATTTTTAGCCGGTTGTTGCGATTCAACTTCATGCAACTGCACGGTTCAGTTTTTCAGACGGCCTTTTTTTACACATTACGCCAATCAATATTGATACGCCCGAGTTATGAAAAAAACGCTCTTCAGCCTGACCTTGGCTGCCTTATTAAGCAGCCACACCTTGGCCGCGCCGCAACCTGCCGCCAATGCCGCATCCGCACCGGCCGAGCAGGCCGCTTCCGCCGCGCAACCGGAAATCTTGATGCCGAGCATCAACAGCCCGACCACACTGCCGGAAATCGCGGCCACCGCCTTTATCGTGAAAGATTTATACAGCAATCAAATTTTGGCTTCCAACAATCTCGATACCAAAATCGAGCCGGCTTCATTAACCAAAATGATGACCGCCTACCTGACCTTCAAAGCCTTGGAAAACGGCACCTTAAAAGCCGATCAAATGCTGACCGTGTCCGACCAAGGCTGGAAAATCGAAGGCTCGCGCATGTTCCTCAACCCGAATGTGCCGGCCAGCGTCAGCGATTTGATTAAAGGCATGGTGATTCAATCCGGCAACGATGCCGCCATTACCTTGGCCGAAGCGATGGGCAACGGTTCGGTGGAAGAATTCGTCAAACAAATGAACAACGAAGCCAAGCTTTTGGGCATGAACAACACCCATTTCAACAACCCGACCGGCCTGCCTTCAGACGGCCATGTTTCCACCGTCAACGACTTGGCTTTGCTGTCGGCCGCATTGATTAAAAACTTCCCGAAATACTATCCCGTATTCTCGATTAAATCGTTTAAATACAACAATATCGAGCAACCCAACCGCAACCTGTTGCTCTACCGCGACCCTAACGTTGATGGTTTGAAAACCGGCCATACCGAAAGCGCCGGCTACAATTTGGCGGCCTCCAGCAAACGCAACGGCCGCCGCATTGTGTCGGTTGTAGTCGGCACCGAATCCATTGAAGCACGCGCAACCGAGAGCGGAAAACTGTTAAACTGGGCATTGCAAGCCTTTGATACACCGAAGCTTTACAACGCTAACGAAGCCATTTCGCAAGTAAAAGTGTATAAAGGCGCGGCCAACGCCGTCAACATCGGTTTTGTCGATGAAACCTACATCACCATTCCGCACGACACCGGCAGAAGCCTGAAACCGATTTTAGAAACCGTGCAGCCCGTATTGGCGCCGATTGAAAAAGGCCAAATCTTAGGCAAACTCAAGCTGATGAAAGACAACGAAGTCGTGGCCGAAAAAGATGTGGTCGCGCTCAACAGTGTTGCCGAAGGCAGCTGGTTCAGCCGCACATGGGACAGCATTGTCTTGTGGTTTAAAACCACATTCGGCGGCAGCGTAGCCGATAAACCCGCTTCGTCTGACAAGCCCAAAACCGCACCCGCTCAAGCCAGCGAACCTGCCGCAACACCTGCATCACAAGCCGCTAGCCAAGCCGCATCAGCCGCAGAACCTGTTGCCGCTTCCGCAGCCGGCACCGACATGCCTGAAGCCGCTTCTGCTGCTTCCATGCCAAGCAACAACGCAGCCGGCGTTTCTGCTCCTGCCGCAGCATCTGCAACAAAATAAGTTTTAGATTTCGCCATGAAACAAGGCCGTCTGAACAGATATGTTTCAGACGGCCTTGTGTTGTAGATGAATTCTTGAATCCAAACAATAGCGGTGTTGGGATACCCTCTTGTAGGTCGGATTCTTGAATCCGACAATTTTTCACATTGAACAAATATTTCCTCAAAGCAAACAAATGTCGGATACAAGTATCCGAACAGTTTAATCATCATAATCAAGCGCAAGCTCAACATTACCACCGCCCCAGTTCAACGGATAAATGCCTTGTTTTACACAACGATGAAAAGTAGAAAATTCCCAATCAGCGGCTTGGGCGGCATAGCCATGCTTTACAGGATTAAAATGAACATAATCGAAATGTTGGGCAAAATCCAATTCATCTCGAATTAAATGCTCCCAAAAACGGTTTTGCCACAATTTGACATGATTCCCCACCAAATATTGACTTTGCCGTTTAATCTGCCGCCAACGCTCCGAAAAATTGACATCATTACAATTTTTACATAAATGATAACGTTTGATTTGCCGGGCTAATGGAAGTATCCTTCATTTGTTAATAACATTGTTGAAACCTTGTTTAGTCGCATTATCCATTTTTCTGTAAACAGATTTTGGAATAAAACGGCTATCTTACAATTTACTTTTTTACCTCATAATTTGCAAATTTCTATCATAACTTCAGAATCTTAATAAAAATTTGATTTCACTCCGCCCCAAACAATAATCCTTCCTTAATCCCCCGAATCCTATCCCGCAACACTGCCGCTTCTTCAAACTGCAAATCTCTCGCCGCTTGCTGCATCTGTTTCTCCAGCTTGGCAATTTCTTTAATCGCGTCTTCTTCGGTGTGAATCTCACCAACTTTAACTTTGCCTTTGTTTTTCAGACGGCCTTTGCCTTTAGTATCGGCTTCTTCGTGGTACACGCCGTCAATGATGTCTTTAACCTGTTTTTTAATCTGCTGCGGTACGATGCCGTGTTCCGCGTTGAATTTAATCTGTTTTTCGCGGCGGCGTTCGGTTTCGTCTATGGCTGCTTTCATGGAGTCGGTGATTTTGTCGGCATACAGTATGGCGACGCCGTTTACGTTGCGGGCGGCACGGCCTATGGTTTGAATCAGGCTGCGGTGGCTGCGCAGAAAGCCTTCTTTGTCGGCATCGAGAATGGCGACCAGCGACACTTCGGGAATATCCAAGCCTTCGCGCAGCAGGTTGATGCCGACGAGTACGTCAAAGAGCCCGAGGCGTAAATCCCTAATGATTTCAACGCGTTCCACGGTGTCGATGTCGCTGTGCAGATAACGTACCTTGATGCCGAGTTCGCTGTAATAGTCGGTGAGTTGTTCCGCCATGCGTTTGGTTAGGGTGGTTACGAGGGTGCGTTCGCCTTTTCGGATGCGGTCGTTGATTTCGCTCATTAAGTCATCGACTTGGGTGGCGACGGGACGGATGACGATTTGCGGATCGACCAATCCTGTGGGGCGGACGACTTGTTCGACAACCTGCCCTGCGTGTTCTTCTTCGTATTTGGCCGGGGTGGCGGAAACGAAGATGGTTTGCGGCATGACTTTTTCAAATTCGTGGAATTTGAGCGGGCGGTTGTCGCGGGCGGAAGGCAGACGGAAGCCGTAATCCACTAGGTTTTGTTTGCGGCTGGCATCACCTTTGTACATGCCGCCGATTTGGGTTACGGTAACGTGGCTTTCGTCGATGAACATGATGGCGTTGTCGGGCAGGTAGTCCATCAGGGTGGGCGGCGGTTCGCCTTCTTTTTTGCCGGAGAAGTGGCGGGAATAGTTTTCAATGCCTTTGCAGAAACCCATTTCGTAAAGCATTTCTAAGTCAAAACGGGTACGCTGTTCGATGCGTTGTTGTTCTACGGGACGTTGTTCGCGGGCAAAAAATTCGATGCGTTCGCGCAATTCTGCTTTGATGCCTTCGCAGGCGCGCAAAACGGTGTCGCGCGGGGTAACGTAATGGCTGGACGGGAAGACGGTGTAGCGTCCTACCCGTTGCAGATTGCCGCCTGTAAGCGGGTCGAACAAATCAAGGCGGTCGATCTCGTTGTCAAACAAACTGATGCGTAACGCGCTCTCCGAGCTTTCCGCCGGATACACGTCAATCACGTCGCCGCGCACGCGGAACGAGCCGCGTTTGAAATCCATTTCGCCGCGTTCGTACTGCATAGACACCAGCGTGGAAATGATGTCGCGCTGCTCAAGCGTATCGCCTTCTTTGACGGACAACACCATTTGTTTATATTCGGTCGGGTCGCCGATACCGTAAATGGCGGACACGGTGGCGACGATAATCACGTCGTCGCGCGTCATCAGGTTTTTGGTGGCGGAAAGGCGCATTTGCTCGATGTGTTCGTTAATCGCGCTGTCTTTTTCAATGAACAAATCGCGGCTGGGCACATAGGCTTCGGGCTGGTAATAATCATAGTAAGATACGAAATATTCCACCGCGTTTTCAGGGAAAAACTCGCGCATTTCGGCATAAAGCTGCGCCGCCAGCGTTTTGTTGTGCGCCATGATGATGGCGGGGCGGCCGCTTTGCGCAATCACATTGGCCATGGTGTAGGTTTTGCCCGAACCGGTTACGCCCAGCAACGTTTGGTAGGCAAGGCCGTCTGAAAGCCCCTCCAGCAAACCGGCAATTGCAGTCGGCTGGTCGCCTGCAGGCGGGAACGGCTGATGAAGTTTGAAAGGTGAATTGTCGTATTGGATGACTTGCATTTCAGACGGCCTTGTCATAATTTCGAGAACGCATCATTATAGCAAAAAGGCCGTCTGAATAATGCTTGGAATCAGAGATAAAACGCAACGGGTATTAATGGATTAACATAAAATTCCCCATATATTATAAATAGATAAATGGTGAATTTTAAGATTTGGCGGTTTTAATGCTCCTTTTCATGATTTCAGCCTAGTTTTGCCAAAGCCTGAAAAATAACGTAAACCTGCTTTCCTAGTTTCCATTTACTTATCATGTGCTTCGATGCCCTCCCTGCCTCAGAAAGGAAATGAAAAATATTTTGCTGAGTTTTTCGGCACATTCTGATTGGTGTTCGGCGGCTGTGTGGCAGCACGGTTTTGGCGGCAACTTATCCGAAACCGGGTATCGGTTTTGCCGGTGTATCTCCGGCATTCGGTCCGACTGTTTTGGCCACGACTTATGCAGTCGGGCACATTTCAGGCTGCCACTTCAACCCTGCGGTATCTATGGGATTGTTTGTGGACGGTTGTCTCAACCCTAAAGATTTGCTGCTTACATCATTAGCGAACACTCGCCGAACAGCTATGACATGATGGTTGCGTTGCTGATTGAAGTGGTATTGGCCGCATTCTTAATTATCATGGCTTAGGCCGACCGCCGCGCGCCTGCGGTTTCCCGCTAATCGCCATCGGTTTGGCTTTGCTCCTGATTCACTTAATCAGCATTCCGCTAACCAATACTTTAACCCTGCTCGTTCTACCGGCGTGGCTTTGTTCCAACACGGTTGGGCTGTTGAGCAATTGCGGCTGTTCTGGATGGCACCGATTATCGGTGGCGGCATCAGTACGGCAATTTGCCGTTTCGTATTATCGAACGACAAAGAATAATTTTACAGGGACAATGCCCATAGTTATCACCCATACAGCCGCATGAAAGTGCGGCTGTATTTTTTTCAGACGGCCTATTACAATAGCGGCTGATATTCTCTGATAAACAGAAAGCAGATATGCAAACCTTACCTTTCCAAGCAAACATCGCCGAGCGTATGCTCATCGGCACTGAAAACGAAACCATCCACCCTGATGCGCAATTTATCGAAACGACCAACGGCTATTGGATTGCGTGGCACGATGGCATCGCCGCCCTTCTCGCACCGGATACCCCGCCTGATATTCCGTGTTTCTGGGTAGAGGGCGCTGACAGCTTGACCGAACTGGCGGCCTTAGTCGAAAACGGCGAATTTGACGAAGTAGAAGAATTTGACGGCAACGACGACGCCTGGCACGAAGCGGTTGCCGGTTGCGGCAGCCATGACCACGAAGACCATTGCGGACACCGACACTGATGAAACCCAATACCTTGATTTTTCCGCTCATCGTATCGTTTACCTTGAGCGGTTGCGTGGTGGGCGCGGCTGCCGATTTAGCAGCCACCACTGTTTTGACCGCAGGCAAATTGGCGGTAAAGGGCACCGGTGCATTAATTAACGCCGCTATCCCCGATGGTGACGACGAAAAAAAAGAAAAGAAAAAATCACGCAAAGAAAAGCGGAAAGAAAAAGCTGCCGAGCAACCGACCTACAGCCGGCCGCAAAACAGTCCTTACCCTTATCAGCCGAATACGCCGGTTGTTTACCAAACAAACCATCCGGCACAAACCACGCCACAGCCTCGCTACATCACCATTGATGAGTACGGCAATGCACACGAAACAACCGCACCTTATTCCATTCGGCGGCCAAGCTATATGATTGAGCAGGAATATTAATCCGCCATGAGACAGGCCGTCTGAAAGATTCAGACGGCCTTTTGATTTTATAGATAAATACGTTCCACATTTCACATATAAGATTTTAATAAATATATAAAAAATGCCGCCTGAAACCATTTTCAGACGGCCTTGCTTCATCATTGATACATCAGCATTAAGCGGCAAAGCGTTTAGCCACTTCATCCCAATTCACGATTTCCCAGAAACCTTTCAGGTAGTTAGGACGGCTGTTGCGGTAGTCGATGTAGTAAGCATGTTCCCATACGTCACAAGTCAGTAACGGGGTATTTTCAGTAGTCAACGGAGTTGCTGCGTTAGAAGTCGATACCAAATCCAACTCGCCGGCAGGAGTTTTCACCAACCAAGCCCAGCCTGAACCGAAAGTACCTGCCGCGCAAGCATTGAATGCCTCTTGGAATGCTTCAAAGCCGCCCCATTTGGCATCAATGGCTGCAGCCAATTCGCCCGCAGGTTTTTGTTGGCCTTTAGGCGTAAAACCCAGCCAGTAGAAAGTGTGGTTCCAAGTTTGAGCTGCGTTGTTAAACACACCGCCTGAAGATTTTTTCACGACTTCTTCCAAAGGCATTTCTTCAAATTCAGTGCCTTTGATTTGGTTGTTCAGATTGGTGATGTAGGTTTGATGGTGTTTGCCGTAATGGTATTCCAACGTTTCTTTAGACAGATGTGGCTCCAGAGCGTCCAAAGCGTATGGCAATTCAGGCAGTTTGTGTTCCATGTTGATACTCCTATTGATTGATATGAATTATCTTTTGGTTGTGCACATTACCCTTGAAAAGGTAATGCCCCTTATTCTACCTGTCTCGGCTTTAAAAAACCAATTAAACTTATACTGCGATATAATAGCAATCTCTTATTCAAAGCATTTTTGGGGGGATGAAACACCATGAATGATTATCTTGACATGCCGTCTGAAGACCGTGAAGTCACGGCTTTGGCCTTGCCGCCGCATTCGATGGAAGCCGAGCAATCGGTTTTGGGCGGCCTGCTTTTGGAAAACGCAGCATGGGACAGAATCGCAGATATCGTCACCGGCGAAGACTTCTACCGCCACGAACACCGCCTGATTTTCCGCGCCATCGCCATGTTGGTGAACGAAAGTCGTCCGGCCGACGTGATTACCGTGCAGGAAGCCTTAGAGCGCAATGACGAACTCGAAGCAGCAGGTGGTTTCAATTACCTGATTACCCTCGCACAAAACACCCCTTCCGCCGCCAATATCCGCCGCTACGCCGAAATCGTGCGCGAACGCTCCATCATGCGCCAACTGGCCGAAGTCGGCACGGAAATCGCCCGCAGCGCCTACAATCCGCAAGGGCGCGATGCAGGGCAATTACTCGATGAAGCCGAAAACAAAGTGTTCCAAATCGCCGAAAGCACCGCAAAATCCAAACAAGGCTTTTTAAGCATGCCTGATGTGTTGGACGAAGTAGTCGCTAAAATCGACATGCTCTATTCGCGTGAAAACCCCGAAGAAGTCACCGGCATATCCACCGGCTTTATCGATTTGGACAAAAAAACTTCCGGCCTGCAACCGGGCGATTTGATTATCGTCGCCGGCCGCCCATCTATGGGTAAAACCGCATTTTCCATCAATATCGCCGAACACGTTGCCGTTGAAGCACAATTACCCGTTGCCGTCTTCTCAATGGAAATGGGTGCCGCGCAATTGGTAATGCGCGTATTAAGCTCCGTCGGCCGCGTCGACCAGCAGGTTTTGAAAACCGGCAACCTGCAAGACCAACATTGGCTCAATTTCAACGAAGCCGTGATTAAGCTTACCAACGCGCCGATGTATATTGACGAAACACCGGGGTTGACGGCGCTCGAACTGCGCGCCCGCGCCCGCCGCTTGGCCCGCCAGTTTAACGGCAAACTGGGCTTAATCGTGATCGACTACCTGCAATTGATGTCCGGCTCCGGCCGCTCCGACAACCGCGCGTCTGAATTGGGTGAAATCTCCCGCTCGCTCAAAGCCCTGGCAAAAGAATTACAAGTGCCGGTGATTGCGCTGTCACAGTTAAGCCGTACCGTTGAGCAACGTACCGACAAACGCCCGATGATGTCCGACTTGCGCGAATCCGGCGCCATCGAGCAGGATGCCGACCTGATTATGTTTATGTACCGTGACGAATACTACAATCCTGAATCACCGCTCAAAGGCTTGGCCGAATGCATTATCGGCAAACACCGTAACGGCCCAACAGGGAAAGTCCACCTCACTTGGATGGGACAATTCACCAAGTTCGACAACGCTGCCTACATTCCCGACTCCGCATTGATGGAAGATTGAGACAGATTACCCCGACAAACTAAGCGTTTTTCATATTTTATTAGGCAATGCTTGGCAATATCGTTTAGAATGAAATACGCGTAACGCACATATAAACAAATATAAAACCAAGCACTACCCGCACATTACCGATAAACTTCCGCCAAACTTACCGATACTCATGCACGCCAAACAACAAGGTTTTACCCTTATCGAACTGCTGGTCGTGATTGCCATCATCGCAATCATGGCCGTCATCGCCCTTCCCAACATGAGCCAATGGATCGCATCGCGACGCGTGGCCAGCAACGCGGAACAAATCGCCAATCTTCTGCGCTTTGCCCGCAGCGAAGCCGTTCGCCTGAATCTTCCGGTTTATATTTGTCCGGTTCAAATTAAAAAAGACGGTAAATCTAACGGTAGCTGTAACGCCAGTTTCAGCAACCAAGGTTTGATGGCTTTTGCCGATGCAGATAAAAACAAACAATATGAGCGCGCCAACGATATTCAATTACGCGCCATCATCTTAAACAGCAAAAACAACGATCGCGTAACCCATAGCTATTATACCTACCCTTTTAGTGGCAGTAAAACCTCGGACAACATCACCCGCTGGACTTTCCTACCCAACGGCAATTTTGTCCGTTGGAATAAATCGCCTTCTGCGACAGATAATTTCCCGACACCTAGCGGTTACACTCAAATTATCTTAACCGATTCCCGTGCAAGCAGCGATGATGACAAAAAAGCTCGCGCCGGTGTATTGTTTATCGATGGCAGCGGCCGTGTAGAAATCTGCGCAAAATCCGACTCGCGTGATATTTGCCAATATTCCGAAAAATAACAATATGAAAACAACGACATCACTCTTTTCTTTTCAGCAGCAAGGCCGTCTGAAAGCCACTCAACAAGGTATGACTTTGATTGAAGTCTTGATTTCCATGTTTGTACTGGCCATCGGCATTCTTGCCTTACTTTCTGTACAATTGCGTGCCGTCTCCAGTGTTCGAGAAGGGGAAACACAAACAATCGTTTCTCAAATTACGCAGAATTTAATTGAAGGTATGCTGATTAATCCGGTTTTATCGGCAGAGACTGATAGCTCCGGTGCGGAAACCGGTCGAATGCTGAAATCTTATAGTCACTATCTTATTGATAACAGTCAAAATGTGAATGGATCATATAAAGATAATGGGCAAATGACAAAGCAAGAGCTGGCAACTGCACAAATCGCTTCATTTTCAAATGCATTATCAACAGCCCTGCCTGATGCAAAATTTCATTTTGCCATTTGTAGAGACAGTTCCGGCAGAGAGCCTACTTATGAAGGTTCATTCAATGCTCGTTGCAATAACTCAGGAGATACCATAGTTAAAGTATTATGGTTAATTGATGCCGAAGAAGAGCAAAACGGCAACGATTTAAAAAGCTCAGGAAATTTTATTGTTTATACTCATCAGTCACGCGTTACGGAATAAAAATGAAAAATAAACGCTCTACTTTTGCTCGCCCGCCCAAAATGCAAGGCTTCAGCCTGATTGAATTTTTGGTTGCCAGCGCCTTAAGCATGATTGTTTTAATGGCAGTCACTTCAACTTATTTTACCGCCCGTAATCTCAATAATGCAGCAACTTCACGTTTAAGCGTCCAGCAGGATTTGCGCGGTGCCGCTACTTTGCTGAGCCGCGATGCACGTATGGCAGGCAGTTTTGGCTGTTTCAATATGGCTGACTATACAGGTAATACAGTAATAACCGATGATTCCAATGCTTCTTTTACCTTACGCAGCAATATTGTTAACGGTAAGATGGTTCCGATTACAGAAGGTAAAGTGAATTATCCAGGTTTTTCCCCGTTATCTAAGAATAATGCATTAATCTTTCAATATGGGATAGATGCCACTGGCAGCAATGCCAATGTCGCCAGCAGCTGCAATAAGATCGCCAAAAGCGCCGGCATTACAGACTTAACGACGGCAAAATCAGCTTTAAAAATCACAGGTGATGAAACAAATGGGGCTATTTCAATGTTACAGCATGTCGTTTCCGCTTATGCTGTTGGCTCTTTTAATAACCAAGCAGGCCTCTATCGTTTCCAACTGAATCATGAAACCGGTAACTGGGGAGATCCACAGCTTTTGATGAAAGATGTTCAATCAATGAATATCAATTATTTTTATATAGATAATACCGATGCCTGTAGAAATCTGGCTGCCTCTACCACCAGCCAAGAAACCTTTACACGTAAAGATACTTTGCGAACAAATACAGCAGCATCCACAGATGGAACCACACCCGCATTAATTCAAATCCAATTGGGTACAGACAATGCCACTGCCTATAACATTGAAGCTTCGGTAAGAGGAGGCAACGTATGCGCAAATCACGCTATTTAAATAATTTTGCACCCCAGTCTGCTCAGCATGGCTATGCACTCTTCATCGTGTTGATGATTATGATCGTTATTGCACTGCTGGTAGTAACGGCGGTGCAATCATATAATACTGAACAACGAATCAGTACCAATGAAGCAGATAGAAAATTAGCACTTAGCTTGGCTGAAGCAGCTTTACAAAAAGGCGAAGACAAAATTCTAGAGTTTGACGGTAAAAAAGTTACTTTTAAAGCTAATTGTCTTGGCATGATTGGTAACAAAGAAACAAAAGGTCTCTGCGCAACACCTGATGCTATGGTTCCAACAGGAAGTAGCAATGCGATAGAAGTAGAAAGCTCGACAGGCAATGCATGGGAACGCATGGCTGACAAAAAACTGTATATTGACGAAAACGGCCAACCCGTCGATATTCAAGCTGAAAATGTCAGCAAAACACCTGTGTATATCATAGAATACATCAGCACTAATCCTTCTCAAGGCAGCACCATTTACCGTGTAACTGCCAAAGCATGGGGTAAAAACAATAATACTGTCGTTATGCTTCAGTCTTACGTAGCGAATGAATAACATGAAAAATAATCAAGGCTTTACTTTAGTTGAATTGATGATTACTGTTGCCATTATCGGTATTTTGGCAACTATTGCCCTACCTTCTTATAATCGTTATATCGAACGTGGCTATTTGGCACAAGCCCATTCAGATTTGATAGGTGTAAATAACCAAATTAAAACCAAACTGGTTAAAAATCCATCATTAGATCTTTCAACTGAACTAACGGCCTTTAAAGGCAACCCCAAAAGTTATGGTGTTGATAATGAATTGGTTAAACGATATGAATTTGATGGGCGCTTGGAAAATGAAGGTAAAAGCCGTCGTTACAGTCTTTCAGCAAAACCCATTTACAGTGGTTACACACTATCTATCCAGATGGATAGCTTAGGTAATGCTATAAAATGTAAACAGCCTAATTTTACAGCCTGTGAACCTATCTCAAATAAAAAGTAATAAATAAACGCCAAGGCCGTCTAGAATAATTCAGACGGCCTAATTTTACGATTTTAATTCTTCAATGCTTTGATTTAGCTGACTTATCTATTTAATCATGTTTTTATTAAAAGCTAAATAAATCCTTTCTAAAATAATACAGAACAAAATCAGCAAACTAAAAAGCCCGCAAATAAATGCGGGCTTTTTAGTTTAAGTTCTTAGCGTTTTTTGCCGGTTACAGTAGCAACAGCCAAGTTTTCATTACGTTTCAAAGAAACGCTTTCAACGCCTTCTGGGAATTTAATATCTGACAAGTGCAAAATGTCACCGGCCACAACAGAAGCACAATCCAACTCCAAGAATGCAGGAATGTTAGCAGGCAAAGCGTAAACTTCTACTGAAGTGTTCAACAGAGAAACGCGGCCACCTTGCAATTTGATTGCTTGAGAGTTTTCTGCGTTAACCACGTGCAATGGTACACGGATACGGATTTTTTGATCGGCTTTAACAGCTTGGAAGTCGATGTGTTGAACTTGTTGACGGAATGGGTGCATTTGGAAATCACGCACGATAACGTCTTGAGTTTTACCGTCCAAGGTCAATTTGATCAAAGCAGTGTGGAAAGATTCTTTTTCCAATGCGTAGTACATAGTTTTATGATCTACTGCAATTGCCACAGCCTCTTGGCCTTCACCGTACAAGATGGCAGGGATTTGACCTTCGCGGCGCAGGCGGCGGCTCGCACCAGTGCCTTGATCTTCGCGAACTGTAGCTTGAATTTCGTATGACATAATAAAAATACTCCAATTAGATTAAAAATATCGTCATCGGCCGCGACCAGCTTAAGACGATTGAGTTTATGGCAGCAAAATGCCGCCAAAGGTTGTAGTCACTTCTTCATTGAAAAGATAGGACACAGATTCTTCATTACTGATACGGCGAACCGTTTCAGCCAGCAAACCGGCAATAGTCACTTGACGGATGCGATCGCAATTTTTCGCCTCTTCCGACAAAGGAATAGTATCGGTTACCACCACCTGATCAATGTCAGATGATGAAATACGCTCTACGGCAGAGCCGGAGAATACAGGATGCGTGGCATAAGCCAACACACGTTCAGCACCACGCTCTTTCAATGCAGAAGCGGCTTTGCATAAGGTATTGGCGGTATCGATCATATCATCAATAATCAAACAGGTGCGACCTTGAATATCGCCGATGATGTTCATTACTTCGGCAACGTTGGCTTTAGGACGACGTTTGTCGATAATTGCCAAGTCCACATTCAATGCTTTGGCTACCGCACGAGCCCGCACAACGCCACCAATATCAGGACTGACAACAGTCAGGTTTTCAATGCGTTGCTGTGCAATGTCATTCAACAAAACCGGTGTGGCATAAATATTGTCCACCGGAATATCAAAGAATCCTTGGATTTGGTCCGCATGCAAGTCGACAGTCAACACGCGGTCGATACCGGCTGAATACAACATATTGGCAACCAATTTAGCCGAAATCGGTACACGAACCGAACGCGGGCGACGGTCTTGGCGGGCATAGCCGAAATAAGGAATTGCGGCAGTGATACGGCCGGCGGAAGCGCGTTTCAAAGCATCAGCCATGGTCAGAATTTCCATCAGATTGTCATTGGTTGGCGCACAAGTCGGCTGCAAAATGAATACATCGCGACCGCGTACATTTTCCAATAATTCAATGGCTACTTCACCATCGGAGAATTTGCTTACATTCGCCTCACCCAAAGAAATATCCAAGTGTTTCACAACACGTTGGGCTAAATCGGGATTGGCATTACCGGTAAATACCATCAAACTATCATATGCGGCCATATCATTTTCACCTGATTTTGTATTCAAACATTGCTCAGAAAACATCTTGCTTTCCTCTGCTTTGTACATTGACGTTAAGGCCGGTATTATACGCAAATTAGCGCGTAAACCCAAGGATTCAGCAGATAAATTCGTCAATTTACAACATAAAAAAGCGTGTAAGAAAACTTACACGCTTTTATTTGGCTGGGGAGGAAGGATTCGAACCTTCGCATGCTGGAATCAAAATCCAGTGTCTTAACCGCTTGACGACTCCCCAATAAAGGTAGGTGGCTGGGGAGGAAGGATTCGAACCTTCGCATGCTGGAATCAAAATCCAGTGTCTTAACCGCTTGACGACTCCCCAACAAAGTGTGGGTGGCTGGGGAGGAAGGATTCGAACCTTCGCATGCTGGAATCAAAATCCAGTGTCTTAACCGCTTGACGACTCCCCAACTGGCTCACTTATACATGAAACAAAGGATGAACAGCTAAGCCTTCAACACAATATGCTTCATATACTTTAGAAACTTGTTGGTATATATTTTCCGCTTCTTCTTGATGCCGACATGGAACAAATACACACGCGCCGGAACCGGTCATTAATGCGTTACCATGCTTCGATATCTCAAGATAAGCCTTCCAGACTTCAGGGTATTCCTGAAATACCACCGCCTGCATATCATTGCGAAACGGCTGCAATGCTTGGAAAGCAGGCATTATGCTTGGTTTGGAATCGCGTGTCAAGTGAGGATGGGAAAAAATTTTGCCGGTCGCCACATGCACATCAGGCTTCACGATAACATACCATTGTTTTGGCACATCTATTTCGATTAATTTCTCACCGACACCCCGTGCAAATGCATTACGCCGGAAGATAAAAAACGGCACATCCGCACCCAATGTTACGCCCAAATCAATCATCTCTTGCTCGCCCAAACCACATTGCCATAATCGGTTTAACGCCAGCAAAACAGTTGCCGCATCCGAGCTGCCGCCGCCCAATCCGCCGCCCATCGGAATCTTTTTTTCCAACCAAATATCCACTCCACCGGCAGATTGGGCATGCACTTTCAGTGCAGCAGCGGCCCGATAGGCCAAATCCTGCTCTTGCGTCACACCTTCGACAGGCGTGTGCAGCAAAATCCGGCCGTCATCGCGCAACGCCAGATAAACGGTGTCATACAAACCGATCAGGCAAAAGATGCTTTCCAATTCATGATAACCATCCGCCCTGCGGCCGGTAATGCGCAAATCCAAGTTTAATTTAGCCGGTGCCAAAAAAGCTTGCGCATGCTTCGGAATGTTCATACAGCCTCCTTAAGTACGGGCAGCGCATTGTTGTTGTGTAGTCGGCTCCGGCCGGGTATTCATTTCATCAAACACCAGCCGCACGCTTAATTTTGCGTTTTCCAATAACAATATGCGTGCCTGCCCCGTTTGATTAAGCGTTCGACTGATGATCCAGTCGAATTGCTGCAAACGACCGTCTGAAAGCAATTGATATGGTGCCTCGGCGACACGTTTACCATTCGCCCAAATGTGCAGATATTGCACCGGTAATTCAAAACCCAATAGCTGCCGGCTTAATTGTGCGGCGGTTTGTGCGTGATAAACCTGTCCTTTATTGTCCACCGCCAATACACCCTGCTTGTCTTGGCACAATTGGCCGACCGTATTGCCCAACGGTGTATTTACATTGATGGTTTGCACTTGGTTTTGATACGCCCAATCAAAATTGGCATACGAACCTTTACCGTCTATTTTTACCGCCAAGCGGCCTTCTGCGGTAAAGTCGCTTGTGTTGTCTGCTTGCGGCCAACCGTTTTGCTGCGGCATATTGGGTTGGGCACACGCCGCCAATACCAAGACTGCCAAAGTAGAACCATATAATTTGAACTTCATCATCACTCCGAATTGCTTAAGTCAGGCCGTCTGAAAACGAATCATACTTTCAGACGGCCTCGTATTATTTCGTTTTAGGTTTTGCTTTGCGCACAGGCTCATTCGGCACCACCACGCCAAAGCGTTTCATGGTCGCTTTTAACAAGGCCTTGTCACCCTCTTTTTGCAAACCGTCATGCCAAATTTTTTTAGCTTGTTCTTGCTGTTCCAGTTGCCATAACACTTCGCCCAAGTGCGATGCTACCTCTGCATCAGGGTACTCGCGATAAGCGTATTCCAAATATGGCAAGGCTGCTTGCGCATCGCCTTTCAGGTAATAAGCCCAGCCCAAACTGTCGTTAATTGCAGCGGATTCCGGCTCCAAATGGTAGGCCGTCTGAATCAACTGAAACGCTTCATCAAAATATTGCTTGCCGTTGGGCATAATCAATAAAGTGTAGCCCAAGGCATTCATACCGCTGGCGCTGTTGGGGTTTAAATCGTTATAGCGGCGCAAATCGGCAATGGCTTTTTCATGCCGGCCTAATTTTTCATATACCATTGCACGCTGATACAGGATATCCGGCAAACGCTCGGCAGCTTCAGGCTGCTTAGCGGCTTTGGCCGCCATTTGATTCAATTCTGCCAGCGCGGTTTGCGGTTTATCGCTTTGCGCCAAGGCAAACAAATAAACGCGCTGCAGTTCCGCAGCACCAAAGAATCTGCCCTGTTGCTCAGGCAGCTTTTCTGCGCGGCGGGCTTCGGTTAAGGCCGCCGCCATATCGCCTTCTTCTGCCGCAATCGAAGCTTTTAACACCGCTTTGTCAAACGCATATTCCGGCGCGCTGATTTTATTTACCCATTTTTTGGCATCGGTGTAATTTTTCATATCGGCATAACGCATGGCACCGATAATTGCCGCACGGCCTTGTTGCTCGCGCGTGCCGGTATTGTAGGCTTTTTCCAAATAATTCCCGGTAACGGAAATGTCTTCTTTACGGCTGGCCGACAATAAGGCCGCCTGAACATACAAATCCGCATTCGGATTGGCCGCCAATAATTGTTGCAACCGCACATAGGCTTTGTCCGGCTGCTGCGACGCAATCAGGCTGCTGATTTCCAATTCCTGCCACACCGGCGACAAATCGGCAGTATTAGTTTCTTCAAAAAAACGGTTGAGCATTTGCGGTTGGCGTTGCGCCACCAAGCGCATGGTTAATAAAGTCGGCGGTAAAATTTCCGCATCCAAATTGGCCAAACGCTGCATGGCTTCTACCGCATGGCGTTCATCACCTTCTTGTGCGCTGAAAATCACATCGGCAATTGCCGCTTCCGGCATACCGGGGTATTTTTTTGCCGCCTTATGCACTTCTCTGCCCGCTTTTTCCGCCAAGCCTTGCTGTCGCACCGCCGCTTGCGCCAAGAGCAGGAAAATGCGCTGCGTTTGCTCTTCGGTGGCATTGCGCAACACGTCATCCAAGCCACTTAATTTTTGGTCGGCATTACCCATCAGCAAATCGCGCACCCAAGCCATACGCTTTTGCGCCGCACTCGGCACCGGCTCGATTTCACGCCATTTCTGATAAATCATCTCGGCTTGTTCAAACGCATTGAGCGACACCGCCATTTCCAGCGCGCGCTCGGCAACTTCCGGCGATTTGGTACGATTGAGCGACACCATATACGTCGCTAATGCCATGCCGGCATCGCCTTTTTGCAACGCCATTTCACCGCCCAATAAGGTAAACACGGTATTGGTGCGCTCAATTACGCCCATGCGGCGCTGTCGTTCCCACTCACGCTCTTCGGGTGTGTAGCGGCTTTTTTTCCGAATCAGCTCTTTTACTTCTTTGGCCGCTTTGGGCTGGACTTTGATTTCGTTGGCTGCATAACTTTCGATCGCAAACAACATCATCACCGCCGCAGCCACGGCACGGACACGGGAAGGGACAAAAAACATAATCATTCCTTTACATTGCCGACTGTGTTCAGACGGCCTTCAGTTTAGGCATAACTTTATCACAAGCCGTCTGATTTGTAGATTTAAGCAACCGTAAACCTAATGCAATATAATCGTGTAAACACTTTACGGATACCGCCCATGACCCGACCGCTTTCCGATTTCCTACTGCGCGCGCACGAATTTGACAGCCGTACACAAAACCTGCACAACCGTTTTCTCAATCCTGCCGAATATAAAGTGGCGGCGGTTTTGTTAGCCGTGATCAAAAAAGACCATCAATGGCAGATATTGTTTACCCGCCGCTCCGGCTCACTGCGCCGCCACACCGGCCAAATCTCCCTAGCCGGCGGCCGCTATGAACCGCAAGACATCGATTTAACCCAAACGGCCTTGCGCGAAACACACGAAGAAGTCGGCATTCTGCCGCAGGCTTGGCAAACCTTCCCCGCTCTACCGCCGCACTACACGCTATCGGGTTATGAAGTACATCCCATTCCGGCGCTGTGTACCGATAACCCGCGCATTCAAACCAATCCGGACGAAGTGGCGGAAGTGTTTTATGTGCCGTTTGATTTTGCGATGAATCTTCGGCATTACGAAATGCGTGCATTGCAACACCAAGGAAAAACCATCGCCATGCCTACGCTGCCTTTTCAACATTACGATATTTGGGGCTTAACCGCCGTAATTCTTTACGGCTTGGCCGAACGCTATCGACAATATTGCGATGCCGTCCCGAAGCATACTTTCAGACGGCCTGAGACCTAATCATCAAAACAACGAATCAAACAAAGAATCCGAACGTTTGGCCGGTTTGATATTTTGTCCGGCCAAATTATCGGCATAGACCCAGCCTTCGACAATATTATTCTGCGCCCATAATCGACAGCCTTGGCCGCGCTCATAATGCTCCGGATAGCACACATCGCCTTGAAATTCGGCATACACCCAGTTTTTTGCCGTGCGGGTGTGCGGCTTAATTTGAATATTTTGATTAGCCGGCAAAACAGAAATCACGCCGCATTCGGTTGACGGGCAAGCGCGAATATTAATGTCTTCCTTGCCAATTTTGCCGGACACATAGCCCGTGACTTGCTGCGCTTCGCTTAATTCGACCGTTTCTCCCGCACTGCGAAAACCCAACCAAGCAAGCCAAATGATGACCAAGGCCAGGCCTCCGCCAATCAAATGATAATGAGGAATCCGCCAATGATGCGAGGCCGTCTGAACGCTCGTTTTTTTAGACGGCTTGTCAGCCGGTTTATTTTGCCAAACTTCACCTGTGCGCAGATCTTGTGCCGAAATCAGATTTTTTCCGGCGCATTGGCGGATAACCTGCGCCGCTTCTTCGACCGGGCAGGCGAAAAATTCTCGGCCGCCGTTGACCCGCTTATCACTTAATTGCGCATGCACTTTGCGCTCGACTTGCGGATAGTGATAGCAGCATACCTGATAAGCCACCTCAAACGGATAAGCCACACCCGTGCCATATAGCTCGCGCGCCCGCTCTTGCGGCAGGTTTTTGGTAAAGCCGATTTTAATCAAACCGGGCATGCCTTGATTGGTCAATACATATACCCAACCTTGTTTCAAAACTGTGTCCTTCTATTTCAACTACTTTCACTAAAAGGCCGTCTGAAAAGATACAAACCTTTTCAGACGGCCTCGAAAAAACATTATTTTATGTCTTCCATCATGCTTCGCTTGAACCGTTTTCGCTTTCAATTGGCGTACCAACGTTATCCAACGCTTCACCTTCTTCAGCCGCTTCAACTTCCGGCTCTTCCGCCACACGCTCCAAGCTGACCAAGGTTTCGCCTTCGTCCAAATTAATCAGGCGCACACCGGCAGCTGCACGGCCGGTTTCACGGATTTGCTCGACTTTGGTGCGAATCAACACGCCGCCGCTGGTAATCAGCATCAAGTCGTCACATTCTTCCACCAAAGTGGCGGCAACCAAATCGCCGTTGCGCTCGCCGGTGTTGATGGCAATGTTGCCTTGTCCGCCTTTGTTTTTGCGGCTGTAGTCGGCAATCGGCGTGCGCTTGCCGTAGCCGTTGGCAGTAGCCGTCAACACTTGCAGGGCACTTTGTCCGCATTCAGGCGAGAAGGTAATCAGGCTGACGATTTTACCGTCGGCCGGCAAACGCATACCGCGCAAACCGCCGCTGCCGCGACCGGAAGGACGCACACCGTGTTTACCGCTTGGCAAGGCGTTTTCATTGTCGCCTTCTGCTGTTTCGTCATCAAGGCCGTCTGAAACGTCGTTTTCATTGTCGATATCGGCATCTTCGCTTTCATCGCCGCCGCTGCGCTCCCAATATTCGTTAAAGCGGATGGCTTTGCCCAAATTAGAGAACAGCATAATGTCATCCGTACCGCTGGTTTGAGCCGCACCGACCAAGTAATCGCCTTCTTTCAAAGCAATTGCTTTAATGCCTTGACTGCGCACGTTTTTAAACGCCGACAACTGTACTTTTTTTACCATGCCTTGCGCAGTAGCGAAGAATACATATTGGTCTTCCGGAAATTCCCGCACCGCCAAAATCGCGCTGACTTTTTCACCTTCCTCCAACTGAATCACGTTGTTAATCGGACGCCCCCGACTATTGCGGCCGCCCTCGGGAAGTTTATAGACTTTAATCCAGTGGCATTTGCCCAAATTGGTGAAACACATTAAATAATCGTGGGTATTGGCCACAAACAGCGTTTCGATAAAGTCTTCGTCTTTGGTTGCCGCCGCCTGCTTGCCCCGTCCACCCCGGCGCTGCGCCTGATAGTCGGTTGTCGGCTGGGTTTTAATGTAACCGCTGTGGGTCAGCGTTACCACCATTTCACGCTGCGGAATCAGGTCTTCATCGGCAATGTCGCCGCCGAACGGATTGATTTCGCTGCGGCGGCCGTCGCCGAAACCGTTGCGGATTTCTTCCAATTCTTCACGGATAATTTGGGTAATGCGTTCAGGCTTGGCCAAAATATCCAAGAAATCAATGATTTTCGCCATGATGTTTTTATAATCACCGACAATTTCTTCCTGATCCAAGCCGGTCAGGTTGCGCAGGCTCATACGCAGAATGGCATCTGCCTGAATTTCGCTCAGATAATACCCTTGGCCTTGCAAGCCCAAGTTTTCCGGCAAACCCTCCGGGCGCGCCATGCGCAAATCCAAATCGGTACGGTTGAGCATGTCTTCTACCAAACCGCTGCGCCATGCACGCGCCAACAATTTTTCTTTAGCTTCCGGTGCATCAGCCGATTCTTTAATCAACTGAATCATCTCGTCAATATTCGACAAAGCCACTGCTTTACCTTCGGCGATATGGCCTTCGTGACGCGCTTTTTTCAGGCGGAACAACGTACGGCGGGTCACCACTTCGCGGCGGTGACGGATAAACTCGCTCAAAATTTGCTTCAGGTTCAGCAAACGCGGCTGTCCATCAACCAAAGCCACCATATTGATACCGAAACTGTCTTGCAGCTGAGTCAGCTTATACAGTTGATTTAAAACGACTTCTGAATTTTCATTACGTTTTAACTCAATCACCACACGCATACCGGATTTATCCGATTCGTCGCGCAGGTCGGAAATGCCTTCCAAAGTTTTTTCACGCACCAAATCACCGATTTTCTCGACCAATTTGGCTTTGTTGACTTGATACGGAATCTCGTCAATCACAATCGCTTCGCGCTCGCCGTTTTTACCGACCGGCTCGATGTGTGTTTTACCGCGCATTACCACGCGGCCGCGACCGGTTTTATAGCCTTCACGCACACCGTTCATGCCGTAAATAGTGGCTCCGGTAGGAAAGTCGGGAGCCTTGATGATGTCGATTAAGGTATCGATGTCGGTGTCGGGTTCATCCAACAATTGCAGACAGGCGTTAATCGTATCGGTCAGGTTGTGCGGCGGAATATTGGTCGCCATACCCACGGCAATACCCGAAGAACCGTTTACCAACAAAGCCGGGAAACGGGTCGGCAACACCAACGGCTCATGTTCGCTGCCATCGTAGTTCGGGCCGAAATTCACGGTTTCTTCTTCAATATCGGCCAGCATTTCGTGGGCGATTTTCGCCATGCGGATTTCGGTATAACGCATGGCTGCCGCACCGTCGCCGTCCACCGAACCGAAGTTGCCCTGACCGTCAACCAGCATATAGCGCATGGAAAAATCCTGCGCCATGCGCACGATGGTATCGTAAACGGCGGAATCGCCGTGCGGGTGGTATTTACCGATCACGTCGCCGACGATACGGGCGGATTTCTTGTAAGAAGCATTCCAGTTGTTTTTCAATTCGTGCATGGCATAAAGCACACGGCGGTGAACCGGCTTCAGGCCATCGCGCACATCTGGCAGCGCACGCCCCACGATCACGCTCATGGCGTAATCAAGGTAACTTTTGCGCATTTCGTCTTCAAGGCTTACCGGGATGGTTTCGAGTGCAAACTTATGGTCGTTGCGGACTGTTGCGTCTGTCATGATTCCTAGCATTTCTTATAGCAATAATTACGGGCGATTTTACCACAAAACTGCATCATCACCCAACCGCAAACAATCATTTTGACAGCAGGCCGTCTGAATCCAAAAGGCACTCGGACAGCCTATTCCATTCAGGATAAAGGCAAGAGCATGAATACAATAAAAGGTTACGCCCAAAAATAAAATTGTACAAATTGTCTAAAATTTTCTGAAGAATTGGAGAAATTTTTATTCTTAAATAAAAATTAGACAAAATTAGTTGATTTTCTAAGTTAATAAGTCTAATATTCTCCACATACTATTCACCACCACCCACTCATAAAAGAACACACCATGAGCGCACAAACCCTCTATGACAAACTTTGGAACAGCCACGTCGTCCGCGAAGAGGAAGACGGCACCGTTCTGCTTTATATTGACCGCCATTTGGTACACGAAGTGACCAGCCCGCAAGCATTTGAAGGCTTGAAAATGGCCGGCCGCAAACTGTGGCGCATCGACAGTGTGGTTTCCACCGCCGACCACAACACCCCGACCGGTGATTGGGACAAAGGCATTCAAGACCCGATTTCCAAGCTGCAAGTCGATACTTTAGACAAAAATATCAAAGAATTCGGCGCATTGGCTTATTTCCCGTTTATGGACAAAGGCCAAGGTATTGTGCACGTCATGGGACCCGAACAAGGCGCCACCCTGCCCGGCATGACGGTAGTGTGCGGCGACTCGCACACTTCTACCCACGGTGCATTCGGTGCATTGGCGCATGGTATCGGTACATCCGAAGTCGAACACACCATGGCGACCCAGTGTATTACCGCCAAAAAATCTAAATCAATGCTGATTGAAGTATCAGGCCGTCTGAAACCGGGCGTGACTGCCAAAGATGCGGCCCTATACATCATCGGCCGAATCGGCACCGCCGGCGGCACGGGCTATGCGATTGAATTTGACGGCGAAGCCATTCATAGCCTGTCGATGGAAGGCCGCATGACTTTGTGCAACATGGCCATCGAAGCCGGTGCGCGCTCAGGCATGGTATCGGTTGACCAAACCACCATCGATTACGTCAAAGACAAACCATTCGCGCCGAAAGGCGAAGCATGGGACAGAGCCGTTGAATACTGGCGCACATTGGTTTCCGATGAGGGCGCGGAATTCGATAAAGTATTCCGTTTCAAAGCCGAAGACATCGAGCCGCAAGTCACTTGGGGCACCTCACCGGAAATGGTGCTGGATATCAACGGCAAAGTACCGAATCCGGCCAACGAAACCGACCCTGTGAAACGCGGCGGCATGGAGCGCGCTTTGGAATACATGGGCTTGGAAGCCGACACGCCGTTAAATGAAATTCCGGTTGACATTGTATTTATCGGCTCTTGTACCAACAGCCGCATCGAAGACTTGCGCGAAGCCGCCGCTGTCGCCAAAGGCCGTAAAAAAGCCGGCAATGTTCAGCGCGTGCTGATCGTACCGGGTTCAGGCTTGGTGAAAGCGCAAGCCGAAGAAGAAGGTTTAGACAAAATCTTTATCGATGCCGGCTTCGAATGGCGCGAACCGGGTTGCTCGATGTGCTTAGCAATGAATGCCGACCGTTTAGAGCCGCAACAACGCTGCGCTTCCACTTCCAACCGTAACTTTGAAGGCCGGCAAGGCAACGGCGGACGCACGCATTTGGTCAGCCCTGCTATGGCTGCCGCGGCGGCGGTTAACGGCCGATTTGTAGATGTGCGCAGCCTTTAAAATACCATTGCAATAGCGCATTAATATTTTTAAGAATATTTAAATTCATATGGTCACGTTGGCTATTGCTATTTAGAAAGATGGTGGATATTATAGAAATACAGCAAAGCAGGCTGTACTTTTCAAACCATAAGGAGCTTCAAATGAAAAAATTTGCCCTGATCGCTTTGACCGCTATGACACTTTTGTCTGCTTGTAACACCATATCAGGTGCAGGCAAAGACGTAAAAGCAGCCGGTAATGCAGTCAGCAATACTGCTGAATCTGTAAAAAGCTACTAACCACCAGCCCAACTTCCACAATAGGAAATTCAACATGAAAAAATTTGCATTAATCGCTTTGACTGCCATGACTCTGCTGTCTGCCTGCAACACCATTTCAGGTGCGGGCAAAGATGTGAAAGCTGCCGGTAACGCAGTCAGCAATACTGCAGAAGAAGTTAAACACAAAATGTAATTCTTCTCTTTAAGCATGAATGCCCCGTGAAGCGGGGCATTTTATAATCTTGAATAAACGGAAAAGTACAGACCATGAAAGCATTTGCCAAAATTACCGCCCTTGTCGCCCCGCTTGACCGCAGCAACGTCGATACCGATGCCATTATTCCGAAACAATTCTTAAAATCCATCAAACGCAGCGGCTTCGGTCCCAACGCCTTTGACGAATGGCGCTACCTCGACCACGGCGAACCGGGCATGGACAACAGTAAGCGTCCGCTTAATCCCGATTTCTCACTCAACCAGCCACGCTACCAAGGCGCACAAGTTTTACTGACCCGCAAAAACTTCGGTTGCGGTTCATCACGCGAACACGCGCCGTGGGCATTGGACGACTACGGTTTCCGCGCCGTAATCGCCCCCTCGTTTGCCGACATTTTCTTCAACAACTGCTACAAAAACGGCTTATTGCCGATTGTCTTGACTGAGAAGCAAGTCGACCAATTGTTTAAAGAAGTCGAAGCCCAAGAAGGCTATTCGCTCGATATCGATTTGGAAACGCAAACCGTTACCACGCCAAGTGGCTATGTATTTACTTTCGACATCACCGAACACCGCAAACACTGCCTGCTCAACGGTTTAGACGAAATCGGCTTAACGCTTCAGCACGCTGATGAAATCAAAGCCTTTGAAGAAAAACACAAAGCCGCGCAACCTTGGTTATATAACTAAACATAAACAAGCAGGGTAAACATACACAAAATGTGTTTACCCGACCTGCTGATTAGTTTGAAACACTATGCCGTCTGAAATTCATCTCTCTTCCTTATTCCAATCCATATAGGCCGTCCGAAACGGATTTGCCTATGCAGAAAAGTATTCTCCATATCAGTAAAATGGATTGGCTTCAGAAGAGCAAATAATCCGAATGAAGCTTAGCGCTGTCGAAGGCATTCATGCGCTTGGGTTTGACATTCCCAACCGCCGTATGACCCGCCTAACATGACGGCAGCACCGAGCCGATTTTTCAGGCGCTTATACCTCTGAATTTTGACGGCTGCCTGGAAAGCAGTGAATTAAGCGCCGGCCCGTTGACCGGCAGCACTCAAAACCAAAAAGAACGCACCCTGCTGAGGCAAGCCTTGCCGATTAACCTGTTCTTTTTTGTGTTTGAATCCGTCAGCGGTTAACTGGCCGGTTCGATGAGTTCATTGGCCGACAGCTTGGTGTACGGCATGAGCTTGTGCATCACTTCCGCGTATAAAAAACTAACCGCATGCGATGCCGGCTATTTGCAGCTTATCTTGGTGATTTTGGAATTCAATGAAATGGTACGCTGCTTTTTCTGCTGGGAAAGCATGCCTGATGTCAGCTTGACGTCTGGATTTTACCCGGCTGCCGGACGGCCAATATCCTTACGACAATCCCAATATCCGCCTGTTTGTCGGCAACGGAGTCATGCGCACGCGCGAAGCCCCGGCCGGAAGCGCACATCAAACACATCGACATTCAAGTACCGGTTCAGCGGCGCGGAAACCTACGGCTGGATAGACCGAGGCCGTCTGAAAAACGGTTTGGGCTGTCAAGAAGAAAAAGACATTGGATTTTTTGATTGCGCACCCGAAACATGGCTGGATATCGAGGGTGAATTTGTACTGTTTTTCCAAGCGACGGCCATGCACCGTTGGTCGGTGATACGTCCCCATTCGCAGGGCCGTATTTAAAATCCGCACATTGGAAACCCGCATGTCTTTATGGATAAATAGGCCGTCCGAACCCACTTCTTGTTAAAAACCATGAAAACCAAAGAATATCTGTTTAAAGGCTTGGAAAACTTAAATGACGGCTTCGATGCCGAAAGTATTGTTTATGTTTCCGAACAAGATTTTGAAACCGCGCTTAACCGTGCCGAAGCCAAAAATATTGAGCCATTTATGCGATATTGAATCTTGGTATAACCGCGATTTTTTTGATGTGCGCGCATATGAATTAACCGGTTACAAAACCAATGATCCGCGCCAGTATCACGCAGCATTTGAAAAATTCAAAAACAAACAGCCCAGCTTGATATATGCCATGACTTACGACAATTTCTTCATCGAGTAAATCACAACGCCAGACAGCAAGCGCCCATTTCCCACTTTTCATCCACAAAGGACATCAATAATGACCAAACAAATCGCAATCTTACGAGGCGACGGCATCGGCCCTGAAATCATCGGCCAAGCCGTACGCGTGTTGGACAAACTGATTGAGCAAGGCTTAGATGTGACTTACGAATACGCGCCTTTGGGCGGAGAAGCCTACGACCAATACGGTTCGCCCTATCCTGAATTCACACAAAACCTGTGCCGCAAAGCTGATGCGGTGTTGTTGGGTTCGGTAGGCGGCCCGCAATACGACAACCTCGACCGCCCGTTGCGCCCGGAGCGTGGCTTATTAGCCATTCGTAAAGACCTGAACCTATTTGCCAACCTGCGCCCCGCCATTTTGTATCCTGAGTTGGCCAACGCTTCTACCTTGAAGCCCGAAGTGGTAGCCGGTCTGGATATTCTGATTGTACGCGAACTCACCGGCGACATTTATTTCGGCGAACCGCGCGGCATCCGCACTTTAGAAAACGGCGAACGAGAAGGTTTCAACACCATGAAATACAGCGAAAGCGAAATCCGCCGCATCGCCCATGTTGCCTTCCAAGCGGCGCAAAAGCGCAATAAAAAAGTCTGCTCTGTGGGCAAAGCCAACGTATTGGAAACCACAGAACTGTGGCGCGAAATTTTTGAAGAAATCGGCAAAGAATATCCGGATGTGGAATTGAGCCACATGTATGTCGACAATGCCGCCATGCAGTTGGTACGCGCACCAAAACAATTCGACGTGATTGCCACCGGCAACATTTTCGGCGATATTTTGAGCGATGAAGCATCTATGCTTACCGGCTCTATCGGCATGCTGCCTTCAGCTTCATTGAATGAAAACAACAAAGGCTTGTATGAGCCTTCTCACGGTTCCGCACCGGATATTGCCGGCCAAAACAAAGCCAATCCGCTGGCTACCATTTTGTCGTTGGCGATGTTGGTACGCTACAGCTTGAATGACGAAGCACGCGCGCAACAAATCGAGCAAGCCGTGCAAACCGTTTTGAAACAAGGCTTCCGTACCGGCGATATTTTCGAAAAAGGCACCAAGCTTGTTTCTTGCTCGGAAATGGGCGATGCCGTTTTAGCTGCATTGTAAGGCCGTCTGAAAAATGCGTGGTTAAGATACCACGCATTTTTATGACTCAAATGGTGCCATCGTTTCATATTCTCTGCCATTATCAACAGCAATCAAATAGAGAATTAACCATCAGGAAACATTTATTGGCACTAACTATGTTAAGATGCTTTCGTAATAAATATTTGATGTATTCATTCCCATACCCTCTTATAAAGTATATCGATATGAAGAAAATGATTTTTACCGTTTTGGCTGCTGCCGTAGCCGCTTCCGCTTCTGCCGCAACTTACAAAGTTGATAAAGCCCACACCAATGCCCGATTTGCCATCGACCACTTCAACACCAGCACCAACGTAGGCGGCTTCTACGGACTGAGCGGCACCGTTGATTTCGACAAAGCCAAGCGCCAAGGCAAAATCGACATTACAATTCCGGTAAATACTTTGCAAACCGGTTCGGAAGGTTTTACCGGCCATCTGAAATCACCTGATTTGTTCAATGCCGAAAAATTCCCGGAAATGCGCTTTGTTTCCACCAAATTCAACTACGTTGGCAAAAAACTGACTTCTGTTGACGGCAATCTGACACTGTTGGGCAAAACCCACCCGGTAAAACTGAAGGCCGAAAAATTCAACTGCTACAACAGCCCGATGGCCAAAGCCGAAGTGTGCGGCGGCGATTTCTCAACCACCATCGACCGCACCCAATGGGGTATGAATTACTTGGTCGACAGCGGCATGACCAAAAAAGTGAAATTGGATATTCAAATCGAAGCTGTGAAACAATAATCGGTTAAATAATTAAAGGCCGTCTGAAAGCAATTTACTTTCAGACGGCCTTTTACGTTTTCTTTTACGTTTTTCACAAAGAAAGAGACGATAATAGCGCATTCAAAATTTATCCTGAATGCATGCCAATAAAATAGGAAACGCACATGAACACCGTAACAAAATTGACCTTAGGCGCCCTGATGCTGAGCGTAGCTTTTGCCGCTCAAGCCGAAACCCGCGCCGTGATTGAAACCAATATGGGCAAAATCGAATTGTCACTAGACGAAACCAAAGCACCGAAAACGGTTGCCAACTTCGTCAGCTATGCCGAAAAAGGCTTTTACAACAATACTATTTTCCATCGTGTCATTGATAATTTCATGATTCAAGGCGGCGGTTTTACTGAAAACATGGTGCAAAAAGGCACCGGCAAAGCGATTGCCAACGAAGCCGACAACGGCCTGAAAAACACTGCCGGTACCATCGCTATGGCGCGTACCGCCAACCCGAATTCGGCCACCAGCCAATTTTTCATCAACACCGCCAACAATGATTTCCTCAACTTCAAAAGCGCAACGCCACAAGGTTACGGCTATGCGGTTTTCGGCACAGTCACTTCCGGCATGGATGTCGTAAACAAAATCAGCAAAGTGCAAACTGCCACCCGAGGCTTCCATCAAAATGTACCGGTAAAACCGGTGGTAATTCAAAAAGTGAGCATCATCAAGTAACATCGTAAAAAAAGGCCGTCTGAATTTCAGACGGCCTTTTTTATCATCACCCTCAATTCGGCAGCAAATAAACGCTGACATTATCGCCTTCGCTCACCGTTTGTCCGGCCGGCACTTCACACAAAGCATCGGCGGCCGCGCAGGTACTCAACATTGCGCTGCCCTGGTTAGGCAGCAATTTCACCACCGTTCCGCCCGCCTCATCATTTTCTAACACCACGCGTAAAAACTCGCGGCGCTTGATGGCTTTTTTGGTTTGGAACGCAGCTTTGGCCGTTACTTTCTGCAAATAGCAATGCCGCGCCTGCTTGCCTGCCAGTTGGTTCAGCACCGGCAGCAGCAGCATATTCGATGTGGCAAATGTCGCCACGGGGTTGCCTGGTAAGATAAAAATTTTACATTCGCCGATGTGCCCCCAAGCAAACGGTTTCCCCGGCTTAATCGCCAAGGTGTGCATGGTAAGCGAGCCGATGTGCCCAATCGCCTGCTTCAAATAATCCGCCTCGCCTACTGATGCACCGCCGCTGGTAATCACCACGTCGAATTGTTCGGCTGCTGCGGCCAAAGCAGCCTCCGTTTGCGCCAAATCATCGGGCAAAATGCCACCATCGCTCACTTGCAAACCCGGTTGTTGTTGCAACCAAGCCAGTAACTGATAGCGGTTGGCATCGTAGATTTGGCCGTCTGAAAGTGTTTGGCCGGGTTCGACTAACTCGTTACCGGTGGAAAACACCCTCACTTTCAAAGGCTCATACACCATCAACTCGGCGTAGCCTTGTGAAGCAGCCAAGCCTAAAGCGGCCATGTTTAATAGCGTGCCTTGCGCCAATAATTCTTGGCCGACTTCAATTTCTTCGGCTTTCAGGCGCATGTTTTGTCCGGCTTGAATGTCGGCATTCACCAGCAAACGGGCACCGTCAGTTTCGGTTTGTTCCTGCATGATCACGGCGGTAGTGTTGGGCGGCAGCGGTGCGCCGGTAAAAATACGCACGGCTTCGCCTTGAGCCAACGGATTTTCCGCTGTTTCGCCGGCTTGAATGCGGCCGGTAATGCAAAATTCGCGCAAGCTGCCTTTTGAATCGCATACTGCGTAGCCGTCCATCGCGCTGTTATCAAACATCGGGCTTGGGTATTTGGCGTGCAGGCTTTGCGCTAAAACTCGGTTGGCTGCTTCAGCCAAAGGCAGCGTTACCGTTCTCAGACGGCAAGGATGCTGCTCCAACAAAGCTGCGCGGGCCACTTCAAAATCAATCATCATGCTTCTTTCAAATCTTCAGGCGTGTTGTAATTCACAAAACATTTATCCGAATCAAAATGCACTGCGCGTGCACGTTGCTGTTGCAGCCAGCCGCGTATGGTGCGCATACCGGCGTAAAGATACGGCACGGCGCTTTGCAGAATTTGCGGGCGGATAAACATAATGCTGTATTGCCGGCGTTCCGGGGTTTCCACATAAAACGCATTGCACAACGGCGTGCGCTTGGCTGCCGATAAAAAGCGCGCCACCAAATCTTCGGGCAACTTGGGCATATCACACGACACTATCAACAACCAATCGGCTTTGGCCAGCTGCAAATCATTGGCTGCCGTACACAAAGCCGCTAAAGGGCCCAAGTGATGCCATTGGCGCGCATCGGCAAACACATGCGGGCTGCGGCGGGCGTATTCTTCCAAATTGCGGTTGGCGCTGATGGCGATGTGATCAACCTGCGGCCCAATCCGCCCAATCACGTGGTCAATCAAGGGCTTGTCCTGCCATTCGATCAAGCCTTTATCCGCACCGCCCATGCGGCTGCCCTGTCCGCCTGCGAGAATAAGTGCATAAGTTTTCATGGTGTGTTCCATTGCTGTGCGGCCGCTTGGTCGCTCTGCTTAGCTTCTACCCAACGCTCGAGGCCGTCTGAAAAGGTTTCTTTTTTCCAAAACGGCGCTTCGGTCTTCAAATAATCCATGATGAATTCGGCGGCGGCAAACGCGGCTTTGCGATGTCCAGATGCTGCCAATACCAGCACGATTTGTTCATCGGCATGTAATTCACCTACGCGGTGAATGACGGTGCAGGCAGTCAGCGGCCAGCGTTCGGATGCCGTCTGAACAATGCGCCCGATTTCGTTTTCGGTCACTTCGGGAAAATGCTCGAGAAACAGACTTTCCAAAGGTGTGTCGGTATCACGGTCGCGCACTAAGCCGACAAAGCCTGCCACCGCGCCGATGTTACGGCCTTGCGTGAGCAGCAAGTCGTATTCCTGTTGCAATTGAAAATTCTGCGTTTGGATGCGGATATCGACCTGCATGTCAGCCCCCTGTCACCGGCGGCAGCAAACCGACTTCAGCACCATCGGGAATATCCGTTTCCCATGTGCTGATTTTTTTATCGATCACCAAACGGAAAATGCTGCCGACGGCCAAGGCTTCCGCCCAATCGTCGCCACGCGCGTGCAACAAGGCCAGCAAATCACGGCCATTACCGCCCTGCCATTCGATTTGCTCTTGGGCGGTTTGTAGTTTTTGTTTTAAAACACCGAAATATAAAATAGTAATCATGCGAAATTTTAATAGTGGTTCTGCAAAGGTCTCCGGGCCGTCTGAAAAGCCTACGCCATTAAGCCTGCAATGCAAAATGTTCATATAAATTGAATTTTATCGTAACTGGATTTTACACGAATCCGCATGAAATTCTAGCCGATAAATACATTTCTTTGCGTTATTGTGATTTAGACCAAACAATGCTATTTTTAGGGCATCATTTCATTGCCATCATCATGAACAGATTAGCCCAATTTTCAGACGGCCCCAGCCTTTCGGCACGGCTCAAATACCTTACCGTATTATGGGTCAGCTCAGCCTTGTTTTCAGTCGTATTCACCTTGATTTTATCATGGAGGCTGGAAGGCGCCGGCGCTTCCATCAACCATGCCGGCAGTCTGCGTATGCAGACCTACCGCCTGACGCATTTGGTGCACGAAAAAGAACCTGCCGAGCATGTGCGCCAACAAATTCAAGCATTTGAAGATACTTTGCTGAAGGTCAGCGAAAGCGATGTCATCAAACCGCTGCTGCCTTCACGTTCCGGCAATGCCATGAATTCCATCCTGATTAAAACCAGCCTGATGAACGATTGGCAGCACAAAATCCGCCCATCTTTAGAAGCAAATCAATTGCCTGACAATAAAGATTTGTACCGCTTTGCCGGTAATCTTGATTTATTTGTACAGGCTTTGGAAAATGCCAACGAAGAAAACACCCAATGGCTGCGCCGCTTTCAGATGGCATTGATTTTGATGATTTTTGTTGCGGCCGGTTTCATGATTAGTTTGCACTATGCCTGGATTATCCGACCGCTGGAAGCCTTGAGTGCAGGGGTATGCGCCATCGGCCGCGGTGAATTCGGCACGGAAATCAACACCGACTATATCCGCGAGTTTGCCCAAGTGAATAAAGGCTTCAATCAGATGAGCACCAGCCTGAAGACGCTTTATACCGACTTGGAAGGCCAAGTGGCACGCCAAACGGAAGACCTCGAACGGCAAAACCGCGATTTGGCGCTGCTCTACCAAACCACGCGCGATTTGCACCAAATCCACCACCCCAAAACCGCCGCCACCGAATTTTTAGGCTGTACCCTGCCCGCTGTTGCCGCGATTGCCGGCAGCGTGCATTTATTTGATGCCGAACACAAACGCTCTGATTTGGTCGCCAGCTTGGGTTTACCGGAAGATTCGCAAGCCGAGCCTTACGCCGATTTGGATAGCGGGTTTTCCGATTCAATCGAAAACCTGCCGCTGCATTATCTCAACAGCGAACATAAAGGCCGTCCGATTGCCATCGAGCATCCGCGCTTCGAGCAGATGGCCGTGTTCCCGATTACTTATAAAGAAGAAGAGCTGGGCTTGTTTACGCTGTATTTTTCAGACGGCCACACCTTAAGCCAAAGCGACCAAGAATTGCTGCAAACCTTAAGCAGCCAATTGGGCGTGTCGATTGCCAACAGCCGCTTTTCTCAAGAACGCCGTCTGCTGGCCGTTTTGCAGGAACGCAACTTAATCGCCCAAGGCTTGCACGACAGCATTGCGCAAACGCTGACCTTTTTAAATTTACAGGTGCAAATGCTCGAAAGCGCGTACAATGCAGAACAGAAAGAGCAAGTTGATGAAAACATCCGCTTCATCAAAGACGGCGTGCAGGAATGCTACGATGATGTGCGCGAATTGCTGCTGAATTTCCGCACCAAAATCAGCAACAAAGATTTCCCCGAAGCGGTATCGACGCTGTTGGCACGATTCGAGCAGCAAACGCAGATTAAAGTGAACGCCACCTGGATTGAAGAAGGCTGCTGGCTCAATCATGACGAGCAGCTGCAAATTATCTTTATTTTGCAGGAAAGCCTGTCGAATATCCGAAAACACGCGCAAGCCGGTAAAGTGGACGTGAGCCTGGTTAACCGCCAAGATTTCACCTTAAAAATCAGCGACGACGGCATCGGTTTCGATACCGATATCATCGACAGCCTGTCAGGCGAACACGTCGGGCTCGGCATTATGCAGGAACGCGCCCGCCGCATCGATGCCGTGTTGGATGTTGCCTCGCAACCCGACAAAGGAACCACCGTAACCTTAGTGTTACCGCAACATAAGAGAACCGCATCATGAGTATTCAAATTATCTTGATTGACGACCACACCCTGTTTCGCAGCGGCATCAAAGCGCTGCTTTCCCGCCAAAGCGATTTTGAAGTCATCGGCGAAGCTTCAGACGGCCTGTCGGGCGTAAAATTGGTTGAGCAGCAAACGCCTGATATTGTACTGCTCGACTTGGATATGCCGGTCATGAACGGCCGCGAAGCCTTGGCTCAGATTTTGAGCGCGAATCCCAACCAAACCGTGATTATGCTCACCGTTTCCGAAGACAGCGACGATTTGACCGAATGTATGCGCATCGGCGCACGCGGTTTCTTGTTGAAAAACATCAACGCCGATTTCCTGCTCGACAGCATCCGCAAAGCGGTTGATGGCGACAATGTATTTTCACCGGAAATGACCTCGCGCTTGGTGCAATCGTTAATTTCTCCTGCCGCGCCCCGTACCGATGTAGCTTTGTCCGCCCTCACTCCGCGTGAATCGGAAATCTTGGGCTACCTCGCCGCCGGCCACAGCAACAAAGTCATCGCCCGCCATTTGGATTTGGCCGAATCGACGATTAAAGTTCATGTGCAAAATATTTTGCGCAAACTGAATTTAAGCAGCCGCGTACAGGCTGCGGTTTATGCGGTGCAACATAAGGTACCGCAGCCCGAAGGAATTTAAAATCAATGAACAAAGGCCGTCTGAAACGTTTCAGACGGCCTTTGTTATAGCAAATAAACATAATCTTCGATACAATTCCACCATGGCCTATTCAGAAGACTTCAAACAACTCGTACTCAAAAAACTCCGTCAAGGATGGACGATTCGCAGAGCCGCAAAAGAATTCGGCATCGCCATCTCCACCATCACACTTTGGAGACGCCCTCCGGCTCCTCAAGCCCCTCCAAAGCAACGGAAAACCCGCAAAATCAGCGTCCAAGCACTGCTCGAAGATGTTGAGCGTTATCCCGATGCCTATTGCTATGAAAGAGCGCAACGCTTTGGCTGTTCCCATACTGCCATACACAAAGCATTAAAGCGATACAACATCAGCTACAAAAAAAGACCAACCGCCACCCGAAAGCCAACAGAGGGCTCAGAAAAAACTTCCTGAAGTTACTGCACCGCTACATCCGCCGTAACCGTCCGGTTGTTTATTTAGACGAGAGCGGATTCAGAACATCCTGTTACCGGCCTTACGCTTATGCGCCAAAAAGCCGGCGCTGTTATGCGCTCCATGATTGGCAGGGACATCATCAGACCAATGCTATTGGGGCGTTATTTCACGGCAAACTGTTTGCCGTCGGGTTGTTTGATTGCAGTATTGACCGCCGAATATTTGACGCTTGGGTGGAGCGGATTTTGATTCCGGAGCTACCGCAAAACAGTGTGGTGGTGATGGATAATGCGACGTTTCATAAGGGGAATGCTTTAGCACTTCTGAAGGAGAAAGGCCATACTGTGTTATGGCTTCCGCCCTATAGCCCTGATCTGAATCAGATAGAGAAAAAGTGGGCTTGGATTAAAGGTGTTAGGAATCGGCTGCGAATTATGGATGTGGATTGTCTGTTTCAGATGTGTATCGATAAATAAGTTTGTTTGCTATAATAAGAAAACAAACAATCAGTAAATAATATTTTTACCGTAGCCTTCCAATATTTCCTTGATTTTCAATACAGTTTCTTTTAGCGGCGGATGCACGCCGGTCAATTTATATTCATCGCCGCACAACGCCCATTTGTGCGCGCCCAATTCATGATAGGGCAAAAGCTCAACAGTTTCGATATTGTCCATGCCGCCGATGAATTCGCCCAACAGATTGGCCGAGCGTTCATCATCGGTATAGCCCGGCACAATCACATAACGCACGCGCGTCGGCTGCCTGCGTTCGGCCAGATAGCGGGCGAAGTTTAATGTTTTGGTATTGGGAATACCGACCAGCACTTTATGAATATCCGGATCAATCTGTTTCAAATCCAGCATCACCAAATTGGTATGATCCAGCAATGTATCCAGAATCGAATCGTAGTGCAAAGCATAACCGTTGGTATCCAAGCAGGTATGGATTTCGTGTTCGCGGCAGGCGGTAAACCAATCACGCACGAATTCATATTGCAGCAGCGGCTCGCCGCCGGTTGCCGTTACCCCGCCGCCGGTTGCCCGCAGATAATGACGGTAAGACATCACCTGCTTCATCACCTGTCCAACCGTTAATTCTTGGGCTTTGTCGGTGTGCAAATCCCACGTATCGCGGTTGTGGCAATACAGGCAACGCATCAGACAGCCTTGCAGAAACAACACATAACGCAAGCCGGGACCATCGACCGTGCCACACGATTCGATAGAATGCACAATGCCTTTGCCCTGATAATGGCGATGCCCTGCGTCGCTATCGACTTTGGCACGGATACGGGGTTTGATGTCTTTGGCTTGCTGTTCGGGGGTAATGGTGAATGTTTGCATAATCTTGTCCGGATATATGAAGACGGTGCCTGTCTGAAAACATGCGGTTCAACGAATAAACACAATGCCGGACTCATCATCCGGCATTGTGTTCACAACCCATTCTCAGATTACATGGTTTCCGTAAAGGTACGGGTAATCACATCTTGCTGTTGCTCGCGGGTCAATGAGTTGAAACGCACGGCATAGCCGGATACGCGGATGGTCAATTGCGGATATTTATCCGGATTTTCCATCGCATCTTGCAGGGTTTCACGGTTCAGCACGTTAACATTCAAGTGTTGGCCGCCTTCCAATTCACCGGCTTCATGGTGGAAATAACCATCCATCAAACCGGCCAAGTTGCGCTCGCGTGAGCGTTCGTCTTTACCCAGGGCTCCCGGCACAATCGAGAAGGTGTAGGAAATACCGTCTTTGGCGAATTCAAACGGCAACTTCGCTACCGAAGTCAACGAAGCAACCGCACCGTTCACATCGCGGCCGTGCATAGGGTTGGCACCCGGGCCGAAAGGCGCACCGGCGCGCCGGCCGTCCGGGGTGTTACCGGTTTTCTTACCGTAAACCACATTGGAAGTAATGGTCAACACGGACTGAGTCGGAATCGCATCGCGGTATGTCTTGTGGGTGGCGACTTTACGCATGAAACGTTCTACCAAATCACAAGCGATTTCATCGACACGGTCATCATTGTTACCGAATTGCGGATATTCGCCTTCGATTTCAAAATCAACCGCTACACCGTTTTCATCGCGAATCGGTTTCACTTTAGCATATTTAATCGCAGACAGTGAATCGGCTGCCACGGACAAACCGGCAATACCGCAAGCCATGGTACGGATGATGTCACGGTCATGCAAGGCCATCAATGCGGCTTCGTATGAGTATTTGTCGTGCATGTAGTGGATAATGTTCAAAGCGGTCACGTATTGGGTCGCCAACCAATCCATGAATTGATCCATGCGGGCAAATACGGTATCAAAATCCAATACTTCATCCAAAATCGGTTCGGATTTAGGACCAACCTGCTCTTTTGATTTTTCGTCTACGCCGCCATTGATTGCGTACAACAAGGTTTTGGCCAAGTTGGCACGCGCACCGAAGAACTGCATTTGTTTACCGATCACCATCGGACTCACACAGCAGGCAATTGCATAGTCATCGCTGTTGAAGTCGGGGCGCATCAGATCATCGTTTTCATATTGCACCGATGAAGTGTCAATCGAAACTTTGGCACAAAATTCTTTAAAGCCTTGCGGTAACCGCTCAGACCACAAAATGGTGATATTCGGCTCTGGCGAAGGCCCCATGTTGTAAAGGGTATGCAATACGCGGAAGTTGCTGCGGGTCACCAAGGTACGACCGTCCAAGCCCATACCGCCGATGGATTCGGTTGCCCAAATCGGGTCGCCTGAGAACAATTGATCGTATTCAGGGGTACGCAGGAAGCGCACCATACGCAGTTTCATCACCAAATGGTCGATAAATTCTTGCGCTTGGCTTTCGGTAATCAAACCCTTTTGCAAATCGCGCTCGATGTAGATATCCAAGAATGAAGATACGCGGCCAAACGACATGGCGGCGCCGTTTTGTGATTTCACAGCAGCCAAATAAGCGAAATAAGTCCATTGGATTGCTTCTTGTGCATTGGTAGCCGGTTTAGAAATATCGTAGCCATAAGACGCGGCCATTTCTTTCATTTGCGCCAAGGCATTGTATTGGTCATTGATTTCTTCACGGCGGCGGATGACCTCTTCCAAGTTCACGCCGTTTTCCAAATCAGCTTGCAATGAGTTGTATTGATTCAGTTTGTCTTTCATCAAGAAATCAATACCATACAAAGCAACACGGCGGTAGTCGCCGATGATGCGGCCACGGCCATAGGCATCCGGCAAACCGGTAATCACGCCTGATTTGCGACAACGGCGGATATCAGGCGTATACACGTCAAACACGCCTTGGTTGTGTGTTTTGCGGTATTTGGTGAAAATTTCTTCAACTTCAGGGTTCAAATCAACGTTGTAAACCTTACACGCATCTTTCACCATTTTCAGGCCGCCAAACGGCATGATGGCACGTTTCAAAGGCTCATCGGTTTGCAGGCCGACGATGGTTTCTAGGTCTTTGTCGATATAACCCGGCATATGGCTGGTAATACCGGAAACCACTTGCGCATCGATTTTGTAAGGCTCGTGGGTGCGGTTTTCGACTTTAATGCCTTCCATCACTTCCGCCCACAGTTTATTAGTGGCTTCAGTGGCTGGCGCTAAGAAGGAGGCATCGCCTTCGTAAGGTGTGTAGTTTTTCTGAATAAAGTCACGAACATCTACGCCGGTTTCCCAGTCACCGCCTACAAAGCCTTCCCAACCTGACGGGCGTTCTTGTACATCAGCAGACATATCAAACTCCTGTTTTAAATAAAGTAAAAACAAAACAAACTAGATAATCTATATGCTAAGGGTATCACTTTTTGATCCGAATAGATAGAAATAAACATGAAATAAAACTACTTATTTAATCCGGATTGATGTATATCAAACCCCATTACAGCTACTTAAAACTACATTTAGAATACTCTGAAATTTTCTCAAAACCAGCGTAAAATAAAATAATTCAGCCCTTAAAATCTTATTGATTTTAAGGGCTGAATATTCAGACGGCCTGTCAAGCAAACGGATGATGCAAGACAATGGTTTCTTCACGGTCAGGGCCGGTCGAAACAATCGCCACAGGCGCACCGCAGATTTCTTCAATGCGCTGCAAATAGGCTTTGGCATTTTCCGGCAAAGCATCGTATTCTTTCACGCCGAAAGTCGATTCCGTCCAGCCCGGCATGGTCTCAAAAACCGGTTTGCACAATTCCACCGCATCCGATCCGCAAGGCAGAATGTCGGTTTTGCTGCCGTCAGGCAATTCGTAGCCTACGCAAATATTGATTTCTTCGATACCGTCCATCACGTCCAATTTAGTGATACACATGCCCGAAATACCGTTTACCTGAATCGAACGTTTCAAAGCCGCCGCATCAAACCAACCGCAACGACGTGCACGACCGGTTACCGAGCCAAATTCATGACCGCGCTCGGCCAAACCCGCACCCACTTCGCAGAACAATTCTGTCGGGAACGGACCAGAGCCCACGCGTGTGGTATACGCTTTCACGATGCCCAACACATAATCCAACATTTGCGGGCCTACACCAGCACCGGCAGAAGCAGCACCGGCCAAACAGTTAGATGACGTGACAAACGGGTAAGTACCATAATCGATGTCGAGCAAAGTACCTTGCGCACCTTCAAACAGCAATTTCTCACCGGCTTGTGATTTATCGTTCAACACGCGCGATACATCGGTAATCATCGGCACAATGCGTGGCGCTACTTTTTCAATCACCGCCATCACATCTTCCGCTTTCACCGAATCGGCACCATGCAAATGTTGCAACTGAACATTGTAGTAAGCCAAAACCGCCTCTAATTTTTCAGGGATTTTGTCCAGATTCAACAAGTCACCTACACGAATCGCGCGGCGGGCCACTTTATCTTCATAAGCAGGCCCGATACCGCGACCGGTGGTGCCGATTTTATCTTTGCCACGAGACGCTTCGCGTGCTTTATCCAAGGCAATGTGGTAAGGCAAAATCAAAGGTGCAGTCGGCGCGATTTTCAGACGGCCTTCTACGTTTTTCACACCGGCGGCGTTCAATTCGTCGATTTCGCCCAGCAATGCTTCCGGTGAAACCACTACACCCGAGCCGATGAAGCAATCCAGTTGCTCATGCAAAATACCGCTTGGAATCAGGCGCAAAATGGTTTTTTTACCGCCCACTACCAAAGTGTGGCCTGCATTGTGACCGCCCTGGAAACGTACCACACCGGTAGTTTCTTCTGCCAACCAGTCAACAATCTTACCTTTACCTTCGTCGCCCCATTGCGCGCCGATTACGACAACATTCTTAGCCATAAATCAAAATCCTGATCTAAAAATTAATTATTTTCCACTCACCGTCGATTTCTTTCAGACGGCCTGCAATATCTTTTGAGCCATTGTGCTCCATGCCGTAATCGACAATCACACACTGCCCTTGTTCACGCAAATCTTCAATCGCCTGCCCGGCCTTTTGCGCATCTTCCTGCGCCACCATCACTACTGATTGGCGGTCGATTTTCGGCAGGCGGCCGATAAAGCTGCGTAAGTCAAAACTAAATCCGGTTGCCGGACGCGAACGCCCGAAATATTCGCCCAATCCGTCATAGCGGCCGCCACGCGCTACGGCATCATGGCTTTCTGAACCATAAGCGGCATACAGGAGACCGGTATGGTAATTATCAACACGCAATTCTGATAAATCGATGTGTACGTTTTGTTCCGGGAAGGCATCGCAAATCGCTTGCAATTCATCCAATGCCTGACCGACAGCAAACAAATCCGGTAATTTTGCTCGCGCCTCAGCCAAAACTTCACGGCCACCATATAAGGCCGGCAGCAAGGTAAAGGCTTTAGCCCACATACCGTCCAGTTTCCATGCCTTCACTTCGTTGGCAACCGCTTGGGCATCTTTATCCTGCATCAGAGCCAACAATCGTGCCGCCTGCTCTTCATTCAATTGCGCCGCCTGCGCCAAAGCACGGAATACGCCGACATGTCCCAAAGACAGCAACAATTCACCCAAATCGGCAATTTTCATGCTCTTGAGCATCAAATCAACGACTTCAATATCGGCTGCAATATCGGTAAAGCCGTAAAGCTCTGCGCCCACTTGCAAAGGCTCGCGCGTTTTCAAAAAACCGTCAGGGCGCGCATGCAACACCGAACCGGCATAACACAAACGATTAATGCCGTTATTAGCAGAAAGCAGGTGCGCATCGATACGCGCCACTTGCGGGGTAATGTCTGCACGGATACCCAATTGGCGACCGCTGATTTGGTCGGCTACGCGAATGGTTTTCAACGATAAGCCCGCATCAATGTGGGTGAGCAGCGAATTGCTGTATTCCATCAGCGGCGGCTGCACTAATTCATAACCGTGCACGCGGAATAAAGCCAACAACTGCTCGCGTGCGCTTTCCAATTGGCGGGCATTTGTCGGCAAAACATCGGCAACATGCTCGGGTAATTGCCAAGATTGCATGATTGTGTACCTTTTGTAAACATAAATAAGGCTGCTTAAGCTTAAAATCAGACAGCCTATTGCGGCCTTCCCGTGTATCCTGATTTTAAATTTAAACAGCCCCTGATGATGGCGCAAACCATCAAGTTATTAAAATCAGACTTTAACACAAAAATTACATTTGTGCAGTTGCTTTTCAATCTTCTAAGGCCGTCTGAAATGTTCAGACGGCCTATTCATATCCGTTGCTTAATTCTAATATCCATTGCTATTTGAAAGAAATCAATGCTGCGATTAAAACAAACAATCACCATGCCGCACCACATACTTGACTAAACTACTCAGATATTAGAAAATTAACCCATGATAAAAAAGCCACACACAGGCACATACCATGAGACTAACCACCAAAGGCCGCTTTGCCGTGACCGCTATGATCGACTTGGCCATGAACGCACAAAGCGGTGCCGTTAAGCTAAGCGCCATCAGCGAACGGCAAAGTATTTCGCTCTCTTATCTCGAACAACTTTTCAGCAAGTTGCGTCGTGCACAATTGGTGGAAAGCTTGCGCGGCCCGGGCGGCGGTTATATTCTGGCCGCCCCTGCCTCTGAAATCAATATCGCCCAAATTATCGAAGCAGCCGAAGATAAGCTTGACGCCACCCAGTGCAGCAGCAAAGCCAACTGCCATCACGGTGCTCCTTGCCTGACGCATGATTTATGGGAAAATCTCAATACAACCATCAACAATTACTTGAGCAGCGTCACCCTGCAAAGCATTATTGAGAAAAAGCATACTGAAAATGACGGCAAAGTCGTTACCTTTACGCACATCCATTAAACAAATTACCCGATATATAAATATATAATAAAGAAAGAGCAAACCATGTCCGTTAAAACCCCCGTATATTTAGACTATGCTGCTACCACACCGGTTGACAAACGCGTTGCCGACAAAATGATTCCTTATTTGACCGAATTATTCGGCAATCCTGCTTCCAACAGCCACAGCTTCGGCTGGACAGCCGAAGAAGCCGTTGAAGAAGCGCGCGCCAACATCGCTGCTTTGATTCACGCCGACCCGAAAGAAGTCGTGTTTACCAGCGGTGCCACCGAATCCAACAACTTGGCCATCAAAGGCGCAGCTCACTTCTACAAAAGCAGAGGCAAACACTTAATCACGGTTAAAACCGAACACAAAGCCGTGCTTGATACCATGCGCGAATTGGAACGCCAAGGCTTTGAAGTGACTTATTTGGATGTACAGGAAAACGGCTTAGTTGATTTGGACGTTTTGAAAGCCGCTATCCGTGAAGACACCATTTTGGTTTCAGTGATGTGGGTCAACAACGAAATCGGCGTGGTACAAGATATTCCGGCCATCGGCGAAATCTGCCGCGAACGCAAAATCATTTTTCACGTCGATGCTGCTCAAGCCTGCGGTAAAATTCCGGTTGACGTTGAAGCGGCTAAAGTGGATTTGCTGTCTATGTCCGGCCACAAAGTTTATGGTCCTAAAGGTATCGGCGCCCTGTATATTCGCCGCAAACCGCGGGTGCGCTTGGAAGCACAAATGCACGGAGGCGGTCACGAACGCGGTTTCCGCAGCGGCACTTTGGCGACCCACCAAATCGTCGGCATGGGCGAGGCCTTCCGCTTGGCCAAAGAAGAATTGGAACAGGACACTGCCCATTATCTGAAATTGCGCGATGTGTTTTTAAAAGGCATTGAAGGCATTGAAGAAGTGTATATCAACGGCGATTTGGAACACCGTGTGCCAAACAATCTGAATGTCAGCTTCAACTTCGTCGAAGGCGAAAGCCTGATTATGGCAGTGAAAGAATTGGCCGTATCCAGCGGTTCGGCGTGTACTTCAGCTTCATTGGAGCCTTCTTACGTATTGCGTGCACTTGGCCGCAACGATGAATTGGCGCACTCTTCCCTGCGCATTACCTTTGGCCGCATGACAACCGAAGAAGAAGTAGCCTATGCCGCCGAATTGATCAAATCGAAAATCGACAAATTGCGCGAACTCTCACCTTTGTGGGAAATGCATTTGGACGGTATCGACTTGAATACCATCGAATGGGCCGCACATTAGTCGTATTATCTCAACATGCCGTCTGAAACGCGTTACCCATCAGGCGATGAAACAAAATTTACTCATCCCGTTCAGACGGCCTCAAGAACAATCACAGCAAAAGATAAGGAACCCACATCATGGCATACAGCGATAAAGTAATCGATCACTACGAGAACCCACGCAACGTCGGCACCTTCGATAAAGGTGATGACACCGTCGGCACCGGCATGGTCGGCGCACCGGCTTGCGGCGACGTAATGCGCCTGCAAATCAAGGTGAACGACGAGGGCATCATTGAAGACGCAAAATTCAAAACCTACGGCTGCGGTTCGGCAATTGCATCCTCCAGCCTGATTACCGAGTGGGTAAAAGGCAAAAGCCTCGATGACGCGTTGGCAATCAAAAACAGCCAGATTGCCGAAGAATTGGAACTGCCGCCCGTGAAAATCCACTGCTCCATTTTGGCGGAAGATGCAGTCAAAGCGGCGGTTTCGGACTACAAAAAGAAAAAAGGCGCAGAATAAGGCAGCAATATGGCAGGCGGTTGGGCACCCGACGGTGCGGAGCAAGAACAAATCGAAGCATCGCTGGAAGATGCACTGGCTTTGGTCCGGCAACATCTTCCCGCAGGCGAAAGCGCGCACGAATGCGCCGAGTGCGGCGAAGCGATTCCCGAAGCCCGCCGCCAAGCCTTGCCGGGCGTACAATTATGTATTGCCTGCCAAGAAGAAGCCGACAAACAGCAGTCTTTTCAGGCAGCCTATAACCGGCGCGGCAGCAAAGACAGCCAATTGAAATAGGCCGTCTGAAAGCACCGGCACATTTGGAAAAAGGCAACTGCCATGCCCTTTACTCCCGAACAACGGCAATCCCTGCCGGCACAAAAAGGCGTGGGCAAAACCATTGTGCAACACTTGCAGCAAATGGGCTTGGGACGGCACCGCCAAACCCACCGACGCAGATGCGGTCGATATTTTGCAGTAAGGTGCGGCGTTAACCGGTTGAACCTGCCGGAAAACCAGCCCGCAAGCCAAAGCGGCGATTACCGCAGCGGTAGAATGGGTCAAGGTACAAAATTAATTTTCAGACGGTCTAGAAACCCATATCATAAAGGCTGTCTGCAAAAAAATCGTAGGGCAGGCATCTCTGCCCGCAGACGTTTCCCGCTCTGGATCAAACCGGTAACTTCAGCGGGTGGCGCATACAAAATACCTCTGCCACAAAACCGAAGAAGGCGGAATGCCCTTGCCGGCAAGGAAGTGCATTTCCCCTGTAAAGGCACAGGCAAAACCGTCTTGCAGCATTTAGCCCAGATAGGCTTGGACGATGTTACCGGACGGGTATCGGCGGATTCGGATAATGTTTTGAAACAGGGTGCAAAACGAACCTGTTTGACCTGTGGGGAAAAACCTTCAGGCACGGGCTACCGTTTCCGCCCGCAAGGGGCGGACGAAACAATGTTTTCAAACACCCCGGAAGAAAAAAGGCAAAGGTCGTCCGGACACAAATACAGGCAAACAGACAACGATTGCGAAATAAGGAAAAAGCATATGATTACCATCACAGAAAACGCAGCCAAATATATCAACAACTACCTGACCAAACGCGGCAAAGGCTTGGGCGTACGGCTGGGTGTAAAAACCAGCGGCTGCTCGGGCATGGCTTATAATCTTGAATTTGTCGATGAAGCCGATGCCATGGATACCGTTTATGAAGCCTTTGGTGCAAAAGTATTCGTCGATCCGAAAAGTTTGGTTTATTTGGACGGCACTCAAGTCGATTACACCAAAGAAGGCTTGCAGGAAGGTTTCAAATTTGAAAACCCGAATGTGAAAGATTCTTGCGGCTGCGGTGAAAGCTTTCACGTTTGAACCAACGCCCACTATCGAAATAATTATAATTGGTTAAATTAAAGTATTTATTCGGCATTACTCGCGCTACGCTCTTTAAATATTAAAAACCATTTATATTACGGGTATAGCGTTATATTTATCAAATTAAATACTTTTACAAAGCCAACATTATTCGCGCGACCATTGGGAAGATTGCGGCTTATTGGAAGCCGAAGATTGCCTGCTTAGCTTCCAAAGCCGGGACTAGCAAGCATTGGAGCAAAATCTGGCGAATCAGCCTGTGTTTTGGTGTATAAATCTGATTGGTTTTACAATAAATTCCGCCACCAGAAAGCGTTTATATGTTGGCTTAATTGCGTCAAGCGCCCAATTATCAATCGCACGTGAAGCCAAGAGCAGCATCGTGAAAATGGCACGAGATACCCGGCAAGAAAGTGCCTATGCTGCCGAATTGCAGCAATTAGCAGCCGACATTGCCGCCGGAAAAAAACCTTTCCGCCTGTTCCACTTTTTAAACAGAAAGCAGCCGCACCGCCCCGGCTGTATGATTTTTCATCATGAACCAATATTTCGACCTATTCCAACTGCCTGTCCGATTCGATCTTGATGAACAAAAGCTCGAACAAACCTATCGCGATTTAGCGGCGCGTTTTCACCCCGACAAATTTGCCGCGGCATCCGCTTTCGAGCAAAAACAGGCCGTGATGATGTCTGCCACCATCAACGAAGCTTACCAAACCTTAAAAAATCCGATTGACCGCGCTTCCTGCCTATTGAAAGCGCAAAATATCGAAGCCGATGCACCGGAACACACGGCTTTCGCACCGGAATTTTTGATGCAGCAAATGGAATGGCGCGAAACTTTAATGGACGCGCAAATGGAACAAAACCAAGCAGCAATTGCTGTTTTAGATGAAGAAGTTCGAAACGAGCAACAATCACTATTCGCCGCACTCAACAGCGCATTTGCCAAAGAAGATTACGACAACGCCGCTCAATTGGTGCGCCACGGTCGTTTTCTGAATAAACTGCGTAGCGAAATCGCTGCTGCTTTATAATCCGTTGATAGGCAAAATGAGGCCGTCTGAAATTTTTTTTGCGATTTGATATATTTTTATGTTAAACACTGAAAACAATATCAAAACAACATCATTTTTATCATGACACATACTAAATTACTCATTCTGACCTTAAACGGTTTATTGCTGGCCGGTTGTCAAAGTTATCAAGATGACCAAAGCCGCCGCAGCAAAATCGCCCAATTTTTTATCAACCACCCCGTTGCCGCACAGGCCATCGGCGTTCAAGATAAAAAATCCACCAACATCACCAGCAATGCCGTGCGCCTGTCACAACGCACCGGCTTAGACAATCAAGCCAATGGCGATGGGCGCGGTACACAAGTGAATGCGGTACGCCACACGCTTTGGCAAGCAGCGATTGCCTCAAAATTTGACAGCAATATCGCCGAACGCGCGGGCAACGCCTACCTGAATGACACCGATGTGCGCGAAGGTAAAACAGATTATTACAGCCGCCTCGCCGCCGACCAAGCCGTTGATTTACGCAATAACCGCATCGGCCGCAGTATCGGCAGCGGCAAACCGAATGCCGACATGAAAACCCTAGCCCACGGCGTTTTGTTCTACTATCATAAAGTCGGATTGTGGACGGCTAATCCGGCAAAAGACCAGGGGCGTAAGGTTTGGCGCATCAGCCAAAATAAATTGAGTCAAGCCGAATACAAAACAGCCCTCGCCAATTTGGCGCCTTTAAATTCAGACGGCATGACCGCGGAAGAACAACGCAAATATTCTTCCGGCGCATTGCGCGACATCACCAAATCGGTGCAAGCGATTAGCAAGGTTCAAGATTAATCAAGCCTTCACATTTCAGCGGGAGCCTTTAAAGAGGCTCCCGTGATTTTTTCAGTAGCTGCACTTCTGCCGACCGACAAATCGGCGTACACTAATGCCGTATCCGAAATTGAGCTTTTAAACATCACACGAAGCTCAGGCTGTTGCACCACTCAAGGCCGTCTGAAACGTTATCGGTTTCGGCAACAGCGTTTTCACAGAAAGGTTAAAACATGAATTTCCCATCCCGCTTTATTTCTGCGACCCGCATGCGCCGTATGCGTAAAGATGATTTTTCCCGCCGTCTGATGCGTGAGCATACTTTGACGGCCGATGATTTGATTTATCCGGTTTTCGTGCTGGAAGGCGAAGGCGCGGAAGAAAGTGTACCCTCTATGCCGGGCGTAAAGCGCCAAAGCTTGGATAAATTATTGTTCACCGCTGAAGAAGCTTTGAATTTGGGCATTCCGATGTTGGCTTTGTTTCCGGTGGTGACGCAAAACAAAACCGAATTGGCTGAAGAAGCCTACAATCCTGAAGGTTTAGTACCGACCGTGGTGCGCACGCTGCGTGAAAAATTTCCTGAATTGGGCCTCATGACCGATGTCGCGCTTGACCCGTACACCATCCACGGTCAAGACGGCTTAACCGATGCCGATGGTTATGTGATGAACGATGAAACCATCGAAGTATTGGTCAAACAAGCTTTATGCCATGCAGATGCAGGGGCGCAAGTGGTGGCACCTTCAGACATGATGGACGGCCGCATTATGGCGATTCGCGAAGCCTTAGAAGATGCCGGCCACATCCACACCCGCATAATGGCCTACTCTGCCAAATATGCTTCTGCATTTTACGGCCCATTCCGCGATGCAGTCGGCAGCTCGGGTAATTTGGGCAATGCCGATAAAAAAACCTACCAAATGGATCCGGCCAACACCAACGAAGCCTTGCAAGAAGTTGCCTTGGATTTGCAGGAAGGTGCGGATATGGTGATGGTAAAACCGGGCATGCCTTATCTGGATGTGGTTCGTCGCGTGAAAGATGAATTCGGCGTACCAACCTATGCTTACCAAGTATCCGGCGAATATGCGATGTTGCAAGCCGCGATTCAAAATGGTTGGCTGGATGGTGAAAAAGTTATCTTGGAAAGTTTGCTCGCCTTCAAGCGCGCCGGTGCCGATGGCATTTTGACTTACTACGCCATTGAAGCCGCTAAAATGCTGCGTGCAAAATAAGGCAAATATTTCATTTGATAATTTAGGCCGTCTGAAACATCAAGCAGGGTTCTGCTTGATGTTTCAGACGGCCTTTTTCACATCATTAGCATTGCTAACGATTGAATTACCCAACGCAGCTTAACTGATTCAATCTTGTTTTTTAACATTTAAATCTTATTGGAGACTGTTTTATTTCAAAAATACTTCTCCAAAATAAATCCTTTGTTTATCCTGAATAAAAAATTAATCTACTCAAATTATCGCTAAAAATGCTTTACATTATATTTACACTATCTTCAATTACAAATATACTTCTATTCAATTATTACTATTATTTCGAACCTAAGTAATAAAATTAAGTTCTTGATAATAAAATAATCTTTCCGAATCTCCGTCTTTTTCAATTCAATTTTACAAAGGAACGCAGTATGGATTTACATGCAAAAGACAAATCCGAACACGCGGAAAACGTCGAGCTGCTCAGCGCACAAAAGCCGATTACCGACTTTAAAGGCCTGATTATCACGCTGGTGGCTGCATTACTCTGCTACGGCATTTACCACATTCTGCCTTACGAAACCAATGCCAACAAAGGCTTGGCTTTGCTGCTTTTCGTGGCGATTTTGTGGTTTACCGAAGCGGTGCACATTACCATTACCGCGCTGATGGTACCGGTGGCCGGTGCAATTTTGGCGTTTCCGGAAATGGACATCAAAAAAGCCATGGCCGGTTTTGCCGACCCAACCATCTATATTTTCTTCGGTGGTTTTGCTTTGGCAACTGCCATGCATATGCAGCGCCTTGATCGTAAAATTGCCGTCAGCCTGCTGATGCTCTCTCGCGGCAACATGAAAGCCGCAGTGTTGATGCTGTTCGGCGTGACCGCATTTTTATCGATGTGGATCAGCAACACCGCCACCGCCGCAATGATGCTGCCGTTGGCCATGGGCATGATGGATCACTTGGATAAAGAAAAAGACCGCAAAACCTTCGTTTTCGTGTTACTGGGTATCGCCTATTGCGCCAGCATCGGCGGTTTGGGTACGGTAGTCGGTTCGCCGCCGAACATGATTGCCGCCAAAGCATTGGATTTAGACTTTGTCGAGTGGATGAAACTTGGTCTGCCAATGATGCTGTTGATTCTGCCTCTGATGCTGCTGTCTTTGTTTATCATTCTCAAACCGAATTTACATGATCGCGTTGAAGTTAAAGCCGAAGTCATTCCATGGACCTTACACCGCGTTATCGCTCTGCTGATTTTCTTGGCAACCGCTTGCGCGTGGATTTTTAGCTCGAAAATTAAGGCTGCATTCGGTATCGCCAACCCGGATACCGTGATTGCCTTGATGGCCGCGATTGCGGTAGTGGTATTCGGTGTGGCGCAATGGAAAGAAGTTGCCCGCAATACCGACTGGGGCGTGTTAATGCTCTTCGGTGGCGGTATCAGCTTGAGCGCATTACTGCAACAATCCGGCGCCTCATTGGCTTTGGGCCAGCAAGTGGCGGCCACTTTCTCAAGCTCTCATCCGCTGGTGGTAATTCTGGTGGTGGCTACGTTCATCATCTTTCTGACTGAATTTACTAGCAACACTGCCTCTGCCGCACTGTTGGTGCCGATTTTTGCCACCATCGCGGCGCAAATGGGCTTACCCGAGCAGGTATTGGTGTTCGTCATCGGTATCGGTGCGTCGTGTGCATTTATGCTGCCGGTGGCCACTCCGCCAAATGCGATTGTGTTCGGCACAGGCCTGATTCGCCAGAAAGAAATGATGAATGTCGGTCTCTTACTCAACATCTTGTGTATATTCTTAGTGACTTTCTGGGCATACTTCATATTGATGTAGGCAATTGCTTAACCTCTTGATTCAAGGCCGTCTGAAAATAATTCTTTCAGACGGCCTTGAATTTTCTCTGTTACACTCCATTTTTTGAAAGATATTTAACGAAAGGAATCCCATGATTATTCTGCACACCAACAAAGGCGACATCAAAATCGAATTGGATTTTGACAAAGCACCGGTTACCGCGGCCAACTTCGAGCAATACGTTAAAGAAGGCTTCTACAACGGCGTGATTTTTCACCGCGTAATTAAAGGCTTCATGATTCAAGGCGGCGGCATGGATGAAAACATGAGCGAGAAAAACACCCGCGAACCTATTCAAAACGAAGCAGACAACGGCTTGTCTAACGACAAATACACCATCGCTATGGCGCGTACTTCCGACCCGCACTCTGCCAGCGCGCAATTTTTCATCAACACCGCCGACAATGCGTTCTTGAACCACCGTTCAAAAGAAATGCACGGCCGCAATGTGGTGCAAGAATGGGGCTATGCCGTATTCGGTAAAGTGGTTGAAGGCTTTGATGTTGTGGACGCAATTGAAAGTGTCGCCACCAAACGCCACGGCTACCACGATGATGTACCGACCGAAGCGGTGATCATCACCAAAGCCGAAGCAGTTTAATCATTGATTGATTTATGCCGTCCGAACTTTTCAGACGGCATTTTTATTATCTGTTTAAAAGCACATGATCACGTATTAAATTTAAATCATCATCCGCTCATTTTCACGCTAACAGAATTTTCAATTGTCACGTATAATAAGCAGAAAAACCATGACATCATAAGGAATCGACACATGAAATGGCAAGGGCGCAGACAAAGCTCAAATGTAGAAGACCGCCGCGGCAGAAGCGGTGGCGGCGGTAAAACGCCCGGCATCATCGGCATCATCGTATTACTGGTAGGCGCTTATTACGGTATCGACTTATCCGGTTTGGTCGGCACCCCAAGCGTGGGCATGAGCCAGCAATCCACGCTCGACAACAAACTGGAAAGGCAATTAAACGAACTCTCACGCGTTGTCTTGGCCGATACCGAGCAAACCTGGAGCAAAATTTTCGCCCGACACGGTCAGCAATACCGTCCGGCCCAAATGGTACTTTACACCGACGGCACATCCACCGCCTGCGGTACCGGCCAAGCGGCAATGGGGCCTTTCTATTGCCCGGGCGACCAAACCGTTTACTTGGATTTGTCGTTTTATGAAGACATGCGCACCAAATTAGGTGCTTCCGGTGATGCTGCCTTTGCCTACGTGATTGCCCACGAAATCGGCCACCACGTGCAAAACCTGTTGGGTATTTTGCCGCAAGTCACCCAAACGCAACGCGGCTCAAGCAAAACCCAAGCCAATGCTTTATCGGTGAAACTCGAATTACAGGCCGACTGCTTCGCCGGTATTTGGGCGCGAGATTCCATCAATCAAAACCTGCTCGACACCAATGACGTGCAAGAAGCCATGCTGGCAGCCGAATCCGTCGGCGATGACCGCCTGCAGAAACAATCGCAAGGCTATGTCGTACACGACAGCTTCACCCACGGCTCATCTGCCGAGCGCATGGCATGGTTGAAACGCGGTATCGACAGCGGCGACATCAACCAATGCAATACCTTCGCCACCAATTGATTTTCTTACTTTGAAAAAGGCCGTCTGAATCGTTCAGACGGCCTTTTATTGAAATTCTTCGCACCAAGTTTGCTATAATCTTGTCTTTTATTCATTTTTCAGACGGCCACCATGCTCAGCTACCGCCACGCCTTTCATGCCGGCAACCATGCCGATATACTCAAACATTTCACCCTGTTTCTCGCCTTGGAATATTTCAACCGCAAAGACAAACCCTATTGGTACATCGATACCCACAGCGGTGCCGGTTTATATGATTTAGGCAGCAACAAAGCACAGAAAGTCGGTGAATACAAACAAGGCATTAGCCTGCTCAACCAAGCACAAAAGCTGCCCAACGGGCTGGCCGAATTCACAGGCCGTCTGAAACATATTCTGCCGCAACAAAATCTTTATTGCGGCTCGCCTTGGCTGGCGCAAGCACTCACGCGCGAAAGCGACAAGCTGCGCCTGTTCGAGCTGCATCCGAGCGATTTTCAACATCTGCAAAACAATATGCGCGAAGCCCGCTTAAGCCGCCGAGGCATCATCATTAGCCAAGGCGACGGCTACCAAGGTTTGATTGCCCTGCTGCCGCCACCGACCCGCCGCGCGGTAGTGCTGATTGACCCGCCGTATGAAGAAAAACAGGATTACCGGCGTGTGGTGCAAACGCTGAAAGAAGCGCAAAAACGCTTTGAGTCGGGCTGCTACATGGTTTGGTATCCATGTTTGAGCCGAGAGGAAAGCCGCAAATTGCCGGAACAATTGCAAAAGCTTTCGCCGCAAAATTACCTGCATGCCGAATTACACGTCCACACACCGCGCGCCGACGGCTTCGGCATGCACGGAAGCGGTATGTTTATTATCAATCCGCCTTATCTTTTGGCCGGGCAGCTGCAAAACAACCTACCTGCGCTTACCGATATTTTGGCGCAAGACCAAGAGGCGAAATTTGTGTTGGATTATCAAATTAAATAAATCCTATAGATTTCAGGCCGTCTGAACCGTTTAGACGGCTAATCTTTATATAGTGGATTCACTACATTACCCGCCAATTGTTAAAGATGGCATATGCCTGCGTTTTCCATTACAATTAACTACATCTTTTCAGACGGCTCTATATCATGCGCCCACGTCTTTATTTACTTGCTTTATCCCTTACCCCGTTCTGGTTGGGCGCATGCGGCGGTTCGGAAAACACCCCTGTTTCTAAAGCCGTCAACGGGCAAATGCGCAAGGGCTTTATCAGCGCGGTTTCCGAGCAATGCGTCAGCCGCGTGCCGCAAGCCGTATCGGAAAAAAAAGTCCGCCAAATCTGCGACTGTACTGCCGGTAAAATATTCGACAGCGTTTCTATGCAAGACTTAACCGGCATGCTTGCAGGCAAAATCAGCCCCGAACTCACCGACAAACTCAACAGCGCCGCAATGGCCTGTGCGGAAGAAAGCATCAGCCGGCCTGAAGCTGCATCAGCCGTGGCTTCGGAAATTACGCCGTCACAATAAAGATGAGTATTAAGCCGTCTGAAACCAAAATTCCATGATTTTTATGAAGAAAAGAGTGTAACATGACTACTTTAGCGCAATTTTTACCGCAACATCTGCAACAAAACGACGTACCCGCCGAATTAGGCAGCGTGTTGCAATCCGTCGTTTCCGCCTGTGAAGACATCAGCGGTAAAGTCCGCTTGGGCGCATTGGCCGGCGTATTGGGCATGGCCGGCACGGGCAACGTGCAAGGCGAAGACCAGAAAAAACTCGATGTCATCGCCAATGACGTGTTGATTGATGTATTGAAAAGCAACCCGAATGTCGCCGGTTTGGCCAGCGAAGAAGAAGACACGTTTGTCGCCTGCAACGACAACGGCGGCTATTTGGTTCTCTTCGATCCGCTCGATGGTTCATCCAATATCGACGTCAACATTTCCGTCGGCACCATTTTCTCGATTTTGGCCAAACCTGAAGGCGCGTTAAACACCGAATCTTTCCTGCAAAAAGGCCAAGACCAAGTCGGCAGCGGCTATGTGTTATACGGCCCGCAGACACAATTGGTGTTTACTTTAAAACACGGTGTATTTGTGTTTACCCTGAATGAACAAAACGAATTTGTGTTGACACAAGAAAATCCGCAGATTCCGGCCGCCACCAAAGAATTTGCCGTCAATATGTCGAACCAACGCCACTGGTTCGCGCCTATGCAGCAATACATCGATGAACTTTTGGCCGGTGAAACCGGTGCGCGCGGTAAAAACTACAATATGCGCTGGGTCGCCAGCATGGTCGCGGAAATCCACCGCATCTTGATGCGCGGCGGCGTGTTTATGTATCCGCAAGACAAACGCGATCCGAGCAAACCGGGCAAATTGCGCCTGATGTATGAAGCCAACCCGTTGAGCCTGATTTTTGCCCAAAGCGGCGGCGCAGCCAGCAATACGCTGGAACAGATTCTCAGCATCCGGCCAACCGGCCTGCACCAACGCGTGTCGGTCATTATGGGCAGCCGCGAAGAAGTGGAACGCGTTAATGAGTTGCACAAAGCGTAATATTTAAGCTGATGATTTAGTTTGAATCACTAGAAATCAAAAGGCCGTCTGAAATTTCAGACGGCCTTTTATAATGTTAAAGAAGCGGACTCATCAAGCGCACCACGTTTTCCACCAAAATCCACCATTTTGAGCGTTGCCGCCATTCGTCGGCGGAAATATATTGGCTGCCGGCCAAATAGCTTTGCTGCAAATCGTAAATTTTCTGCGTCATGCCGTGGTCGTAAATCGCCAAGCTGATTTCCAAATTCAGGAAAAAGCTGCGCATATCCATATTGACGGTGCCGAACAGTGCGTAATCGTCATCAACCGTCATGGTTTTGGCATGCAGCAAACCGCCGTCAAACAAAGCCAGTTTCACCCCCGATTCCAGCAACATCGGATAATAAGCGCGTGAAGCGTAATGCACCATGGTCGAATCTATCTTGGCGGGTACAATCAATGTCACGTCCACACCCCGTTTCGCCGCGGAAGTTAAAGCCAGCAGCAGCGGTTCGTCCGGCACAAAATACGGTGTCGTAATGGTGATTTGATAAGTGGCGGCGTAAATGGCGCTGACAATGGTTTCGTAAATCACATGGCTGCTCTGCTCGGGTGCAGACGGTATCACTTGCGCGATAACATTACCCTGTTTCATTTTTTCAGGCAGCATTTGCGGAATACGGTCTTTATGCTGCTTCAAATATTGCTGAATGCCTTGCAGGTTTTCATCGTCTTCCACCGCCAAATCGGCAAAAAACACCGCCGCCATTTCCAACACCATCGGCCCGGTGCAGCGCATCATCACATCAATCCACTCACCCACGCCGGAATCTTGCTTGAAATAGCTGGGATCAACCAAATTGAAGCTGCCGGTGTAACCGATTTTGCTGTCCACCACCAAAATTTTGCGGTGGTTGCGCAAATCGGTGCGCGTGAACAAGGTTTTGAACAAGCCCACCGGCAACGCGCATTCGATTTCTACGCCGGCCTGACGCAAGCGTCCGACCCAATAGCTGTTTAAAAAATCTCTGCTGCCCACGCCGTCGGCCAAAATCGCGCAATCAACGCCACGCTGTGCTGCGTTCATCAACGATTCTAATAATTTTTCAATCCGCCCTTGCGCATCAATAATATAAAACGCCATGACCACCGATGTTTCCGCTTGTTCAATATCGGCAATCATGGTGTCGATGATGGTATCCGTGGCGGGCAGCAAAGTCATGGCATTGCTTTGCGTCGCACCCAAACCCGTAGTGTGCGCCGCCACTTGGCTGATACCGTGAAGATGCGGTTTCATTTGGCCGCTGATGTCGAGATGTATGTCATGCAGGTATTTATCGGCAAATTCACCGTAAAAGCGGTTCATCTCGCCGCTGCGTTTGGCGCGTGCTGTGCCCAAGCGCGGCTCTCCGATTAAAATATAGGCAATGGTGCCAAACACGGGAAACAGAAACAATATAATCAGCCAAGCAAATGTCGAGCCGATATTTTTTTGTTTGTACAGCACGCGCAGCATGCAGGCCAAGGCTGCGGCGGTGTGGATGACGACGAAAATTTCCGCCCAAGTGATGTCTTTTAAAAAAGTCATGCCCAAAATCAGGAAAATCAGAATAAGGCGATTATACGCCAAAGATTAAAAAAGGCCGTCTGAAATTCAGACGGCCTTTTCCAATTTTCAATTACTTATGATATTGGCGCGATAACTCATGCACTGTATCGACCAAAATTTTAGCATGTTCCGGATTGGCATGTTGATTGATGCCGTGACCAAGGTTGAACACATGGCCGCTGCCTCGGCCGTAATCGCCGAGAATACGCGCCACTTCGGTGCGGATGCTCTCCGGCGTGCCGAACAAAGCAAACGGATCAAAGTTGCCTTGCAAAGCCACTTTGTCACCCACGCGGCGGCGTGCTTCACCGATGTTGCAAGTCCAATCCAAGCCCAGTGCATCGGCACCGATGGCAGCCATTTTTTCCAACCACAAGCCGCCGCCTTTGGCGAATACAATCACCGGCACTTGGCGGCCTTCGCTTTCGCGTTTCAAACCGGCCGCAATCTGCTGCATGTATTGCAGGCTGAACTCTTCAAACGCGGCATCGCTCAATACGCCGCCCCAAGTATCAAAAATCTGCACCGCTTGCGCACCGGCATCGATTTGCGCATTCAGATAAGCCGTTACTGCTTGGGCATTGGTTGCCAAAATTTTGTGCAGCAAATCAGGGCGCGAATACATCATGGTTTTGATGGTTCGGAATTCTTTGCTGCTGCCGCCTTCGACCATATAGCAAGCCAGCGTGAACGGGCTGCCGGAGAAGCCGATTAACGGCACTCGGCCGTTTAAGGCGGCACGGATGGAAGTGACCGCGTCAAACACATATTGCAACTTGGCCATATCCGGCACTTCCAATTTAGCGATGTCGGCCTCGTGCTGCAATGGTTTCTCAAATTTCGGCCCTTCGCCTTCGGCAAAATACAGCCCCAATCCCATGGCATCCGGCACGGTCAGAATGTCGGAAAACAAAATCGCCGCATCCAAATCAAAACGTTCCAAAGGCTGAATAGTCACTTCGGTGGCCAACTCGATATTTTTACACAAATCCAAAAAGCTGCCCGCCTGTGCGCGCGTGGCTTTGTATTCCGGCAGATAGCGTCCGGCTTGGCGCATCATCCAAATCGGCGTGTATTCAACAGGTTGTTTCAAAAGAGCACGGAGAAAAGTATCGTTTTGCAATGGAATCATGACAGCTTTCTGAATATAAGGCCGTCTGAAAAAGGCGGCCGGGATCAATGAAATACGCGCATTGTGTTACCGCGCATGATGAATGTATTGTAAACATAAAAAGGCCGTCTGAACAGGTTTCACATGTATTGAAACGTTTCAGACGGCCTTCAATTTGATGCCCTTACGCTTTGGTAATCAAAGCGACCGGTTCTTCCTCTTCCACCACGCTTTCCAATACCAGCTTGCGCTGGGCATCGGCTTTTTGAGACTGATTGGTTTCGTCGAACACACGCGCCAAAGCCAAATGCGCGCTCAAGCTCGGTTTAATCGCCAAGCTGGCTTCCAAATAGCCTTGCGCCTTGCCCCAAAGCTTCTTGCCGTAAGCCAATTGGCCCAAATACATCAGCAATTGCGCATTGTCCGGACGTGCTTTCAGCCAAGAATCGGCAATGTCGATGACTTTTTGCTGTTCGCGGTCGCTCAAATAGCGCACACTCTCGACAAACGGTTCCAACAATTCGACTTGCTGTGTTTGCGGATAATATTGGCCGACCCATTTTACCGCTTGCTCATACAAGCCCAAACGCTCGTATTTTTGCGCAATTTCGATACACATTTCACCGGCTTTCAAATTATCCGGAATGCGTTTCAAGCAGGCTTTCAAGCCGTTTTGATCGGAAGCCAGTGCCAACAGGCGGCGGTATGCCCAAGTTTGGTATTGTTCGGCTTCATAATCGTTAATCGCACCGGCTTTCACCAGTTTTTCTGCTTTGTTCAACACTTCCAACGCATTGCCGTGGTCGAAAGCGTAACGCAACTGCAAGCGCACCAAGCGGGTCAGGTTCGGATTGATTTGCGCGGCGGCATTCAGGTTTTCTTCGGCAGCCGGATAATCGCGGCGGCTCAATGCCGATTCCGCCAGCAGCAGATAGCGCGACAATTGCTGTTTTTTCGGCAGTAATTCGATGTCTTTCAAATAGCGGTCGCGCAAATCCAAATTATCCATCTGGTCGGCGGCGTGCGCACCCAACATCAAAGCCAGAGTGCGGTTATCACCCGCTTCCTTGTTGGTTAACACTTTAGCCGCTTCCAATTCCGCTTTCTCAAAGCGGCCTTCAAAAAACGCCAAACCCGCGCTGTTTAAAGCATGCACCGCTTGATTGCCTTTACGCGCTACGCCGAAACGCTGCAAGCGGCTCGGCACATTCAACACGCCGGCCAAGAATTTCACCAGCAAATACAACACCGCCGCCGCCGCAATCAGTCCCAAGATAAAGGCATGCAGGTTGATGCGCAACATGGTCTGCTCGACCACGACATACACATTACCGGTGTAAATACCCGATGCCAACGCCAAACCCACGGCTACGGCAAATAAAATTACAATCCAAATGACGCTCTTCATACCTGTTCCCCTTTCGCTTGCGCCGGTGTTTCTTGGGCGGCTTCCGGTTTGGCAGCAGGTGCGGCCGGTGTTTGCGGCTGCGATGCTTTGTTTTCAGACGGCAACGCAGGCGGTTCAGGCATGGCGGCGGCAGAAGCCGGGGCGGATGCTTGTGCTTCAACGGCTTCGGAAGCAGCTTTCGGCTCGGCTGCTTCCGAAGCAGCAGCTACTGCTGCTTGCGCGCGGCTGCCGTCTTGGTAAGCGCGCACGGCGGCCAAGCTGTTTTTCAATGCATCACCGCCGGTCATGCGGACATCCAAGGTTTTCAACTCGGCCAATTCTTTCAACCATGATTGGGTGGCCGGTGATTTGTTATCAAAATACTGTTTCACGGTAGCTTCGGCATTGTTCAAATCGCTTTGATACACTTCGCCGTTGTGTTGCAGCAAAGCGGTACGTGCATCCAACAGGCGCAAACGCAAGTTTTCACGCACGAAATAAATCTGTTCCGGCGACAACAACATTGAATCGTTGCTCTCCAAATTGCGTACTTCCACCAAGCCTTTCAATGCGCCGATCGATTTTTCCCACGCATTTTCCCACCATGAAAGCTGCGGATTTTCTTGAACCTGTTCTACCGCGCCCGGTTTCAGCGTGCCATCGACCACCAGCGGCAAACCGGCCACAGCCGTTTCCAAGCGGTCGATACGCAAGGCGGTGCTGGAAACATCGACATAAGGTCGGTTTTTCAATTCGGCCAAATCGCTGCTGATGGCTTGTTTAATCGGCAACAATTCAGGCTGGTCGAAACGGTTCAAGCGGCTGTTGACATGTTCCAACACGCCCACCGCGCCCGGCACATTACCCGACAGCATCAATTGCTGCGCAGCCAGATTCAGCATGCTTTCCGCTTCGTCCACCAACCAATTGACCCGGCCTTTCACCAATTCCTGATAGGCTTTTTGGTTCAGCCCGATTTGGTCGCTGTTGGCTTTTTGCGCATTGGCCAAACGCTCGATTTCGGCTTGAATCGTGGTTTGACGGTTGATGTTTTCTTTCAGTAAAGAAGCGTTTTCAGACTCACCCAACGCGGCTTTGTCGATTTTTTGGGTAAAGGCCAATTCTTGATTTTTCAACACATTCTGGCCTTGGACAAACAAGAAACCGCTCGCGCCCAAGCCCAACAAGGCCAGCACCAGAGCACCTGCGGCCAAGCCTTTGCCGGATGACTGCTGAATCACCACCGGCGCCGGGGTTTGGAAAGACGGCTCGTTTTTCGGCATATTTTTATTGTCTGACATAGTGTTTCCTGTATTTCGATGTTCAGCCCCCGCCGGTGCGGCCGGCTTCGGTTCGGCCGGAGCGTTTTCCGATTCGGCTTTTTCAGACGGCATGGCTTTGCCTTCTGTATTGACCGCAATCACACGCTCGTCGTTGTCTTTGTTGATTCCGGGATATTTGTCTTCGGTTTGGCTCATATCGGCTCCGTTTGAGACATGGGATAAAGCCGCTGCATCGAGTGCGGCGACCAATTGGATGTTTTGTGCGCCGGCCTGCCGTAAAGCATCAGCCACGCGCTCATGATGGGTCAAGTATAACAAGGTTTTAAAGCGTTGCGCCAATACCGGCGGTACTTGTTCGAACAAGGCTTTCACACTTTCGGTGGAAGTGATGTATGCCGCCTGCACATTTTTATCGTCGAAATCTTGCCAATTCAATTCTTTAGGCCGTCTGAAATACACTTCGGCCACCGCCACACCGAAGCCTTGTTTACGCAAATTTTCGATAAGAAAATCACGCCCGCCATGACCGCGCACCACCAGAATTTTGGCGTTTTGCGGCAGGTTTTGCCAAATCGGCAGCCGCAATACGGCTTCGCTGTCGTTGCCGTCGGCCGGGCTGAAAATTTTATGCCGGGTAAAACGGTTCAGAGTTCGACGGCTGGCTTCGCCAACAGTAATCTGCACTTTCATGCCGTCTGAAAAATCAACATGCGGCGCTGCGATTTCGATGGCGGTCGGGCTGACCCAAAACACGGCATCGCATTGTCGGAACACTTCCGCCAATCCGGTTAAAGCGGTTTCATCGGGTTCGATTTCGATGGGGCTGAACGCCATCGCTTCCCAACCCAATTGACGGCATACGGCAATGTCTTGTTGCGCCCGTGCCTCGGGACGTACGATTAATAAGGTAGGCATATTCAGACGGCCTTTCTTAGAATCCGGGTGAATCGTGAGAAAAGAATCAAGACCAACATACCGATTTATTGCCGATTTCGCAAGCGTCGGCGTTCAGACGGCCTATTTGCCGCCAAATGAAAAAAGGCCGTCTGAAAACTACCAACCAAACCATTTGGTGCTGGTGCTTTGATTGTTTTCGCGATTTTGCTGCTTGCGGAAATCCCACGGCGCTTGCGGATTTTTTGCCTGCCACAATCCTTTGCGATCACGCTTGGCCTGTTTTTGCGCGGCGGCGTATTCGGTAAATGCCAGTTTGTTTTGCTGCTTCCCGGCATAATATTCATAATGCCACGCCGCGCCTTCGCGCACCATCATCAGGTTCAAATCGGTATTGCCTTTAAACACCTGCGCCACTTCGCGCCCATAGCGGTCAAGTTCGAACACTTTTACTTTCACCTTGGCATTATCGGCCGCCGCTTTCAATTGGTCGCGCGAACGTATGCCGTAGGCTTGGTTCATTTCCGGCGCATCGATATGCGCCATGCGAATTTTGTGTTTGCGGCCGTTGCCATCGGTAACGTGGACGGTATCGCCATCGGAAATACGCGTGATGCGTCCGGTATAGTTTTTCTGTTGGCTTTGCTTTTGTTTGCCTGCCTGTTCAATGCCGGCCAATTCGTATAAATCCGGCAGCACGCTTTTCCAATTGCGGCCCTGTTTGACACGCTCGGCAACTTCGCCGCCGACTTTCAACCAGTCGGTTTTATCGCTGCTATACCCTAAGCCACCGGCCACTGCGGCCGCAATGGCCAACCATTTCAACATCTTGTTATTCCATTATTGTGAAGGCCGTCTGAAAATGTTTGCACTTTTTCAGACGGCCTTAAAATGAGTGTTTAATCCTGACCCGGATAAATCACTTTGGCACCTTCCGACGTACCCAATACTAATACGTCGGCAGCATTGCGGCCGAAAATACCGTTTTCCACCACACCGACGATTTGGTTGATTTCGTCTTCGAGCGTTACCGGACGGTCAATATTCAAGCCATGCACGTCAACGATTTGGTTGCCGTGGAACGTGGTTACGCCGATACGCAATTCAGGCTGGCCGCCCATGGCTAAGAGTTTGCGCGCTACCAATGAGCGGGCATTCGGAATCACTTCCACCGGCAACGGGAATTTGCCCAAGCGCGAAACGTATTTGCTCTCATCAGCAATACAGATAAATTTCTCCGCCGAGCTGGCGACGATTTTTTCGTTCAAATGCGCCGCGCCGCCGCCTTTAATCATTTGCAGCATGTGGTTCACTTCGTCGGCACCATCAATATACACCGCCAAATGATGCGCATCATTAAGCGACAATTCAGGAATACCGTATTGCGCCAACAATTCGCTGGATTTTTTTGAAGTCGATACCGCGCCTTTGATTTTTTTACCGCTTTTGCCCAAAGCTTCGATAAAGAGATTGATGGTCGAGCCGGTTCCGATGCCGATGTATTCGTTTTCCGGCACAAATTCAACCGCTTTTTCCGCTGCAATGCGCTTCAATTCGTCTTGTGTCGCCATGATTGCTCCCTTATATAAATGATGTTGGATGGATTTTGAGTCTGTTACAAACCGCTCGCTTTAATTGTAACATCGAGACAGCAAACCGTCATAACGGATTATTCGCTGCCGATATGCGCCAACAGCACCGCCGCCTGTGCTTCAATCGCTTCCATGCGGCCGAGATAGCCTAATTTCTCGTTGGTTTTGCCCTTCACGTTGACACACGCAATATCAATGCCCAAATCTTCGGCAATATTCGCGCGCATGGCATCGATGTGCGGGCGAAGTTTCGGCTGCTGGGCGATGATGGTGCTGTCCACATTTACCACTTGCCAGCCTTGCGCCTGCACCGCTTTATAAGCTTCACGCAGCAAAAATCGGCTGTCGGCGTCTTTATTTTCAGCCGCCGTATCGGGAAACAGCTTACCGATGTCGCCCAAAGCCGCTGCTCCCAATACCGCATCGGTAATCGCGTGCAACAAAGCATCGGCATCGGAATGGCCGAGCAAGCCTTTTTCAAATGGAATTTTCACGCCGCCGAGAATCAAATCGCGCCCTGCTACCAGTTGGTGAACATCATAACCTTGTCCGATACGGATATTCATGTTTTTGTTTCCTATTATTGATTTGTCTTTTTGATTTTTAGGCCGTCTGAAACAATATCAACGCAATCTTTTCTTTGGTTCCGTTTTCGCACTGTTCGGACGGCCTTATTACTCAATTGGCAAGCAGTAAGCGCACGATAAATTCATCTTGCGGCAACGTCAGTTTCAAATTGCGCGTGTCGCCCAACACCAGCAAAGGCCGCACGCCCAGCATTTCCACCGCTGATGCTTCGTCGGTCACCCCGCTTAAATCGTCGGCAGACAAAGCCCGGTGTAATAAGGCCGTCTGAAAAAGCTGCGGCGTTTGCGCCTGCCATAATCCGGATCGGGAAACTGTTTCCGTAATTTGGCTGTCTTCGCCCGCACGTTTCAAGGTATCCGCCACCGGCACCGCCAAAATCCCGCCTTGTTCGGCATTGGCTGCCGCCTCAATCAAGCGGCCCAAGGCTTCGGCAGGCAGGCAGCAACGCGCGGCATCGTGTACTAAAATATTGTCGGTTTCCGCTGCCAAACCTTGCTTTAATAAACTTTCCACGCCATTGCGCACGGTTTCGGCACGCGTTTCGCCGCCTACCTTAAATATACCTGCTTTATCTGATGCCACCTGAACAATATGGTCTTCCGGCGACACGATAACGGCAATAAAATCAATCTGCGGATGCTGTTCGAAAATATCGACGGTGTGTTGCAACACGGTTTTGCCGTTGATTTCCACATATTGCTTCGGCTTACCCGCCCCAAAGCGCGCACCGGTACCGGCGGCCGGAATCAAAGCGATATTGCGTTTCATGCCTGCCGCTCCGCCGCAGGTTTGCGCCAAACGCATTCATCGCCTAAAGCATCTAAATATTGCTCGTGCCCGGCCAATTCATTTTCATCGGCACACACCACTTTCAGACGGCCGTTACGCGTTGTTTGCACCGGGTTGGCCGACGTTTGCCGATCGCCGCTTTCTTCGTTTGCGCCCATCAAATCAAATTGCTGACGGGTCATGGCCAGATAGACATCGGCCAATAATTCGCAGTCGATCAATGCGCCGTGCAACACACGCTTGCTGCGGTCGACAGAAAAGCGGTTACACAGCACATCCAAGCTGTTTTTCTGACCGGGGAACATTTCGCGCGCCATTGCCAACGTGTCGGTTACTTGGCAACCCAATTCGCGTACAGTCGGTAAACCAATTTTAGAAAATTCACGGTTTAAGAAACCTTCGTCAAACGGCGCATTATGGGCAATAATTTCGGCATCGCAAATAAAATCGGCGATCCGATTACCCACGGCCGCAAAAACCGGTGCGTTTTTTTCTTCCAACACTTCCAGTGTCAAACCATGCACCTTAACCGCATCTTCCGGAATATCGCGTTCGGGATGAATATAAAGATGAAGATAATTGCCGGTCAATTGGCGGTTAACCATCTCGACACCGGCAAACTCGATCATGCGGTTGGTCGGGTCATCGAGAAAACCGGTGGTTTCGGTATCGAATATAATCTGGCGTTTGCTCATGTGGTTGTCCTTTTTTCGTTGCCCGAATCATACTAAATCAATGCGTGAAAGTATAGTTTGAAAAAGTTTAGTCGGGTTTAAATTCATCAAAACATTCAGGCCGTCTGAAAATCGATTCAGACGGCCACTAAAAATATACCGCAAAAGCCGATTTTTGATATTATCCGACTGAATTACTCAAGCTTTGAAAATTTACCTAAAATTAATTTCAATAAAAATCAAACATTTAAATACTTTTTTCAAAATAATAACAATTATCATTTGCAAGTTAGCAAAAAATCCGTATAATCCGACTCATCGACACACACAACGCAACACAACAGAAAGAAAGGAGAAGCACATGCCGGAAAGTATTTTTAAGCAAGTCTCTCTCGACATTCTGAGACTGCACCAACACACCATCCGATCACTTCTGGCTACGCAAGGTTGCGGCAATTGTGAAATACATGACTCTGTGTATGTAACTATGGATGGCAGATATTATGTTGGATTACCGTGTATGCCGTCTGAAAACCCGTCTGACACCGGAATCCTGCTGATTGAAGACGAAGTTTCACAAGCGCGGCTAAGCTGGGTTGCCCGTACCCGCGAAATGAAGCAGAAAGACAATTTATATCAGCGTGCCAGCAACGCCCTACAGCGTCGTTTGGAACGCAGCAGAGGCAGGCACAGCCGAACAGCCCCCGCCTGTCTATTGGAACTTACCCCGCAACAAGGCCGCCTGACCACAGGCAGCAAAGATTTATCGCTCTCACCGCATGATTTGATGAAAGCACTTTATCCGGCAACACATAAATTAGGAGAATTTGCCCCGTAACAGTTTTGGTAGTGGTTTGTGTTCCTTTTGCGCCCCTTAATTATTTTAAAGGGGCGATTTTTTTTGTTGCCCGTATCCTTTCAGACGGCCTGAATTACAGTACAATAGGCCGTCTGAACATTTATCCCGTATCCCGCACACCGTATGCAACTTCTCAAATATCTTCAATCGCAAGGCTTAGGCAGCCGCAAGCAATGCCAATGGCTGATCGACAACGATTGCGTCGTCATCAACGGCGAGATTTGGAACAACGCCAAAAGCACCATCGAGCCTGCCGATGTCAACACGCTCAGCATTGACGGCGATGATGTGGCGGTCGTACCTATACCCCGCTTCTACATCCTGCTTAACAAACCTGCCGATTACGAAACTTCACACAAACCGCAGCAATACCCGAGCGTATTCAGCCTGTTTCCCGACCACATGCGCAATATCGATATGCAGGCGGTTGGGCGGTTGGATGCCGATACCACGGGCGTTTTGCTGGTGACCAACGATGGCCAGTTCAACCACCGCGTGACTTCACCCAAGCATAAAGTAGCGAAAGTTTACCGCGTCACACTCAAACATGCTGCCGATGATAATCTGTGCGAAACTTTGAAAAACGGCATTCTACTGCATGATAATAACGAAACGGTTTACGCAGCCGAAGCTTATTTGGAAGATGCCAACACGCTTATCATGACAATTACCGAAGGCAAATACCACCAAGTCAAACGCATGGTTGCGGCTGCCGGCAACCGGGTCGTACACCTGCATCGCGATAAATTCGGCGATTGGGACACGCAAAACTTAGCCGCCGGTGAATGGAAATTTATTCAAATCGATTATTGAATGGTGTTTTGCAAAAAATAATTACACATTTTGAATTTTTAAATACAATAAAATCAATCAATTATTTACCAATCCTTATTATTAACAAAAATTAACAAAAATATCTCTGAACTATTATATAATCCGCCTGTCTGAGTAACACTTGCTTCGAAAGAGGTAAGTAAGTGAGTAAGACGTTTTCCCCGTAATGTGTTTAGCCATCTATACTTTTCCCCTTAGTATAGATGGTTTTTTTTATCTTCAATTTATCATCAATTGAAAATAGACTATTGATTAACCCATTTTATCAACCTACCTGATTTTAGCCTGTCATCGAAATCGCCATTACCGAAATCGTCATTCAAGTTTTACCAAACCATGATTTTGTCTGTTTTCTTTAAAATTTAATTGTTTAAGTAAATACTATTTCATTTGTTTCGAATATTTTTCTAGAAAACAACAAGATAAAACATTCAATTGTAAACAGGTTATTTCCCCGCTTGCATAGCCAAGCTCGTTTGGTTACGATGGTTCCACACGAGACGCAAAGCGTGTACCCTTAAAACATAACGAAAGGAACTGGTATGAACTGGGATCAAGTAGAAGGTAAGTGGGAACAATTAAAAGGTAAAGCCAAGGTGAAATGGGGCGAGCTGACCGATGATGATTGGGCAGTCGTAGAAGGCAAACGCGATCAATTGGCGGGACGCATTCAAGAGCGTTACGGCTACACCAAAGAACAAGTTGAAAAAGAATTGGACGATTGGGCTAACGACCGCTAATCCGATATTGATTCTGGATGAATATTAAAAAAACTGCCTATTGAACTGACCCTAAAAAGTTAGGCAGTTTAATCAAGCGGTTTTCAAGGGCTGAATTCTGTACTGTACAGGACTCAGCCCTTTTAATTCGAGCTTAATCCTGTCGTGGTTGTAATAATGAATGTACTCATGCAAGGCTGTTTCCAATTCGGCAATGGAAGCATATTTGCAGGGATAGAAACATTCCGACTTCAACGTTCCAAAGAAACTTTCCATCGCCGCATTGTCCAAACAGTTTTCTTTGCGGGACATACTCTGCACCGGTCCCGTGTCTTTCAACTGCTTTTGATAAAAACCCATCTGATACTGCCAAGCCTGATCCGAATGCAGTATCGGCCTGTCAGACGGCCTTAGTTTCTCCAATGCCCCTTTCAGCATCTTGCCGGCCAAATCGAAAGTCGGGCGGGTTTGGACGCAGTAGCCGATGATTTTCCCGTTAAACAAATCCATCACCGGTGACAGATACAGCCTCTCCCGATAACGTCCGTTACCCATTTCTCATTGGGTTTGTCCGATTTGAAATTGCGTTGCAGGATATTGGGTGCCGTTTTGCCTGCTTCTCCTTTAAACTTTAAACGATCAGAATTTACGCCGCCGTATCACTGCCTTCAGACCCATCGGCGCCATCAGGCGGCTGATTTTCTTGTGATTGGCCGATATTCCTGTATGACGGATGGTCGCCGTTATCCTACGGTAACCGTACCGTCCTTTGTGTTGCCGGTAAACAGTGAGGATATGCTGTTTCAAACCGGCATATTTGTCTTCTGCCGACTGATTCGCAACAACAGCATTTCTGCTCAAACCCATCATCGCCCCAACACTTCACATAAACCTTAAACCGGTCTTTTCACCTGTTTTATTTTCAGACAGCCTGCATTATTACCATTTTTCACTATAAAAATTATTTTTTTCCAGCAGTATTCACTATCAACCTTTTTGATATTCAGATAAATTACATACTTCATCAGGCGTATAATGTCACCCTTTGGTTTTGCTTATCATAGATATTAATATGAATTCTGTTCAACCTCGTCAAACCTGGTCAAATCGATTGACCTATATCCTGACTGTTGCCGGTGCGACGGTCGGCTTCGGCGCTACTTGGCGTTTCCCCTATTTGGTCGGTGAAAACGGCGGCGGCGCTTATGTGTTTTTATTTTGTATTGCCATGATTGTGATCGGCATTCCGATGATTTTGGTAGAAAACGTGATCGGTCGGCGCAAACGGGTCAATGCCCTGGATGCCTTTGGCGGCGAACTCAACGGCAAACCCGTGCCCAAAATCTGGAAACTCGTCGGCTGGATGGGCTTACTCGGCGCATTCGGCATCATGGCCTATTATATGGTGCTCGGCGGCTGGGTCATCAGCTATATCGTAAACTTAATCGGTGGTGGCTTGGATATTTCTCAACCGATTCACGGCGAAATGACCAAAGCGTTTTTTAGCGAACATATTGAAAATAGCCCATGGGCCATCGCGTTTTATACCCTGCTGTTTGTGTTGGCAAACTATTTTATTTTGGTTAAAGGCGTGATTGGCGGTATTGAAAAAGCAGCTAAATACTTAATGCCATTATTGTTTTTATTCTTGATTGCTATGGTGGTGCGCAACATCACCCTACCCGGCGCAATGGAAGGCATCACTTTTTATCTGAAACCCGATTTCAGCAAAATCACCGCTCAATTGTTTGTCTTTGTTCTGGGGCAAGTATTCTTTGCCTTAAGCTTGGGCTTTGGCGTGATGATTACCTTGTCGAGCTATTTAGATAAAAACGAAAATCTGGTTCAGACTGCCGTAATCACCTCCATCACCAATACCTTGATTGCGGTATTGGCAGGCTTTATGATTTTCCCTTCACTCTTCAGCTTCGGCGTGGCACCGAATTCCGGCCCGACTCTAGTATTCCAAAGCCTGCCGATTGTGTTTTCCAATATGTGGGCAGGTTCTGTGTTTGCGGTAATTTTCTTCTTGCTGCTGCTGATTGCCGCGCTGACCACTTCTCTGACTATTTACGAAGTATTGATTACTGCCTTGCAGGAAAAAACTAAAATCCGCCGTGCTGCTGCGATTACCATTGTGTTGGGCGGCATTTATTTATTGGGCAATATTCCGTCGATTCTGGCTTATGGGCCTTGGCGAGACATTTCGATTTTTGGCCGCAATATTTTTGATGCCTTCGATTTTATCAGCGGTAATATCCTGTTTATGCTTACGGCTTTGGGCTCGGCACTGTTTGTCGGCTTTGTGATGAAAGACGAAGCAAAAGACGAATTGCACTACCAAGGCAACCGTATCACGGTCAATATTTGGTTTAACTATGTCAAATATTTAGTGCCGCTGGTCATTCTGCTGATTTTTATCAGCAACCTGATTTAAGCCAATCATTGAATAGGCCGTCTGAAAGATTTCAGACGGCCTTTGTGTATATCACGGCAGAGGTTTATTGTATAATCCGACATTACGCACATTACTTTTTAGATGCCGTTTCAGACGGCCTCTGCAACAGAATTCTATGGTCACCAAATCTACTAAAACACCCCCAAAACCCAAAGTCAAAGCCAAACCGCAGCCTGCTACCAAGCCCAATAAGCTGTCAGAAAGCCTGAAAGCAGCCAAAGCCTTACAAAAAGACGAAGAAAAAAAAGCCCGCCCCGAACATGTGGTCAATCTCATCAACGACACCATGTGGCTTTTCGGTTTGGTGATGACGATTTATCTGGCGATTTCTTTATTGAGCTTCGACATGAACGATCCGGCATGGTCGCGCAGCGTTGCCAGCACCGGCAAAGTACAAAACTTCGGCGGCTTGTTCGGCGCGTATGTCTCGGACATCGGCTATTACCTATTCGGCCTGTCGTTTTGGTGGTGGATTATCGCCTCAGGCATGTTCCTTTATAAAAATTTCCGTCCGCTGCAAAAACAGGAAAACCATAAGCCTTACAATCACGGTGTGGCGGCTTTGGCCTTGTTTTTGCTGCTGGCGTGCAGCCCGATTTTGGAACACTTCGCATTCGATGCCGCATTAAACGGCTCGCTGCCCGTGGGTGCCGGAGGTTTAATCGGCGCGTTTGCCGGTTCCGGATTGGGTTGGCTGCTGGGCAAATCCGGCAGCTTATTGATTATGTTTGTTGTGTTGCTGCTGGCGATTTCGTTGCTGGCGCAAGTTTCGTGGCTGGAAGTATTGGCCAAAACCGGTCACAACGCAGAGAAAAACCTGCAAAACCTTAAACAGAAAATCGCCGATAAAAAACAGCAAAAAGCCGACGATACCACCGATTTACGCGATACCAAACCGGCCCGCCGCCTGCTGAAAGAAGCCAAAACCATCACCGCCGAACCTATGCAGAAAATCGAAGGCAGCAGCAGCAACCGCAAAACCGTCACCGTATCCGTAGCGCCACCGCCTAAAATTCAGACTTCTTTGTTTGACGACCATAAAGAACCGCAGGCCGTAGGCGAATACCACAAACCCGGCATGAATTTATTGCGTATGCCCGAAGGCGAACCGGTGGCCGTTGATCCCGATGTTTTGCAGCAAACTGCCGAACGTATCGAATCCAAGCTTGCTGAATTCGGCATTGGCGTGCAAGTGGTGTCGGCTACCGCAGGTCCTGTGATTACCCGTTTTGAAATCGAACCGGCACAAGGCGTGAAAGGCAGCCAGATTGTCGCCTTATCCAAAGATTTGGCGCGTTCGATGTCGATGCAGGCTGTTCGTGTGGTGGAGACTATTGCCGGCAAAAACACCATGGGCATTGAATTGCCGAATGAATACCGCCAAGACGTAATGTTGAGCGAAATTTTATCTTCGGAAGTATTTAACGAAGCCCAATCCAAGCTGACCGTCGCCTTGGGTAAAGACATTTCCGGCAACCCTGTGGTCGGCGACCTGGCCAAAATGCCGCATTTATTGGTAGCAGGCATGACCGGTTCGGGCAAATCCGTCGGCGTCAACGGCATGATCATGTCCATACTGTATAAAGCCACACCGGATGAAGTTCGCTTCATCATGATTGATCCGAAAATGCTGGAATTGAGCATTTACGACGGCATTCCGCACCTGCTCTGCCCTGTTGTCACCGATATGCGTGAAGCCGGTCAGGCGCTGAATTGGTGTGTGGCTGAGATGGAAAAACGCTACCGCCTGCTTTCCCATGCCGGCGTTCGCAATTTAGACGGCTTCAATAAAAAAGTCGAAGATGCCCAAGCAGCAGGCAAGCCGCTGCCGAACCCCTTCAGTCTCAATCCTGATGACCCGGAACCATTGGAAAAACTGCCGCTGATTGTATTAGTGATTGACGAATTGGCCGATTTGATGATGACCGAACGCAAAGCCGTCGAGCAGCAAATCGCCCGCTTGGCGCAAAAAGCGCGTGCCGCGGGCATTCACATGATTGTCGCTACCCAACGCCCAAGCGTCGATGTGGTAACCGGCTTGATTAAAGCCAATATCCCGACGCGCATGGCCTTTACCGTGCAAAGCAAAATCGACAGCCGGACTATTCTCGATCAAATGGGTGCGGACGAATTGCTGAAATACGGCGATTCACTATTCCTCCAACCGGGCAGCGCCGAGCCGACACGCGTGCAAGGTGCGTTTGTATCTGATGACGAAGTGCATAAAGTCGTTGCCCATGTCAAAGAACAAGCTCCGACCCGCTACATCGAAGGCTTGCTCAGCGGCGAAGCGGCATTGGAAACCACCAACATCATCAACCCAAATGCCGACAGCGACGAATTGTTCGATCAAGCCGTTGCATTTGTATTAGACAGCAAAAAAACCTCGATTTCCGCACTGCAACGCCAATTGCGCATCGGTTACAACCGCGCGGCCAATTTGATGGAAGCATTGGAAAACGCAGGTGTGGTAACCCCTGCCGACATCAGCGGCAGCCGTCGCATTTTGGCGCAAAAAGACCAGCTTTGATTTAAAGCATTGCAAAGGCCGTCTGAAAATTCATTTTCAGACGGCCTTTTTTAGATATAAACAAGAATGAATTACCGTATTGATCTGAATCACAGTTTATAGTGGATTCACTTTAAAACAGGACAAGGCGGCGGGCCTAAGACAATATGGATAATACGGCTAGGCGAACCAACGCCGTATATTTTAAAAGGGATTCACTATATTTTGTCCCATCCTTACCGATCCACACCACAGGCTGCCTGAACCGACCAATTTTCAGACGGCCTTATCGCCTATTATTCAAACATTGTGATATACTAGTCGGCTGAATTTTATCCCTTTTGCAACCAATGGCCGCCAGAGGCTGCCGATTGTCGTTTTGCCGCCTTTGAAGGCAAATCACGCAAACAGGTTCCCATCCATTAATCAACAAGATATTTAAGGGCTTACGATGAGCGTAACTGTAGAAACTTTAGAAAACTTGGAACGCAAAGTAATTGTGTCTCTGCCTTGGGCTGAAATCAACGCAGAAACCGACAAACGTTTGAAACAAACCCAACGCCGCGTAAAAATCGACGGCTTCCGTCCGGGTAAAGCTCCCTTGAAAATGGTTGCGCAAATGTACGGCGCAAGCGCCCAAAACGATGTAATGAACGAATTGGTTCAACGTGCATTCTACGACATCGCCGTAAGCGAAAACCTGAAAGTAGCAGGCTTCCCGCGTTTTGAAGGCGTGGAAGAACAAGACGAACAAGAATACTTCAAAATCGCAGCGGTTTTTGAAGTATTCCCTGAAGTTATCGTTGGCGACTTGTCAGCACAAGAAGTTGAAAAAGTAACCGCCAACGTTGGCGATGCCGAAGTAGACCAAACTGTTGAAATCCTGCGCAAACAACGCACCCGCTACAACCACGTTGAGCGCGAAGCGAAAAACGACGACCGCGTAATCATCGACTTTGAAGGCAAAATCGACGGCGAATCGTTTGAAGGCGGCTCTTCTGAAAACTACGCATTCGTATTGGGTTCAGGCCAAATGCTGCCTGAATTCGAAGCAGGCATTGTGGGCATGAAAGCCGGTGAAAGCAAAGACGTTGAAGTAAATTTCCCTGAAGAATACCATGGCCAAGAAGTAGCCGGTAAAACCGCCGTGTTCACCATCACTTTAAACAATGTTTCCGAGCCGACTTTGCCGGAAGTGGACGCTGATTTCGCTAAAGCTTTGGGCATTGAAGATGGTGATGTCGCTAAAATGCGTGAAGAAGTGAAGAAAAACGTTGGCCGCGAAGTAGAACGCCGCATCCAAAACCAGACCAAAGATTCCGTGATGGAAGCTTTATTGAAAGCGTCTGAATTGCAAGTACCTAACGCTTTGGTGAATGAAGAAGCTAGCCGCTTGGCCAATGAAATGAAACAAAACTTCGTGAATCAAGGCATGGCTGATGCTGCCAACTTGGATTTGCCAATCGATATGTTCAAAGAACAAGCCGAACGCCGCGTATCTTTAGGCTTGATTTTGGCTAAATTGGTTGAAGAAAACAAACTGGAACCGACTGAAGAGCAAATCAAAGCTGTTGTGGCCAACTTTGCTGAAAGCTACGAAGATCCGAAAGAAGTGATCGATTGGTACTACGGCGACGAAAGCCGCTTGCAAGGCCCGACTTCTTTGGCCGTTGAAAGCAACGTGGTTGACTTTGTGCTGGGCAAAGCCAAAGTCACTGAAAAAACTTTGTCATTTGACGAAGTAATGGGCGCACAAGCCTAATCTGCCGTCTGAAACATGACATCATTAAAGCACTGAAGCAGCGAGCGCGCTTTGGTGCTTTTTGTTCATTGAGTGCATTTAAGTTGAAATGCCGGCCATTTGGCACCATATACGGAAAAGATGATTTACTGATTTCCGCATCACTAACTCACAGGAAAAGCCTGCATGACTCCAGACATTCAAAACTATCTCGTTCCCACCGTTATCGAACAAAGCGGCCGTGGCGAACGCGCTTTCGATATTTATTCCCGCCTGCTGAAAGAACGCATTGTGTTTTTGGTTGGCCCCGTAACCGACGAATCCGCCAATCTGGTAGTGGCGCAATTGCTGTTTTTAGAAAGCGAAAATCCGGACAAGGATATTTATTTCTACATCAACTCCCCGGGCGGCTCGGTAACTGCGGGCATGTCTATTTACGACACCATGAATTTTATCAAGCCTAACGTATCAACCCTGTGTTTGGGTCAGGCTGCCAGCATGGGAGCATTTTTACTTTCTGCCGGTGAAAAAGGCAAACGCTTTGCCCTGCCCAACAGCCGCATCATGATTCACCAACCGTTGATTCATGGCGGTTTATCCGGTCAAGCTTCCGACATTGAAATTCATGCCAAAGAGCTGATTAAGATTAAAGAAAAACTCAACCGCCTGTTGGCCAAACATTGCGACCGCGATTTGGCTGATTTGCAACGTGATACCGACCGCGACAATTACATGTCTGCCAATGAAGCCAAAGAATACGGCTTAATCGACCAAGTATTGGAAAGCCGCGAAGCATTGTTGGCAGAAACCAACTAAATCATTCATTATAAAAAGCCGTCTGAAAAATTGATTTTCAGACGGCTTTTATAGTATATTAAAATAAGAATTCCTAAATCAACACTGAATATTTAGAGTCCAAAATGTCATACTCAATAGAACTACGAGAAAAAGCATACCAATACTATCAGGCATGCAAAAATGCTAGCGAAGTTTGCAAAGCATACCAAATTGACCCAAAAACATTTCGAAGTTGGAGAAAACGCTATGAGCAAACTGGTTCATTTGAACATCAAGTCAAAGGTGGCAATGCAACCAAAGTCAATAAAAACCTGCTCATAAAATATGTTAAAGAACACCCTGATGCATACCAGCATGAAATTGCAGCTCATTTTGGGTGTACGCCGGCTAATATTTGTTATTTGTTCAAAGTATTGGGTATGACGCGTAAAAAAAGACCACGAGCTACAAAGAACAAAAACCAGAACAGGTAGCCGCTTATCAACAAGCATTAAATCAATATGCTGATTATCAAGTTGTTTTCCTTGATAAAACAGGATTTGATACTTTTTACTACCGTCCTTATGCCTATTCACCAAAAGGGCTTCCAGTTAAAGCGCAAATCAGTGGTAAACGATACCAGCGCACATCACTGGTTGCAGCTCAAATCAAAGACCAAAGTAATCTAATTGCACCCATGATTTATTCAGGCACGATGGATAGTCGTTTATTTGAAGCATGGTTTGAAGGCGTATTGCTGCCTGAATTAACTGAACAATCTGTTATTGTGATGGATAATGCTCGCTTTCATCGGATGCCTGTTTTAGCAGAGATTTCAGAAAAAGAGGGGCATAAAATCTTAGCTCTTGCATCTTATTCGCCAGAGCTTAATCCGATTGAAAAAGCATGGGCGAACATTAAAAAGCATCTACGAAAAGTGCTGCCTGAAATAGGCAATTTTATGGCCGCATTAATGAGTAGTTTTTATTTTAATTAACTATATTTATCAATAAATGACTGAACATAAAAATATCACTGTTCTTTGCCATGCGTGATTCAAATCTTCTTTGAAATAAAAAAAGGCCGTCTGAAAGCTTTACTTTCAGACGGCCTCAATCTATATACTTCACTTCATGATATAGTAGCAATATTCCGACTCTTTTTAATTTAGATACACGTTATTGACATGAGCAAACATATTCTATTGGGCATCAGCGGTGGCATTGCGGCTTACAAATCTTGCGAATTGGTGCGCCTTTTGAAAAAACAAGGCTATGATGTGACCGTGGCCATGAGCCGTGCGGCAGCAGAATTTATTTCGCCACTCACTTTTCAGGCTTTAAGCGGCAATCCTGTACTAACCGATACCCATGATAGCGAATCGGGAGGCAACGGCATGGTGCATATTAATTTAACGCGCGAAGCGGATGTATTTCTGATTGCACCTGCGACCGCCAATACTTTAGCTAAAATCGCCAACGGAATTGCCGATAATTTATTGACCAATCTGGCTGCTGCACGCAAATGCCCTTTGGTAGTCGCACCGGCGATGAATGTGGAAATGTGGTTTAACCCTGCCAATCAGCGCAATATCCGCCAACTGATTTCAGACGGCATTACCGTATTCCAACCCAATAGCGGCGAACAAGCTTGCGGCGAAGTTGGCGTCGGCCGTATGCCGGAGGCGGCAGAACTGGCTGATTTATTGCCGGATGTTTGGACGGCTAAATCCTTAAAAGGTAAAAAAATCTTGCTCACTGCGGGCGCGACTTTCGAAGCGATTGACCCCGTACGTGGCATTACCAATATTTCCAGCGGACAAATGGGTATGGCTTTGGCACGTGCCTGCCGGGCTGCCGGTGCAGAAGTCAGCTTGGTTTACGGCCAAATTCAGACGGCCATTCCGGCCGGTTTACACACCAGCGAACAAGCAATCAGCGCGGAAGCCATGTATCAGGCGGTTCATCAGCAGATTCAACAGCAAGATGCCTTTATTTCCGTTGCTGCCGTTGCCGACTATAAAGTCAGAAACAGCAGCGGGCAGAAATTGAAAAAAGACGGCGGCGGCAAAGCACCGGTTATCGAACTAACCGAAAACCCTGATATTCTCGCTTCGGTCGCTGCCCTGCCCAATCCGCCTTTCTGCGTAGGCTTTGCCGCGGAGAGCGAAAACGTTTTAGAATATGGTCGTGCTAAACGTCTGCGCAAAAATATCCCGATGCTGGTCGCCAATCAGGTTTCCATTGCCATGGGCAAACCGACCAACCAAATTACTATTATCGATGCCGAACAGGAAACTTCTTTCCCCGAAACCAGCAAACAGCAGGCCGCGGAAGCGATTGTGAAGCGCTTGGCGGAATTATTGTAACGAATCATAATAAAATGCCGTCTGAAACCATCATATCGTTTTCAGACGGCATTTTATTAGTTACGCCAATTCTTCCAGCTTTTGCACCACCCGATAATGTACGCCATCAAACACCATAAAGTGCTTTGCCGCACAGGCGATTTTCTGCCGTTCCGGAGCCCCCAATTTATCAAAATCTACGCCCTCTTGTATGCCTTTTCCGGTATTTTTGGTTTCAGCGACAAAATACACTTTCTCCTGATTTTCCAGCACCAGCGCCCAATCGGGATTATATGCGCCGATTGGCGTCGGAATCTTAAACCAATGCGGCAGTTTGAAATACAAACGCACATTTTCATGACGCTCACAGGCGGCGGCAAATTCCTTTTCCGTAGCGGAATCAAGCGGAATGAAGTCGGACACAATCGTTTTTTGCTGTTTACCCTCCTCTTTCCCTACTTCAAACGTAAACGGATTCAAGAAAAACTCAATTCCCTCCTGCTCCAGCTTTTGCCAATCGGCCAAGCTTTGCATGTAGCCGATTTCTTCCAGCTTGAAATACTCAATGCCTTCTATCATCAAACCATTTAACGCCAACAAGATTTTTTCCGCTGCCAAATCAATAAACCGTTGCGGATTATTGCCGATTTCACCGATACGTCCCGACTCCCGTATAATTTCAAACAAAGTCGCCCGTGTCAGACGGGTTTTCTTTTCCAATTCATACAATACATCCGGCACGGCCCAATCCATATCGGTCTGCACGTTATGACCGTTTGTCTGTTCACCCCAGATACCGTCGGTTTGCGATTGGTGAATCATCGCTTTCTGTACGCTAATTTGCGGTTTCCGCACCGTCGGCATCGCAGCCAACAGCTTTGAAGCCGTCTGAATCAAGGCCGCGCGGTCAAACTGTACCCGATAGCGGGTACGCTGCTGTAATTTCTGCCAGATTTCCGCAAATACTGGATCAAGCGTGAAGCCCTTACGGTAGGTTTGCCGCCTTTTATCCTCTGCCTTTTTCAACCCGCCGTTGCTGAATTTAATGCCGCATTCGTCTTCATATTCTTTCTGCAGATTGGCCGCAAAACTTTCATAACTTTCATTCGGTATGACCGTTAAAATATTCACACCTTCATCGCGCACACGCTCTCCCTTCTGATTAACCGCCAAACGCAAACCACGGCCGATTTCCTGGCGTTTCTTAATCGGCGAACGGGTTTCGTTAAGCGTGCAGATTTGGAACACATTCGGATTATCCCAGCCCTCTTTCAATTCGGAATGAGAGAAGATAAAACGCAACCGGTTATCGAAAGACAATAATTTCTCTTTGTCTTTCATAATCAGATTATAAGTATCTTCGTCAGCTTTCGTATTACCTTTAGTGTCTTTATCTTGCGAAAAATAACCGTCGTGCACCCCCCTCCGCAGACTCCCCCGTTTCACGCCGATAAATTTCCTCGAACCATTTTGCAAACTTACCGCCATGACGGTAATTTGCCACTTTATCTATAAAAAACAACGACAAAACTTTAATCCCATGTTTTTTCAGACGGCCTTCTTTTTTCAAATGCTCTTTGACCGTTTCGGCGATTTGATTTTTCATCACCTCATCACGCAACAAATCATCGTCTTCCCCTTGCGTAATAACCGTGCCATCGGACAGCGACAAAATGCCGTTTTCCGCATCCAAGCCGTTGACGATAAAACCATGCCGGTAGCTTTCATTACCATTTGATTTATCAAACAAATCATCATCCGCCGATACCGACACCGTTTTCTTTTTGGTTTCCTTCCTATCCTGATAATGGATTTCCACCTTCGCCGTCAGTTTTTTCTTGCCGCTGACAAATTCCTTAAGCACCACATAAGCGCCGTTCACATCATTTTTCGCCAACACCGGCATCACTTCAATCTGCTTTACCAGCTTTTGATTGTAAGCATCGATCGGATTCAGGCTGTAAACCTTATGATACGGCTGCTTATGAGTCGCCGAATAACGCAATGTAAACAATGGATTCAGCACATCAACCGCCTGCTTGGCCAAGTCCGTTTCCATATTTTGCGGCTCATCAATCAACACAATCGGACAAGTATCGCGGATAAATTTAATCGGGGCCTCACCACTTTCGTTTACCCGATTGATCACATTGTCTTCTTTTTTAAATGCATCGATATTCATCACCAGAATTTCAATGTGTTGGTTGCAGGCGAAATTGCGCAATACATTCAGACACACACTGTCGTAAACATTCGCATTGACCACCGGCTTATCGAATTCATTGGCAAAATGCTCTGCCGTAGCACGAATAGTCTGCAATACGCCCTCGCGAATCGCCACGCTCGGCACCACAATCACAAATTTACGCCAACCGTAGCGTTTGTTCAGCTCAAACACCGTACGCAGGTAAACATAGGTTTTACCCGTACCCGTTTCCATTTCCACTGAGAAATTCAACCCATATTGCCCCAATTCGGTTTCAGGCCGTCTGAAACGCTTTTGCACTGCCGCTAAATTCGCTGCAATTTCCGTATGCGGCAGCATCAAGCGGTTGGCCGCCACAGGATTCACACCGGCCGCATCCAATTCAAACACATCCGCATGGTTCGGTTCGCCTCGGAACAAATCCGCTACCGCCGATACTGCTTCCTGCTGATATTGCAATTTTTCAAATTTCAACTGCATCTTCAATCCCTTCTTTCAGACGGCCTCACAAAGTTTCAAACGCCACGCCGGCATCTTCGCATTGCAAAGCCGCATTGGTTTTCAATGCATCATCACCGTTGAACACGCGGTCGAGCGCAAAGATTTTTTGCGGGGATTGCGCCAAACATTGCAGCAGCAAGCCATCACTGAACGTTTCTAAAAACAAAGCCGTTTTACGTGTGCCGGCCACATTATCCAGCCATACCATGCCGTCTGAAAAAATCATCGGATCAGTGAGCCGGAAACCCAAACGCAAGGCCAGCTCATAAGCCATATGCCCGGCAGAAGCCTCTTCAGCCACCACGTTTTGGAACATTTCCAGTTGAGCCGTCAACCCTGCTTCGTCCAGCTTAAGGGGGTTACGCCATTGTTTAAAATGGCTTTCCGCCAGTTTGAATACCTTAAACCCCGTATCTACTGTTTGCCCGTCTTTCAGACTGCCTGAAATCTGCGCCCCAGCACGGCGGATGCGTTCTTTGGCGATTTCGGCGATGTTGGCAAACCCTGCTTTGCGTGCTTCAGATTTTTCATCGGTTTCTTCGGGCAATTGCACGCAGATATAGCGGCGGTTACCGCCGTCTTCGGCATTCAGTTGCATCACAGCGTGAGCGGTTGTGCCGCTGCCTGAAAAAAAGTCTAAAACAATACTGTCTAAATCTGTACTTAGTTTCAAAATTCTATCCAATAAACGAACTGGTTTAGGTGTCTCAAAAGGAGGAGTTTCAAACAAATCACGAATATTTTTTGCAGCCTCTTGATTATCACCAACATCTTCTCTAAACCAAATGGTAGAAGGCGTTATACCTTGTTTAACTTCATGTAAAAACTTCTTAATCGCTGGAACATTATTACCGTTACTACCAAACCAAACACGATTATCCGCTAATAATTTTTCAAAATTTTCTCTTGATGTTCTCCAGCTTCTACTAGGCGGCGGATTAACAATCCTTCCCGATGGAGTAGTAATGGGGAAATCATAATTTGCAGAATAAGTTTTTACCGAAAAATCACTGGCCTTCCAATTTCCCCGAGGATCATTATCAGGATTAGAATATCTGGCATTTTGTTCTTTGGTACGTTCTAATAAATTTGGTCTCCAATTATCCTTATTTTTTGCAAAGCATAAAATATAATCGTGCATTGTAGAGAACCATTTAGCATCATTTTGCGGGCTATACTTTTTCTGCCAAATAACATCGGCCACAAAATTCTCCGCCCCAAACACCTCATCGCACAACAGCTTCAACTGCGCCTGTTCATTATCATCAATCGAGATAAAAATCACACCGTCTTCACGCAACAGGGTTTTGGCCAAATGCAGGCGCGGCAGCATCATGTTGAGCCAGTTGCTGTGATAATGGCCGTTTTCTTTGCTGTTTTTACGGAACGCGCCTTGAAACACGCCGTCGCGTTTGAGATAGCCCGCTTCGTCTTTGTCGCCAACCCGTTTGGCGTATTCTTCGCGGGTTTCGGAAAATTTGTCGGGGTAAATAAACGAATCGCTGCCGGTGTTGTACGGCGGGTCGATGTAAATCATCTTCACACTGCCGGCATAGGCTTTTTGCAGGATTTTTAAGGCTTCCATATTTTCCGCTTCGATAAACACGTTTTGTGTGTCGTCGAAATCCATGCTTTCGCTTTGGGCACGGAATCAGGGTATTGAATGTGGGCGATTGCAGCGCACGGTAGGCGGCGGTTTTACCCGCCCAATTGAGTTGGTAGCGTTCGCTTCCGGCACAAAGATTGTCTTCGCCGAAAATCAGTTTGAGCTTTTGCCAGTCGATTTGGTTTTCGCAAAATACTTCGGGGAAAAGGGATTTGAATTGTTGGAGGCGGTCGGATAAAAAGCTGTCGGAATCATGGTTCGGCAGCGTTACCCCCCCCCCCGAATTTTTTTATTAACTTATTGATTATTCATAATTATTTTTCCTTTTTTACTTTCCAAAGGCCGTCTGAAAATCATACTGAAATTTTCAGACGGCCTATCAATCCTACAAACCCAATTCCCGCAAGAAGCGGATATCGTCCGCCCAGCCTGATTTCACTTTCACCCACACCTTTAAGAATACTTTGGTATCAAACAGTTTTTCCATGTCCAAACGGGCTTCGGTCGAAATTTTCTTGAGTCGCTCGCCGCCTTTGCCGATGAGAATGGCTTTTTGACTGTCTTTATCCACTAAAACGGCGATGTAGATACGGAAAAGGCCGCTTTCTTCTTCCTCGAATTGCTCCACTTCCACATTCATGGCGTAAGGCAATTCTTCGCCCAAATAGCGGAACAATTTTTCGCGCACGATTTCCATGGCCAAGAAGCGGCCGGATTTGTCGGTAACCATGTCTTCCGGATACATGGGCACGCTTTCGGGCAGGTAGGGTTTGAGCTGCTCTAACAAATTGGCAATGCGCAAACCGTGCTTCGCGCTGACGGCTTCGTACCCGGCAAATTCAAATTCGGCTTTCACTTCGTTGACAAAGGCTTCCAGCGCATATTTATCTTTGGCCTTGTCTTTATCGATTTTATTCACTACCAGCAACACAGGCGTGTGTTTCGGCAGTTGTTTCAACACCACGCGGTCGGCATCGGTAAAGCGCATGGCTTCCACCGCAAAAACCACCGCATCGACACCGCTCAAGGCCTCGGTTACGTTTTGGTTCAAACGGTCATTTAAGGCATTGCGGTGATTGACTTGGAAACCGGGGGTATCAACGAACACAAATTGCGCGGTGTCGTCGGTGTAGATGCCGGTTACGCGGTTGCGTGTGGTTTGGGCTTTTTTACTGGTAATGCTGATTTTTTGACCGATTAAGTGGTTCATCAACGTGGATTTACCCACATTCGGGCGGCCGACAATGGCCACGAAGCCGCAGCGGTAGCCTTCGCTGCGCTGGGATTCGTTGTTTAAGAAGGTTTCGATGTCCATGTTTTCTTTCGATTTTTTTGTTTTCAGACGGCCTATCATGAAAACAGGCCGTCTGAAAATATTGGTTGGTTTTGAAATAAAGGCCGTCTGAAAACAAAACAGCTTTAAATCATTAATTTACCTGCTGTGGCAACCACGCTTGCACAGCTTGGCGCATATTTACGGCTTCGGCGACAATTTCAGCCTCCAACTCGGCTTCGCTGCTTTCGCGGATTAGGTCCAACTTCATGCGCTCGTTGCGCTTGAGTTGTCGGCGTTCGGCCAAAATCGGCATATCGGCCACCACATCATGCAGCTTGTTCATGGCCGGATATTTACCGAAATCAAATCCGGCAGATTCGATTAAGGGCTTCAGCCGCAACACGCCTTCGGATAAATTGCACTGTCCTTGCGCCATCGCCATGGCAATCAAATCTATGCTTTGTGCGAGTTTGCGGCGGCGATCGTCTCGGGCTTGTCCGGCCCGTTGCTTTTGGCGGTACACTTTCAGCCACAAATAAGCGGTATATGCAGCCATGGCTACAATCACCAATATGCCCGTCATCATCAGAAATTTCATACGGCTCCGCCCTTATTTTTTACGCTTCATCGGGAATTTTTGTTCCAGCCATTTCAAGGCATCGGCGGCAGCTTCCTGTTCGGCGGCCTTACGGCTGGCACCTTGGGCTTTGCAGATGAAACCGAGTTCGCCTAAATCGCAGGAAATCACAAATTGGCTGTCGTTGGCCGTGCCGATTTGCTCTTCGATGCGGTATTTCGGCAAGGCTAAGCGGCGGGCTTGCAGGGCTTCTTGCAGCGTGGTTTTGTTGTCTTTGCCCTGATTTTTGAAATCGACCGATTTCACGCGGCTGGCAAACAAATGGCACACAACTTTTTCCGCCGTGGCAAAATCGGCATCAAAGCTTACGGCGGCGAACATGGCTTCCATGGCATCGGCCAAGATGGAAGGCCGTCTGAAACCGCCGCTTTTGAGCTCGCCTATGCCCAAGTACAAGCCGTCACCGACATTCATTTCCAAGGCGATTTCGGCCAACACGCCTTCGTTCACCAAGTTGGCACGCAAGCGCGACAACTCTCCTTCAGTCAATTTCGGGAAGGCATCAAACAACATTTTGGCGATGGTGTAATTCAAAATCGCATCGCCGACAAACTCCAACCGCTCATTGTGTTTCGCGCTGAAACTGCGGTGGGTCAAGGCTTGCTGCAATAATTCGATACGGCTGAACGCATAACCCAGATGCTGCTGGATTCTTTGGTGCGCCTGCTGCTTCAATACATCGGATTTCATCGGTTTCCTTTATGCGCAGCCCGAACGGGTTTCCATACTCTGCTAAAAATATGCAAACACTTTAAGGCTGATTGGTTTTCAAACCGCCTATTGTAACATTAATCCCCGCATTTCATGGGCGATAGCAAGTGCGAAAAACAGCCGAATCGTGTAAAATCCCCTCCATATCATTGAGAAGCCGAGCCTTATGAATATTTTTGCCCAAGCCCTGCAAACCGCGCTCGAGCGCTGCATCGCCACCAAAACCGTGACCGAAGAAGGTCGAGCCGTGGGCTTTTTATACCGTGAACAACCGGTTTTTGAAAACGACAGCGGCTGGCGTTTCTTCACCGGCGAGGAAAGCGACGAATACGCCGACAATCCGGATAATTTCACCGTGTGCAGCATGTCGGACATCACCAAAAACAACCCCGACATCGCTCCCCTGCTCGCCCGGCCGCAAGGCAGCGCATGGGAATTGAACGAAGACGGCGAATTTCAAGCCGTTGCCGATTGGCAGCCCAAAGACTAATTGTTCAGACGGCCTCACCATCATGCCGTCTGAAACCACTTTTAAAGGATTAAACATGAACATCATCGAACCCGTTTTAGACGGCAAACAACTGCGCATCGGTATCGTGCAAGCGCGTTTCACCAACGAAATCGGCGGCGAAATGCTGAAAGTCTGCTGCCGCACGCTGCAAGAATTGGGCGTGGCCGACGACAACATCACTATCGCCACCGTACCCGGTGCGCTGGAAGTACCGGTTGCCTTGATGAACCTTGCTTCATCCGAGCAATTCGATGCTCTGATTGCCATCGGTGTGGTAATTCGCGGCGAAACCTACCATTTTGAATTGGTGTCGAACGAATCCGGTTCCGGCGTGACCCGCGTCGGCTTGGATTACAACATCCCGATTGCCAACGCCATCCTCACCACGGAAAACGACGAACAAGCCGTTGCCCGCATTGAAGAAAAAGCCTCCGATGCCGCCAAAGTCGCCGTGGAAATGGCCAACTTGGTGAACCGTTTGCTCGAAAACCAATTCGACGCAGAAGAAGACGAAGAATAATCTGACGCTTTGTTTCAGACGGCCTGTCACGGATAAGGCCGTCTGAAACCTTTTATAAGGACCTCCCATGAAAACACCACGCCGCCGCGCCCGCGAGCTTGCGGTACAAGCGCTGTACCAATCCAACATCAACAACACCGCCGCCCCGGAAGTGGCCAAAAACATTCAAGACCTGCCCGAGTTTGAAAAAGCAGACCAAGAATTGTTTACCAAATTATTCTTCGGCACCAAAACCAACGCCGCCGGATACATGGAACTCATCCGCCCGCTGCTCGACCGCGACGAGAAGGACTTAAGCCCGATCGAACGCGCCGTATTGCTGATGGCCTGCCACGAATTATCCGCCATGCCGGAAACACCGTATCCGGTCATCATCAACGAAGCGATTGAAGTGACCAAAACCTTCGGCGGCACCGACGGCCACAAATTCGTCAACGGCATCCTCGACCGCTTGGCCGCGCAATTGCGTCCGGATGACCCGAAACGCGGTTGATTGTTTGGTAGAAAAAAATGCCGTCTGAAAATTTTCAGACGGCATTTTTGTTTACATATCTATTAATATTGCACCGACCAAGCCACGGTTTGGCCTGCCCGCATCGGCACCAATGCTTCATCACCGTAAGGCACATTTGCAGGAACAGTCTGCGCTTGTTTTACCAAGGTAATGGTACGGTTGTTTTCCGGCAAACCGTAAAAACGTGCGCCGTTTTTAGATGCGAAGGCTTCGAGTTTGTCGAGTGCGCCGGCGTTTTCAAATACCTCGGCGTAAAGCTCGATGGCGGTCATGGCACTGAACATACCGGCGCAACCGCAGGCATTTTCTTTGGCAGACTTGGCGTGTGGCGCAGAATCGGTGCCCAAGAAGAATTTATGTGCTTTATCGCCGGTAACGGCGGCTACCAAGGCTTGGCGGTGGGTTTCGCGTTTTAACACCGGCAGGCAGAAATGATGCGGATGCACGCCGCCGACCAGCAAATCGTTGCGGTTGAGCAGTAAATGTTGCGGGGTCACGCTGGCAGCCACGTTGTCACCTGCTTCCAGCACCAAGCGGGCGGCATCGGCTGTGGTGATGTGTTCAAACACTACTTTCAAATCGGGAACCTGCTGCAAAACCGGCTTCATCACACGTTCGATAAAAGCGGCTTCACGGTCAAAAATATCGATTTCGGCATCGGTAACTTCGCCATGCACCAAGAAACGCATGTCTTGCGCCGCCATTTCCTGCAACACGGGAATCAGTTTGAACAAATCGGTCACGCCGGAATCGGAATTGGTGGTGGCGCCGGCCGGATACAGTTTGAAGGCCACAATGCCGGCGGCTTTGGCTTCGCGCACCAATTCGGGCGTGGATTTGTCGGTAAGATACAGCGTCATCAACGGCTCGAAGGTGCTGTCTTCAGGCAAGGCATCCAGAATGCGCTGTTTATACGCCAAAGCATCGGCCACGCTGACCACCGGCGGCTTCAGGTTGGGCATAATCACGGCTCGCCCCATTTGGCGGGCGGTGTAAGGGGCAACGGCTTTGAGCGCATCACCGTCACGCAGGTGCAAATGCATGTCGTCCGGCTGGATAATGGTCAAGGTTTGCATGGTGGTTTCCTTTTGTTTTTACAGTTTCAGACGGCCTTTTGTTCAGGCCGTCTGAAAATCGATTTGTTTGGTTCGATACAGGTTTGGAATGATAAATCTGACGGGTAAAATATAGTAAATCCACTTTAAAATAGTACGGCGTTGGTTCGCCTAGCCGTATTATCTATACTGTCTTCGGCCCGCCGCCTTGTCCTATTTTAAAGTGAATCCACTATATAACGCAGCTTGCGCGGGCAATTGCTCCGGATGACGAAGTATCGGCCTTCAACGCCCGTTCCGGGGCTGCCTGATTCACGCCACGCATAAGAAAACTGACGGAAGGGAAACGGCGATTGGGTGGATTTTCCGGAACGCAATTCATGGCTTAAGCCTTGCGGCGCTTGCCCGGCCAATTGCATGAATTGTTGGCGAACCATGTTTTCACCGACTTTTTCGGTTTTGCTACTGTAGCTTTCCGGCGCAAGACTGAAATAATGGGCCGCTTGGTTTTTCTCAAGTTCCATCATGCCGAAAGGCAGTTTTTTACATCGTCTCCGGTCATGGCTTGCGCATTTTATGTGCCTGCCCGCGCTGTCACTTGGGCCGGTTCACCGCGCAGCGCCACATATGATTCGTTAAAAAGCCTTACGGCCTCTTGCGCCCGCTCTTCTTTTGCTTGGGAGACAATTCTTCGCCGCCGCAGGCGGCCAACATCAACAACGCTGCACACAACAAGGTTTCTACATTTCGGACGGCTTATTTATGTCTGATCACTAAGGTAAACACACCTTCGTTTTCAGTCGATTCCAATAAAACATGGCCGGTCTGGCGGCAGAAAGCTTCAAAATCGCCCGGGGCTCCCTGATCGGTGGCCAATACGGTTAACACTTCACCGGTTTGCATTTGCGCCAAGGCTTTTTTGGCGCGCAAAATCGGCATCGGGCATTTCAAGCCGGTTACGTCTAAGGTTTGTCTCATGATGGTTTGCGTTTAATCTGGTTAAATATTAGGTTAATTATACCTGACTTGCTTGCACCTGCGCTTTTGAAACCCTAAAATGCAGAATATTTTCATCACGGAGAGTGTTATGCGCCGCCTCAGTTTGCTGGTTATGGCTTTAGCCGCCGCTTCCGCTTTTGCCCTGCCCAAAAGCGATAAAGACAGCTTGGTCAACAGCCGTTATCAAGAAAGCGCCGAAGAAAAAGCCGCCCGGGAATTTAAAGAAGCCGAAACCGATTTGCCTGCCCTGCCGGATACTAAATCAGGTGGTTGGTTTGATATTTATGTCAGCGAAACCTACGCCAAGCAGCCGAAAATTTTATTGGACAGCCTACAAATCATGCCTTCGCCCGACACCAGCATCCGCTATATTTTGAACACACAATCTTCGCAAGGTTACGATAACCTGACCGCCGAAGGTATTTTCTGCGCCCGCTCCAGCTTCAATTATGGCGGTGACAAACGCTCTTCATATAAAGTGTTCGGCTATGGCGATCCGGTGAACAACCGCTGGATTAAACCACGCAATACCGAATGGAAGCCGATGGGCGGTACAATGAACCGCACTGATGAATTGCGCAGCGTGCTTTATAACGCATTCTGTGTCGATGGTGCGCCGGATACAGTAGAAGGTTTGATTGAACGCTTGCGACAGCGCGCCGGCCGCCACAAACCAAGTTTGGCCAATACCGATAAATAAAATCAAACAGGCCGTCTGAAAGATTTCTACTTTCAGACGGCCTGTTACTTTGAATTTTTTCAGACGGCCTCATATCGGGTTTAAACTCTTGAAGGACTTATTCCCATGAACATCAGCGAAATCGCCAAACGCTCGGGCTTGAGCAGCAAAATGATTCGCGATTATGAAAAAATCGGTTTGATTCCCGCCGCCGGACGCAGCGAATCAGGCTACCGCCAATATCAGGAAAAAGATTTAGACACGCTGATGTTTATCAAACACGCGCGTGATGTCGATTTTTCATTGGCGCAAATCAAGACTTTATTGCAGCTCAAACACAATCCTCAACGCACCAGCGCGCAAGTGAAGCAATTGGTGGCGGAGCACATCGCTACTCTGCAAAAAAAAATCAGCCGCCTGCAAAGCATGACCGCCACACTGCAATCTTGGCACGACTGCTGCCAAGGCAACGACGATCCCGAATGCGCGATTATTGAGCAGCTTTCGGAAAATACGGTTACGGTTAAGACAACTTGTCATGAATGATTCAGACGGCCTGAAAAGAGATATTTTTTAAACCAGCCAATAAAAATACAAAAAAAACCTGCCTAAATTACTCAGGCAGGTTTTTTTCATACGCAATATTAGAAGCGGTGGTGCAGGCCCAAAGAAGCGGCTACTTGTTCCACTTTACCTTTATCGGTTGCGGTCAGGCGTGTTTTGCCGCCTACGCGCAGGTAACCGACTTGGCCACGTGCAGAGGTACGTTTGCTGAATCGGTAATCGCCGCCGGCAATCACTTGGTCGAATTTATCCACCAATTTTTCACCGCTGTCCACGCCTTTGGCCGGCCAGCCGTGTGCGTAGGTAATGCGCGGACGCCAGTTGCCGAAGTTGTAACCCGCGGTTACGGCAGCATCAATAACTTTTACGGCTTCTTCTTTTCCTGCATCTTTGGTAATGCCGCTGCCGTTGTATGTGTTGAAACCATCGGTGAAGTTAGCCAGATAAGTGTTGGCACTTTCGTTGGCTTTAGCATATTGCGCACCTAAGCCCAAGAATACGTTATTGGCATCGTAAGCGGTTTCCAAGCGGACGATGTGGCCGTCTTCGGTGCCGACACGGTTTTTACGCAGGTTATAGGCCAGTTTGGTGAAGAATTCAGGATTGCTGTAGCTTACGCCTGCTGTGTATTGATCTCGACCCGGTTCGGCATGGGTGTATTTGTCTGCCGGATTTTGGTTATCACGTGGTGCATATTGTGCGTTGAACTGAAAACCTAACAACGATGGACTATCGTAACGAACCGATACATTACGCGAGCCGGTACGGGTAAACACGCCCAAACCTGTAGCGGTGTTGCTCCACATCCATGTATCAATGGTGTCCATTTCGTTAAGCATGTTGTTCAAATTACCGGCGCGTAATTTACCAAAACTGCCTTCCAAGCCGATAAACGAATCGCGGCTGCCCCATTTTTGGCTGTTGCTTTGACCTAAAATTGATGCACGTTGCTCCAACTGCCAAATTGCAGTCAAATTATCGCTTAATTTTTCTTTGCCCTTAAAGCCGATGCGTGAAGTATTGTCGTTGATACGGGTTGAGGTTGCACTTTTTTCAGTACCGGCATCGCCTTTAATTTTGACTTGACTGGTGCTGACGCTGCTTTTGATTTGGCCGTATAAGGTCACATCGGCATAAACGCCGCATGAGAATGCAGCGCAAGTGAGTGCGAGGATGGTTTTTTGCATGGTGAAAATCTCCCTTTTCAAAATATGGTTAAACCAGCCCCGATATCTTAATGATTTTTTACTTTAAAGACAATGTTTTTTAAAACGATAGGCGTTTTTATTTATTTTGGCTTTGCTTTAAATGGTTCTGCCACGCCTGTAAAGCAAACAAGGCAAAGATGACGCCATAGCGATAAGGCTTCGGCAGGGGTAAATGTGATGTTTTCGACAACAAGCTGGTGGATGATGCGGCAACGCTGCTGCCGAAATCAGCCAATCGGTACAGCATAGCTTCGTTTTCAGCCGATTTCTGCGCGCGGATTTCTTTTAGCTTGCGTTGTTTCAAATAAGAAGCGGCCACTTTTAAGCGCGCGAGTTTAATTTCCAATTCCAGCAGTTCGCGGGTTTCTTTTTGTTGTTGGTTCATTGGAATTCTCCTTTTTATTCTTCGTTGATTTGGCCGCGCAGGTAGGCAATATCAGCTTGAATGTCTTTTAGTGTATTGCCGATGCGGTTGTTTTGGCCTTTCCAGCTACCGATAATGCGGACACAGGCGATGACGATAATCAACAGGCTCAAGCCGGTGATGCCGAAAAATGTCCAAATCGCTTGCTGATCGGCCAATATGCGGTTTAAACCGAATAACAAACTAATCAACGCCACCAACAGCAATATGGCCGAAATCACCAACCAAATCACACTGCGAACGGCATTGCCCGCTTGTGCGGCCAAATCCAGATTCAGCAATTGCAGGCGCAGCATCAATAAATCGATGCCTTGGTTGAATAGTAATTTAGTATGTTGGATATTCTCTTTGAGATCCATCTCTATTCCCTTTCTTTCTCAACTTTATTCTGCTTTCAAGCGTGTAAAATAGAAAGGCCGTCTGAAACCTTTTCAGACGGCCTATTCATTTGCGATTATCGGCGGTTCAGCAACACACCGACCACCAGACCGGCTAATGCGGCAAAGCCCATTGCGTAATAAGGTTTATCGCGTACAGCTTCATCAGCTTGTTGGGCATGGTGTTTCACACGTTCACCGGCTTCGGCTTCAAATTCTGCAAAACGTTTTTTGCCTTCTTTGAAACGATCGCTCGCTTCGGCCTCAAATTCAACATATTTGTCGCGTGCTTGTTTGGCATGGTGACGCAAACGCTCGGCAGCTTCGGCTTCAAATTTAGTCAGGCGATCTTTGGCAGCATCCAATTTTTCCTGCAATTTTGCTTTGGCCTCTTTAGCTTCTTCAGTCGTTGCCTCTGCGCCTGCATTGTACAAATCTTCTACATCATTCATTACTTCACGAATATCTTTCAACAGAGCTTCTTTTCGAGTTTCATAATCATGTTTTTTCATTGTTACGCTCCTTTGCGTGTTCGTTTGATGTGCTTCCAGTATAGTAATGATTACATGGCCTTACAAGATAATTTCCATAAAGATAATTTGAATTATTGTAAAGATTGTTAGATTATGAATGATTCAATTTTACCGTGCAAAGTTTTTAAAAATAATTTCATGAAAGTGGTAAAACTGGCTATTTTGTTGTGCACTTAAAAAATAGGTTTATTTGAAAAGGCCGTCTGAAATCCATATTTCAGACGGCCTTGAATATCACTGATTAAAGGGCAGCCAAACGCGCGCCAAAGCATACATCAATGCACCTCCCGCACCCAAGATAAAAAACACCACGCCTTTTTTACGCGCATTCGGACACAACCAATACACTGCCAAACTAAAACTTAGAAACAAAACTGACACGCGCCATACCAGCGCTTTATCTTTATAACGGTTCAACGTATAGGTTTCGGTCATCATCACATACAGTTGAAAGACTGCAGCAATGCACATAAACATGATGCTGGTCGGTAAGAAAATCAGCCCAAGTAATTCTTTATTCATAACTTCAATGCTGCCTGAAAAATCAATATTCAATTATAGAAGATTTCGCCGAGCCCTGCTTCATCGGTTTTGCCAACTTTAGCCGCCTGAAAAATAGGTATTGGTCTGACATAAACACTATTCATAGTGAATCCACTTTAAAATAGTACGGCGTTGGCTCGCCTAGCCGTATTATAGTATATTAAAATAAGAATTCCCAAGTCAACACTGAATATTTAGAGTCCAAAATGTCATACTCAATAGAACTACGAGAAAAAGCATACCAATACTATCAGGCATGCAAAAATGCTAGCGAAGTTTGCAAAGCATACCAAATTGACCCAAAAACATTTCGAAGTTGGAGAAAACGCTATGAGCAAACCGGTTCATTTGAACATCAAGTCAAAGGTGGCAATGCAACCAAAGTCAATAAAAACCTGCTCATAAAATATGTTAAAGAACACCCTGATGCATACCAGCATGAAATTGCAGCTCATTTTGGGTGTACACCGGCTAATATTTGTTATTTGTTCAAAGTATTGGGTATGACGCGTAAAAAAAGACCACGAGCTACAAAGAACAAAAACCGGAACAGGTAGCCGCTTATCAACAAGCATTAAATCAATATGCTGATTATCAAGTTGTTTTCCTTGATGAAACAGGATTTGATACTTTTTACTACCGTCCTTATGCCTATTCACCAAAAGGGCTTCCGGTTAAAGCGCAAATCAGTGGTAAACGATACCGGCGCACATCACCGGTTGCAGCTCAAATCAAAGACCAAAGTAATCTAATTGCACCCATGATTTATTCAGGCACGATGGATAGTCGTTTATTTGAAGCATGGTTTGAAGGCGTATTGCTGCCTGAATTAACTGAACAATCTGTTATCGTGATGGATAATGCCCGCTTTCATCGGATGTCTGTTTTAGCAGAGATTTCAGAAAAAGAGGGGCATAAAATCTTAGCTCTTGCACCTTATTCGCCAGAGCTTAATCCGATTGAAAAAGCATGGGCGAACATTAAAAAGCATCTACGAAAAGTGCTGCCTGAAATGGGCAATTTTATGGCCGCATTATTGCACCATTGCCATTGAAAACAATGTATACATAGCTAATTTTATTGGCTTGATTATTTGATTCCCTATTATTCATTAAAAAATGCCGTCTGAAACGTTTTCAGACGGCATTTCAAACACATCGGCAATTAACCGTGCAATGCGCGCTTGTCGGCAGACAATGCTGCTTCATGCAATACTTCAGACAAGGTCGGGTGTGCATGGATGATACGGGCGATGTCTTCGCTGCTGGCTGAAAATTCCAATCCGGTCACGCCTTCAGATACCAATTCGCTCACAACCGGGCCAATCATATGTACACCCAAAATGCGGTCGGTTTTCGCACAAGCCAATACTTTGACGGTACCTTTGGCTTTGCCCATAGCCAATGCACGACCATTGGCACCAAAACCTGAAGTGCCTTTTTTGTATTCAACACCTTCGGCTTTCAACTGCTCTTCGGTTTTGCCTACCCACGCAATTTCAGGGTCGGTATAAATCACGAATGGTACGTTATTAAAGTCGATATGCGGTTTTTGACCGGCAATGCGTTCGGCTACGGCTACACCTTCATCGCTGGCTTTGTGTGCCAACATCGGACCACGAACCACGTCACCAATTGCCCAAACATTCGGCAGGTTGGTTTTGCAATCGCCATCTACTTTGATGAAACCGCGTTCGTCTTTTTCCAAGCCGACTGCTTCGACATTCAAACCGTTGGTGTTCGGAATGCGGCCGATGGCTACGATTAATTTATCAAAGGTTTCAGTTTTGGCTTCGCCTTTAGCAGTTTCGTATTGAACGGTCACGCCTTGCTCGGCTTTAATTTCGCCGATGTTTACGCCCAATTCGATTTCCAAACCTTGTTCTTTAGTGAAGAATTTGAATGCTTCTTTAGCAATTTGCCGGTCGGCAGCGGCCAAGAAAGTCGGTGCAGCTTCCAAAATAGTCACTTCCGAACCCACGCGTTTCCATACCGAGCCCATTTCCAAGCCGATCACACCGGAACCGATAACGCCCAATTTAGCCGGCACTTCAATCAGATTCAAAGCGCCTTCATTATCCAACACATTCACATTATCAATGGCAATTTGCGGCAACGGACGCGGCACAGAACCGGTCGCCACAATCACGTGTTTGGCTTCAACAACGGTTTTTTCACCTTTATTGTCCACTTCGATTTGATACAAATCGCCGTTTTTGCCTTTGAACGAACCCAAACCGAACAAACTATCGACTTTATTCTTTTGGAACAAGAATTTTACGCCGCCGGTCAATTTATTCACGATACCGTCTTTGCGTTCAATCATTTTAGCGGCATCAAATTTGATGTCGCCCACGGTGATGCCGTGTTCGGCAAAATCATGTCGTGCGGCATGGAAATGCTCTGAAGATTGCAATAAGGCTTTTGATGGGATACAACCTACGTTCAAGCAAGTACCGCCCAAGGCAGGCGCATCACCTGCTTTATTCACGCCTGCATCGATACAGGCTGTTTTGAAACCCAATTGTGCAGCGCGGATGGCAGCAACATAACCGCCAGGGCCCGCACCGATAACTACTACATCATATTGTGACATTTGAAATCCTTTGTCCTTCAAAAAGAATGTATTGAAAAGAAGCGGTGCCTAGCGTTTGAGGCGGCATGAATAAGGACTGAATTCCTTCACTTCCATCCGTGTGATGTTGTTGTAAACACGAATGGTGGCATTCGGATAGGTTTGGCAAAGCGATTGCCGCGCCATTTGAATGCCCGCTTTATTGCTATCAAGTTCAAATTTTTTATTCAACTGCTTACCTTGTGCATTATAAGCATTGACTGAATATTCCTTGCCGGAAAAAGCAGAACATGCCGACAAAGCCAGCGAGACCAAAATAATCAATATTTTCTTCATGTTTGATACGCTCAACACTCTTTCAGACGGCCTTTAAGGCCGTCTGAATATATTACAGATCTAACAACAAACGAGCCGGATCTTCTAAGGCATCTTTAATGGCCACCAAGGTCAATACCGCTTCACGACCGTCAATGATACGGTGGTCATAAGACAGCGCCAGATACATCATCGGACGAACCACGACTTGGCCGTTTTCAACTACAGCGCGCTCTTTAGTGGCATGCATGCCCAAGATAGCAGATTGTGGCGGGTTGATGATTGGGGTAGACATCATCGAACCAAAAGTACCGCCGTTGGTGATGCTGAAGGTACCGCCGGTCAGGTCGTCTAAAGAAATTTTACCGTCTTTGGCTTTAATTGCGTAATCTACAATGGCTTTCTCAATATCGGCAATACTCATTTGGTCCGCATCACGCAAGATTGGTACTACCAAACCGCGCGGGCTGCCAATGGCGATGCCGATGTCGAAGAAACCGTGGTAAACGATGTCGTTACCATCAACAGAAGCATTCACAATCGGGTATTTCTTCAGCGCAGCGACAGCAGCTTTAACGAAGAAAGACATAAAGCCCAATTTAGTGCCGTGTTCTTTCTCGAATTTTTCTTTGTATTTCGCACGCAAGTCCATGATTGGCTTCATGTTGACTTCGTTGAATGTGGTCAAAATGGCATTTTCTTGTTGAGAAGCCAACAGACGCTCTGCCACACGTGCGCGCAAGCGGCTCATTGGAACGCGTTGCTCTGGGCGGGCACCGGCAGGAACTGGCGCGCCGGCAGCGGCAGCAGGTTTAGCCGCAGCATTTTGAACGTCTTCTTTCAAGACACGGCCGTCACGGCCTGAACCTTGAACTGAATTCACATCTACACCTTTTTCAGCAGCCAATTTGGCAGCAGCAGGCATAGCAGGAGCACCGGCTTGCGCAGTGACGGCATGAGCAGCAGCTTCTGCTTTGGCTTCAGCAGCTTCGGCTTGTGGCGCAACTTCAGCGGTAGGTTGCGCCGCAGCAGCTTCCGTATCGATGCGTGCCAATACTTGGTCGGCTTCAACGGTTTCGCCATCGCCAACAATGATTTCAGCCAATACACCGGCTTGTGGAGAAGGCACTTCCAAAACCACTTTATCGGTTTCTATTTCAATCAAAATTTCATCGCGGGCAACTGCTTCTCCAACTTTCTTTTTCCATTCCAACAAGGTACCTTCCGATACGCTTTCAGACAACATTGGCACTTTTACTTCAATAATCATTTTAGTCTCCGGTTTGCCGCCTTTCAGACGGCCTTGTGATGTGTTCTTATTCTACGGCCTGAATCAGACCGTAGGCGCTTCTCTCTTCAATTAGCCATTTAATGCGTCTTCAACTAATTGCTTCAATTGGGCAACGTGTTTGCTCATATAGCCGACGGCCGGTGCGGCGCTGCTCGGACGGCCTGCGTAAGACAGTTTTTGATTGTCTGCCAACACGCCTTCCAAACGGTGGCGGATTTGATAGAACGCACCTTGGTTTTTCGGCTCTTCCTGCGACCAGATAATCTGCTGCGCATTCGGATATTTTGCCAACTCGGTTTTGAGTTCGTCATACGGGAACGGATACAGCTGTTCGACACGCACAATCGCCACATCGTTTTCCAAGCCACGTTCTTTGCGGCCTGCTGCCAAATCATAATACACCTGGCCGGCACACAGAACCACCCGTTTCACGCTCTCATTGTTGCTGCGTTCGGCAACATCGCCGATTACCGGACGGAAGCGTGAACCTTCGGTAAAGTTTTCCAGCGGGCTCATGGCATCTTTGAAACGCAGCAGGCGTTTGGACATGAAAATCACCAGCGGTTTGCGGTATGAACTCAACACTTGGCGTTGCAGCAGATGGAACATTTGCGACGCTTCAGACGGCATAATAATCTGCATATTGTTTTCGGAACACAGTTGCAGCCAGCGTTCGACACGGCCTGACGAGTGTTCAGGACCTTGACCGTCATAGCCGTGCGGCAAAATGGTGGTCAGACCGCACAAACGACCCCATTTGGTTTCACCGGACGACAGGAATTGGTCAATCACTACTTGTGCGCCGTTGGCAAAGTCGCCAAATTGGGCTTCCCAAATGGTCAGCTTGTCGGGCGCAGAGCAGGCAAAGCCGTATTCATAAGCCATTACAGCTTCTTCGTTCAAAATGGAGTCGATAACCAGAAAGTCGCCGGTGTTTTCGCCCATGTGGCGCAGCGGAACATAAGCGCCGTCGTCCCATTTTTCACGTTTTTGATCGTGCAATACGGCATGGCGGTGCGAGAATGTTCCACGGCCGGAGTCTTCACCGGAAATACGCACGCCGGCACCTTTGGTAACCAGATTGGCATAAGCGATGGTTTCTGCCATACCCCAGTCAATCGGCTGCTTGCCTGCCGCCATTGCTTTGCGGGCTTGAATCACGCGTTTGGCTGTTGAATGCAGGGCAAAGCCTTCCGGAACAGCTGTAAATTTTTCTGCCAATCGTTGGATATCGGCTGCCGGCAAGCCGGTTTCGACATCTTCGCGCCAATCTTGGCCTTGGTATTTCGACCAGTCGATTTGCGTACGTTGGAAGTTGCTCAATGTGGTTTGCTCGACATGCTCGCCTTTGTCCAGTGCGTCGCGATAAGCCTGAACCAAAGCATCTGCTTCAGCTTCAGTGATGACATTTTCAGTAACCAATTTCTCAACATACATGGCACGAGTGCCTGGATGTTGGGCAACTTTTTTGTACATCATCGGCTGGGTTAAAGTCGGGTCATCGCCCTCGTTGTGACCCCATTTTCGGTAACATACCACATCGATAACGATGTCTTTTTTGAAGGTTTTGCGATAGTCTAAAGCTGCTTGTACGGCAAAGCACACACGTTCTGGATCATCGCCGTTAACGTGAATAACCGGCGCAGAAACCATTTTCGCCACATCAGTGCAATATACTGTTGAACGGGTATCGCGGGTATCGGAAGTGGTAAAGCCGATTTGGTTATTGATCACGATATGAACCGTACCACCTGTGGTATATCCACGGGTTTTCGATAAGTTAAATGTCGCTTGGTTTACACCCAAACCGATGAATGCAGAGTCACCGTGAATCAACACCGGCAATACTTTCTCTTGCCCGCTTTTACCCAAACGCTCTTGTTTCGCACGAGCCGAACCTTCTACTACAGGATTCACAATTTCCAAGTGTGATGGGTTAAAGGCCAATGAAACATGCATGGGGCCGTTTGGTGTTGCAATATCAGAGCTGAAACCCATATGGTATTTCACGTCACCGCTTGGGTGTTTGATTTCAGCGCGGCCTTCAAATTCGGCAAACAAGTCGCCTGGTTTTTTGCCCAAAGTGTTTACCAACACGTTCAGGCGGCCACGGTGTGCCATACCGATGATGACTTCTTCTACGCCATCTTTACCGGCATTTTGAATCAGGTAATTCAAACCGGCGATAACGCTTTCGCCGCCCTCAACACCAAAGCGTTTTTGGCCGACATATTTGGTATGCAGATAACGTTCCAAGGTTTCTGCTGCAGTCAACTGCTTCAATAAGTATTGCTTTTGCTCTTTGGTATAGCGTGGCGTAGACAACACGCTTTCAAAGTAATTGCGAATCCAGCGGCGCTCTTCGGTTTCCGGAATATACATGTATTCCACCGCCAAATGACCGCAATAAGTTTGTTTCAAGTTTTTAACGATATCAGACAAGGCCATTTTTTCTTGGCCGTCGAAATCGCCTTCACCCATGCTGAATTTCACAGCCATATCGGCATCAGTCAGACCATGGAATTTAGGATCCAATGCTTCCAAATATTTCGGCGGCATACGTTTTAACGGATCCAATTGTGCCGCACCAACGCCTTGGATGCGGTAAGCAGAAATCATGCGCAGCACGCCAACCTGTTTTTTCAACATGGCTTCATCAACGCTGCCTGCAATAGCAGCTGTTGATTTCGCCTTAGCCAAATTAGCAAATGATTCACGAATCGGTGCATGTGCAACGTCTACATCGGTTGCACCCGGCAACTTGGTTAAGTCAGTAAAGTATTGCTTCCACTTATCTTCTACTGAGTTTGGGTCAACCAAGAAAGCTTCGTATAACTCCTCAATATAAGGAGCATTTGAACCAAACAGATAAGAGAAATTGAGTTTTTCGTCCATCATGGCGCGTGCTCTTTTCTTAAGATATAAATAAAGGGTAGAACTTTGTGCTACTTTAACGGAGTTCAGGCCGTCTGAAGATGACACTTTATTCTACCCTATTCCGAACTAACTGCCTGTAGATATTTTGTCTTAAATCAATAAAACTAATCAAAGAGACTTTTTTAGTCTTTAAAAATATAAATCAACAAGCTATTAATGAACTAATTAACGCTGTTCAACCGGCACGAAATCGCGACGGTCTTCACCAGTATACAATTGACGAGGACGGCCGATTTTCAATGCTGGATCACCAATCATTTCATGCCAATGAGAAATCCAACCTACACTGCGCGCCAAGGCGAAGATAACGGTAAACATCTCTGTTGGAATACCCAAGGCTGACAATACGATACCTGAGTAGAAATCGACGTTTGGGTACAGTTTGCGTTCAACAAAGAATGGATCTTTCAGCGCAATTTGTTCCAATTCCATCGCCAGCTTGAATTTAGGACTATCTTCCAAACCCAATTCTTTCAAGACCTCATAGCAGGTTTCACGCATGATGTTGGCGCGAGGATCCATGTTACGGTAAACGCGGTGACCGAAGCCCATCAAACGGTATTTACGCTGTTTCACACCTTCCATGTATGCTTCTACATTAGAAATGTCGCCGATTTCGTCCAACATGTTCAAAACGGCTTCGTTGGCACCACCGTGAGACGCACCCCACAAGCAGGCAATACCGGCCGCAATACATGCAAATGGATTTGCGCCTGAAGAACCGGCCAAACGAACAGTCGAAGTAGAAGCGTTTTGCTCATGGTCGGCGTGCAGAATAAAGATGCGGTCTAATGCACGTGCCAAAACAGGATTTGGCTTGTATTCTTCACATGGTGTCGCAAACATCATATGCAGGAAGTTTTCTGCATAAGTCAGATTATTTTTCGGATAGTTAAACGGCAAACCGTTTGAATAGCGATAACACATTGCCGCAATCGTCGGGATTTTAGAAATCAAACGATAAATAGCAATTTCACGGTGTTTCGGATCAGCAATGTCCAAGCTGTCTTGGTAGAATGCAGACAATGCACCAACCACACCCACCATCATGGCCATTGGATGTGCATCACGACGGAAGCCGCGGAAGAACCAAGTCAATTGTTCGTGCACCATGGTGTGGTGGCTTACAATACCGGTAAATTCTTTCTTCTGTTCCGCATTTGGCAACTCACCGTAAATCAACAAGTAGCAAACTTCCAAATAATCGGATTTTTCTGCCAATTGTTCAATCGGATAACCGCGGTAGTAAAGCAAACCTTCTTCACCGTCGATATAGGTAATCTTAGACTCACAGCTTGCAGTCGATACAAAACCAGGGTCGAAAGAGAACAAACCGGTATGTTTGGTTAACGCGCGGATATCGATTACATCATGACCTAATGATGCTTCCAATACCGGCAATTCCAATACCTCTTGGTTTGGGGTGTTGAGTTTTACTGTTTTAGACATTCTCTGCTCCTTTATAAAATGGGGCTTTTATACGTTTTGCTTTACAGCACGGTCTTACCTTTCAGACGGCCTACGAACTATTTACACAATGTATTGAAACACTATGTTAATACCCGTTTTATACCTGTCTGATTCTATCAAGCAATGGAATCAGATGAGTTTTTTCAGTTTGCCTATAACCGTTAACCAAAGCTAACAAGTCTTGATCTTGAAATTCAAGAATTTCAACGAACTCAGCTAATTCCTCATCATTTAATTGCTCGAATTCTTTTTCCATAAACCGGCCAAGAATCAAATCAAGCTCTAACAATCCTCGGCGGGTTTGGAAACGGATTTTCCGTTTTGCAGTATCGTCAAATACCATCATCATTAAACTGCTCGTTTCAACATGATTTCTTTAATCTTACCGATTGCACGGGTAGGATTCAAGTGTTTCGGGCAAACGTCAACACAGTTCATAATGGTATGGCAGCGGAACAAACGATATGGATCGTTCAAATCGTCCAAACGCTCGTTGGTAATGGTATCGCGGCTATCAGCGATAAAACGGTAAGCATTCAATAAACCAGACGGGCCAACAAATTTATCAGGGTTCCACCAGAATGAAGGACATGCGGTCGAGCAGCATGCACACAAGATACATTCATACAAACCATCCAGCTCTTTACGGTCTTCCTGAGTTTGCAGACGCTCTTTATCCGAGTCAATCGGCGTATCATTCACCACATAAGGTTTAATCGAATGATATTGTTTGAAGAATTGTGTCATATCCACGATTAAATCGCGAATAACCGGTAAACCCGGTAATGGACGGATTTTAATCGGCTGTTTCAGGCTGCGGATATCGGTAAGACAGGCCAAGCCGTTTTTGCCGTTAATGTTCATGCCGTCTGAACCACAAATGCCTTCACGGCATGAGCGACGGAACGACAAGGTATCGTCTTGAGCTTTCAGCTTAACCAATGCATCCAATAATTTTACGTCAGTCGGTTCGATTTCCAACTCGTATTTCTGCATATAAGGTTTTGCATCAACATCAGGATTGTAGCGGTAAATTTCGAAACTTACTTTTTCCATGAGAAGTGTTCCTTTTCTCACGAGCGGTTTAATGAATGATTATAGAATTTCAAACCGTCGGTGTAGGGTCATTTTTCTGATATTTTTCAGACGGCCTTTAATAGGCCGTCTGAAACTGAATATATTAATAAACGCGTTTGGCCGGTTCGATATAATCAACGGTCAACGGTTTAGTGTGTACCGGTTTGTAGCTCAAGGTATTGCTCAATGAATGATACAGGGTGTGTTTCATCCAGTTTTCATCATCACGCTCCGGATGGTCGTCTGAGGCATGTGCACCACGCGATTCTTTACGCGCTTCGGCAGACACCAAAGTCGCTTTCGCTACTTCAATCAAGTTATCCAATTCCAAAGCTTCGATACGGGCGGTATTCCACACTTGGCTCTTGTCTTTGATTTCGGTACGTTTCACACGCTCGGCGATTCCCAAGATTTCTTTCACGCCTTTGCTTAAGATTTCATCGGTACGGAACACGCCGGCATGAAGTTGAACAGAGCGTTGCAGTTCACGACGCAGCTCGTCCACATTTTCGCCGTCGGTCTGATTGTTCAGGCGATCCAAACGCTGGGCAGTCAGCGCACCGGCATTTTCCGGCAGTTCTTTCCAACCTTCCTGCTCTTTAATGAATTTAATCATGCTGTCGCCGGCAGATTTACCGAATACAACCAAGTCCAGCAATGAGTTGGTACCCAGACGGTTGGCACCGTGTACAGACGCACAGGCGCATTCACCCGCCGCATACAGACCTTTTACCGGTACTTCGTATTCATCGCCTTTTGGTACAATTACTTCGCCCAAATAGTTGGTCGGAATACCGCCCATCATATAGTGCGTGGTCGGCACCACCGGAATCGGGTCTTTAATCGGATCGATACCGGCAAACTGAATGGAAATTTCACGGATACCCGGCAGTTTTTCCATAATTTTTTCTGCACCGATATGGTCGATTTTCAGCAATACATGGTCTTTGTTTTTACCGCAGCCCCGGCCTTCGTAGATTTCCATTGCCATCGCACGGGATACTACGTCTCGGGAAGCCAAATCTTTTACGGTTGGTGCATAACGTTCCATAAAGCGCTCGCCGTTGGCATTCAACAAAATACCGCCCTCACCCCGCACACCTTCGGTAATCAGCACACCTGCACCGGCAACACCGGTCGGGTGAAATTGCCAGAATTCCATATCTTCCAAAGGAATACCGGCACGGGCGCAAATACCCAAACCGTCGCCGGTGTTCATATAGGCATTGGTTGAAGAGGCATAAATACGACCGCCGCCGCCGGTTGCAAACATCACGGCTTTTGCATGGAAAATGTACACATCGCCGGTTTCCATTTCCATCGCAGTGACACCGACCACATCGCCGTCTTCATTGCGAATCAAATCCAAAGCTGTCCACTCAACAAAGAACTGGGTGTTGGCACGGACGTTTTGCTGATACAGTGTGTGCAACATGGCATGACCGGTACGGTCGGCAACGGCACAGGCACGCTCTACCGCACGTTTACCGTGTTCGGCAGTGTGGCCACCAAACGGGCGTTGGTAGATTTTGCCGCTTTCGACACGGTCAAACGGCATACCCATGTGTTCCAACTCAATTACCGCTTCCGGAGCGGCACGACACATAAATTCAATCGCATCTTGGTCGCCCAGCCAGTCGGAACCTTTTACGGTATCGTACATGTGCCAGTCCCAACGGTCTTCCTGCACATTACCCAAAGAAGCGGAAATACCGCCTTGCGCCGCAACCGTATGCGAACGGGTTGGAAATACTTTTGACAATACGGCACAATTCAAACCCGATTTTGATAATTGGAGGGCTGCGCGTAAACCTGCACCACCACCGCCGACAATTACGGCATCGAACTTACGAACAGGAAAACTCATTTTTACCCCCAAATTACTTTAACCGAATAAATCAAACAACCTACCAACCAAACGATGGTTGCCACCTGCAGGAACAGGCGCACCCCGAACGGTTTGATATAGTCCATCCACAAGTCACGGATACCCACCCAAGCATGCAGAAACAGAGCAGTAAAGCTCAACTGGGTAAACACTTTTACCCAAATTTGGTCAAAAAACGCCTGCCATGCAGCATATTCTTTCGGCAGCAACAGCAAAAACGCCACCAATACCACGGTATAAATAAGCATAATCACAGCAGTTGCACGCTGCATTGCCCAATCACGCAAACCGTAGTGGGCGCCGGTTAATTTACGATCTACCATAATAAAGCTCCAATCACTACAGTTAATACCAAAGCGGTTACAAATACTGCTTTCGCAGTTGCACGGGCAGTATTCAGTGCCAAACCTTTATGGGCATCCAGCAGCAAAAAACGGATACCGGCAAGCATGTGGTGCATATAGGCCCACAATACGCCGATCAAGGCCAGCTTAACCAAAGGATGCGCCACAAACTGGCGGTAAGACTCAAAGCCTTCCTGATGGCTTAACGTACCCGACAGCAGCCACAATAAAACCGGCAGGGTAATAAATAAGATAACACCGCTGATACGGTGCAAAATAGAAACAATCCCCGGTATCGGCAAGCGGATATTAGGGATTTCTAGAAAGACAGGACGTGGTTTGGCGGACATGGTCTGTTCCTCTGAATTGAATTTATTTTTTTCTCAAATCGGGTAGCGCAAAACTACAATGAATTACACTTGCTATAATTTACATGGTTTAGCGCAATTTGAACAGCCCAATTTGTAAACAATATAATAAATTTTTACAAAAATGAGACAAAATAACTTTATCATATTTCTTTTTAACTACTCCTTTCGCCTGACAATTGATAATATCAGCCTAAATGGCCAGCGGACGTTCAAAAACATTCAATTTATCTGAATTAATTTAGCTGAGAACACCTGAAAAATTTCCACACACTGTATGAGCAACGACAATTATTTCGATATTAATTAAATATAGCCGTTATTTAACCTTACTCAATCACTGCTGCTTATCATAAAACTGCATTGAGTTGACGTATCTTATCATCCAATCCCTTATACTTACTTTCGGTTTTCCGTTCCAATGTTTTACCAAACAAGAAGAATGGCCGAGCAACACATATCACGACAACGATTAAAAGGGCTTTTCTATGAACGATTCAAACTCTGCTTCTCCTGAAGACTATATTCCAAAATTCAAACGGAAAAAACTCGACGAACCCGGCTTCTTGCGTAAGCTTGGTCGCTTCGCAGGCAGATTGGGAGCACCGGTAGTACGTCAGCTTTATGCGTTATATTTTTTATGGAAATCGCCACATACGCCCAAACAAGCTAAGATGATTATCTTGGGTGCACTGGTGTATTTCTTCAGCCCGATTGATGCCATTCCGGATTTGTTGGGACCATTGGGATTTACCGATGATATTGCCGTTATCACATTGGTTTACAGCCAGGTGAAAGCTTATTTAACCGAAGATATTCGTGAACAGGCACGCATCGCCACCGATAAGATTTTAGGTAAAAAATAAAAACAAAAAAGCCGTCTGAAATTCAGACGGCCTTTTTGTTTTACATCAGATTATTGCAACGGAGACATATTCATCACTTCCATCAGGAAGTTGGTAAATGCCGGATTGCTTGGTTTGCTGTTCATGCTCTTCCAACGCAGTTGCCAACCGCGCAAAGCATTTTGGATATACAGCTTAGATTGTTGGGTAGTGATTTCACCACGTTGGCTATCTACTGCAGAACGCAGGTAGACTTCATACATACTGTCGTCAACAGAGTTACGGCCAACCAGTTGGATACGATAGCGGTTTAAGTATTGGGCAGCCTGAACTTTAGTTATCTTTCCTTGACTGACCTGATAGCTCAGACGTGTTGCTTCGTCACGAATTTTGGAAACATCTGACCAGTGGCTAGAAGCCAAACGGAAACCGGCAGCCGGTTTGCCAGTTCCTTGGACATTTATCGGACGCACCGGCACTTCTTTCAAGGTTGGCACGTAGATGGATTGACAACCGGCAAGTGCCGCCAATGCAAATAAGAGAGGGATATATTTTTTCATGTGGGTCATTATAATCAGATTCGTCAAATAGTCCAAATGATGGCTGCTCGGATACGTCATAAATTTTGCTCAATTACAACATATTTCGAATATGCCTCCATCAGCCGGAAAATAAAAACACACAAAAAAAGGCCGTCTGAAACGGCCTTTTTAATACCTGACATTATGCCAAATCGGCAAACAATGGCGTAGAAAGATAACGCTCGCCATAAGAAGGAATCAATACCACAATCAATTTTCCTTCGTTTTCAGAGCGTTTCGCCAATTGCAATGCACTCCAAACAGCCGCACCGGAAGAGATACCCACTAAAATACCCTCTTTTTCCGCCATCGCACGAGCGGTCTCGAATGCCGCTTCGTTTGGCGCTTTAACGATTTCATCGTAAATAGCAGTATTCAATACGCTCGGCACGAAACCTGCACCAATACCTTGAATCGGGTGCGGACCTTTCTCACCACCGCTCAATACCGGCGATGCTTCCGGCTCTACTGCAACGATTTTGACATCAGGCTTGTGTTGTTTCAACACTTCACCCACGCCGGTTACTGTACCACCGGTACCCACACCAGCTACAAAAATATCGACTTTACCATCGGTATCTCGCCAAACTTCTTCGGCAGTGGTTTCACGGTGAATTTGCGGATTGGCTACATTGTCAAATTGACGCGGCATAAAATAAGTGTTCGGATTTTCGTCAACCAAAGATTGTGCTTTAGCAATCGCACCACCCATACCTTCTGCAGCAGGAGTCAAAATCAATTCAGCACCAAACGCGCGCAACAACATTTTGCGCTCTTTACTCATGCTCTCCGGCATAGTAATGGCCAGTTTATAGCCGCGGGCAGCACATACCATTGCCAAACCGATACCGGTATTACCGCTGGTTGCTTCCACAATCACGGTATTTTTGTTGATTTTACCGGCTTTTTCTGCCTGCTCAATCATCGCTTCTGCAATACGGTCTTTTACGCTGCTGCCCGGATTGAAAAATTCCAACTTTACCGCAACGTCGGCTTTCAAGCCCTCGGTCAAACGGTTTAATTTCACCAACGGGGTATTGCCGATTAATTCGGTAATGCTGTTTGCAATTTTCATGTTCTGCTCCTGAATAAAGATAATACGGCCTGCATATTAAGCTGAGGCTGTCCGAAAAACCAATATTTAATATTTCTTACTTTATAACTTTTTGTTTTGTTTAAAGACGCCCTGCAATAATGATAGACAAAATCAACGCCACCTGAACAATCAACAACATCAAAAAACCACCTTGTAATTGCCGGCTGCTGAATAAGCTGGCAGGTTGCTTCATGATTTTAACGCGGTGCACATAAAATACCGCCATCAAAACCAATTGCAATACAAACCAATAGCTTGGTTCCAAAGCATAAAAAGCCAACAGTGCCGGCATAGAAAAGACGGAAGTGCCTTCCGGATAATGATACCAAACCATGCCTGCCAGCAAAATGAATACCGCAGTCATCAACGCATTACTGACTGCAAACAAGCTCAACAACGAATGTGCTTCATCAGCCTGCCAAAATTGACCATCGGGCGTTTTTTTCCAATGATTCAAAAAGAAAAAAATACTGCCTACGGTTAAATAAAAATGCGGAAGAAACAAAGGCCCGATATGGGTAATACCCCAAGCGCCCGGTATCAGCTTGGCACCTAAAAAGCCCGTGGCCAACCATGCAATCACTGCCGCCCAAAACCATTGGAATTTCTCGGCCTTGAAAATCAATCTTAAGAAAAACACGGCATAAATCACAGCTGCCCATAAATCAAAATGAAAAACCATCTTAATACTGCAACTCGCCTTCAAACACCGTTTCAGCAGGGCCGGTCATCATCACATCATCACCATTCTGCCAACTGATAAACAAATCCCCGCCCGGCAAACTCGCTTTAACCGGCATTCCGCTATCCAGCAAACCCAAGCGTACACCGGCCACAACCGCCGCACACGCACCTGTACCACATGCCTGCGTTTCGCCTGCACCGCGTTCATACACGCGCAACCGAATCGATCGTCTATCTACAATCTGCATAAAACCGACATTCACGCGTTCAGGAAATTGGCTGTGCGACTCAATGGCTTCACCCCAATGCTCTACCGGCGCATTTTTCGTATCTCCTACCACAATCACTGCGTGCGGATTACCCATATTGACACAACTCACCGGAATAGACTCCAAGCCCACCAACACGATATGCGTTAAAGCATCATCTGCTTCGCCGCTCTCCGGAACAAACGGGATTTCAGACGGCATAAATTTCGGTTTGCCCATATTCACTGTGACCAACCCGTTATCCAACAATTTCGGCACAATCACACCGCTGGCGGTTTCCACCAGAATTTCCTGCTTGTCGGTCAATCCTTTATCCACAACAAAACGCACGAAACAACGCGCGCCGTTACCGCATTGCTCCACTTCTCCGCCATCGGCATTAAAAATGCGGTAACGGAAATCCACCGCTTCGGATGATGGCTTTTCCACCACCAGAAGCTGGTCAAAACCCACCCCACGGAAACGGTCAGACCATTGTGCCAAAGGGGCTTCTTTCGGATCAAACTGCTGTTCAATGCCGTTGACCACCATAAAATCATTACCTAAGCCATGCATTTTTGTGAATTTTAAAGTTTTCATCATTACTTCCTAACCGTTATCTGCCTTAAGGGCGCTAAGCCAGTAGGCAGACTATATAAAGTGCCGTACTCGTCAAATCAAACTATTTCAACTACTAAAAACTATTACGATTCAAAAGGCCGTCTGAATACATTCTACCTTAGTTCAGCGTAATTTTTGCGCCTATCTCTTTTAACTATGACTATATTGAGAAGGAATAACGCAGCGCATTGATTGCATTTTGCAAGAATCATCCAAAAATATTCCATCAAATCCCAAATATCTGTATTAAAAAAGCAACATTTTTAATAATCGGTGCAAAAATACGACAAGCGGTTATTCCAAAGAAATAAACGGAGCTTTTAAATTTTAAAACCTCCGTGCTTTTATTCTTAGTTGTTTTATTTAAAATAAATATATGATTTTAAAATAATTAATTTGTCATATTTCCTTAAGCTACTTTCAATACCTTATAAATCCTAAACTTAAAGTGCCAACAATTAGAATAATCACTACTAAAAAATAAACCGTTTATCTTAATTTTTGCGCACTTATCGCTTGCCATTTATCTGTCAACATTGCAAAATGCATACATAGAAACACGGAACACAACCTGTCCCAACAAAACAAAATCTTTATAAATTAAAGAATTACACATTAACAAAATTACGACAAACGTTTAACTCACAAGGACAATATCATGAACATCCGTCAAACTTTAACCGCTTTAGTTGCTTTCACCGTTTTAGCCGGTTCGCAAGCCGCCATGGCAAACAACATTACTTTCTATCAAAAAGCATCTGAAGCTACCGCTCCGATTACCGGCAAAGTTGCTGTGCGATTGACTATTGGCGCAGATGGTAATGTACATAATGTACGCGTGGTTCGCAGCAGCGGCTCAAGCAGCATCGACAACAGCGCAGTTCAATGGATGGAGGCGCAAACCATGTCACCTGTTCTAATCAACGGCATCGCCAAAGAATTCAGCGTTGTGAAAGAAATCAAATTTTCAGAAGGCAAAAATATTCAACAAGCCAGCTTGAACTAACCTTTTCATCTCCTTGCTTACCCCGAGCGCCAAAAAGCACTTTTCCCAAGAAAGTGCTTTTTGGCGTTTTCGTTTCCAAAAACCAACATAATCCCCGCTGATTTTCTGCTTTTACCTAGCATAACGAAAATCAGCAATGAAAACCGCTATACTCATTGCCGTCAGTCAGCGAAGAAATTTCCAAAGGAAAAATAATGAAAAAGATTTTGTCAGCCGCACTTGCCATCACCGCTTTAAGCGCCTGCTCAGTAGGTACGCCCGGCATGTCCGTCGGCTTGGGCGTAGGTACTCGGTTGGGCAGCCATGTCGGCTTGGGCACTTCTTTAAATATTCCTGTGCGCTTGGATCAAACCAAAATCGGGGCCGGCACCAACCAAAGTAAAAACGGCGGTGTCAATATTGTTGACGAGCAAATCGTCACTTATTTTGACGCACACGGTAATGCTTCCAATCATGCAGTAAAAGGCGGCTTTTACCGCCAATTATTAAGCAAACGCAATAACGAATATGTGGTGCAGGATTTTTACAGTGACAACAGTATCAAGCGTACCGATCCTTACACCATCAACCGCAGCCAATTGTTGCAATTTCGCGCGACACCGGCCAATGGTTCGTTAACGACTTATGCTTATAACGGCAATATTATGCAGCAGCAAGTTTTCCAAAACGGTAAATTGATCAGTGCGAAATACTGATTGATGTAAAATAAACGGCTCACGCAAATCATGTGAATACTTAGCTTTCAGACGGCCTAACAAGACAGCTTGCCATCAAAAGCTACCGACAAATAAATTTTCTTAGCTTTCAATTATTTGTAATATTGCTACGAATTTATTGCCTTTTATCGGTTGACACATTTTTTGCAGAAGCTATAATACGCTCCATTCCCCGATAGCTCAGTCGGTAGAGCGACGGACTGTTAATCCGCAGGTCCCTGGTTCGAGCCCAGGTCGGGGAGCCAAATTAAAAAAGCCTGAACAAAAATGTTCAGGCTTTTATTCTTTTTTGCATTTCCCAAAAATCAATACCGTCTGAAAAAATTCAGACGGCATTGATTTTTTTATTGCGTACTCACTTGTTTTATCCACGCAAACAATTCATCCAAATCATGGCCCCTCTGTGCGGCACACCCACGGCAAAGTACAGTGGATTCACTTTAAAAACAGGACAAGGCGGCGAGCTGAAGACAATATAGATAATACGGCTGGCGAACCAACGCCGTACTATTTTAAAGTGGATTCGCTATACAACTTTGGCACTATTGTCTTATAGCTTCGCCACCAACACGGCAAACACCGCCAATAAAGTGCCACGGTCGTTGGCACTGGCGCAGATGCGCCAGTTTTTCGGCATTTTCACGTTTGCGCCATCTACATAATTCAGCGGATTCATCATTTTAATGGTTTGCTTGTCGGCCATGGTTGCACCTGTTACGGTGCTATTGTTCATGGCAAATACGGTGAAATGCTGTTTATCGGTATCGGCGTTGCCAAACAACCGATTTTCATCGGTCGATAAATCCACACCGTCAAATGCAGGCGGCGTTTTCTGACGGCCTGCGATTTGCGTATATTTGGACAAAATCAACCGCCGTTACCTTGCCGTTTTTCATTGTCAGCCAATCCGCTTTCACTTCTTTGCCGGCATCCAATTGTTTTTATGCCGATTGTGCTAAGAAGCCGGTAACGAAATCTTTAAAGCTGCTGTTGTTGTTTCGATCCAAAACCAATGCACGGCCTTGTGTATCTTTCAGGTTCAAGCTGTTGATGCATGCGGGATACATGAGCTTGAATTTATCCGACAAAGCTTTTTTGTACTTCGGTGAGCATCCGGCATCGATTCGCGCTTGACGTTGTAACCCGGCATGGTCACGCTCATTTTTTTGTAATCGTTGGCACCGTTGAACTGCTATTCATAAGCCATGCCGGCGTATTCCAAGTCAATAATCGGACAATGCAGAAACCGCAAAAATATCATCATCCGCCTTCGCTGCACCCAAGGCTTGCAAATGGCTTCATAATCCAGATAATTGCCGCTTGCACCCAATAAGGAAGACAGCACGCCACCCGCTCCGGGTACCATTTGAAATGATTTTTATTACCCGACATCACTTTACTGCTGGCTTTCAAATAGCGCATAGTGGCTTTTAAATCAACAATTGCGCTGGTGTCTTGCCGGTAGCACAGTTCGTCCGTACGCCCCTGCTGATCCACGACATAGCCTTTTGACAAGGCCACCGCTGCCGTATTCGGTGATTTCTCCGCATTGTCTGCTGCGCCGCGAAGGCTTTTCAATTCAGGCTTGGCCGGTTTAGCAGGCATATAGCCGTCGACTTGATTAGCGAAAAAAATCGGTGCCGTCTCAGCCGTAAAACCGCCAATGCTGCCGTTTTGATAATATTGCTCCGGCGCATAAATATTCATCACTTCATATTCGGCATCGATTGGATTTTTGACATATACAATCCCTTCATAAGCACGGAATTTGATCGTTCCGCCATTCAACACCATGCTTTGCTCGGTGTATGGCTGTTTAGAAAAATCCAAATCATGGCTTGATTTGCCCGATGTGACCGCACAAGCACTCAATCCCATTACCACATCAGCCACTAATAATTTTATTTACTATATTCATATTAATTTAATAACATTAATCATTTATATAAACGATTGCGATTATGCGCCTAACTTTGGTTTATCCCGGTTAAGAAGCTGAAAAAATCGCGCTATAATATCCTTTTCAGACGGCCTCACTCATGACTTCCCTCCCCTTGCAAAGCTATACCGTATATCGCGCCGATTCAAACGGCTTGCGTGAAGAACAAGACGTGCTGGCCGAAGAAACCGCCATCGCCTTGGTCTATAACGGCATTACCCATGTGGTATTGATGGCCACACCGCAGAATTTGGAAGCCTTGGCATTGGGTTTTAGTTTGAGCGAAGGCATTTTGACCACAGCTCCCGAACTGTACGACATTGAAGTCAATGAAGCCTGCGACGGCATTGAAGTACATCTCGATATCGCCTCCGCACGTTTCCAAGCTTTAAAAGAGCGCCGCCGCAACATGACCGGCCGCACCGGCTGCGGTCTGTGCGGCATCGACAGCCTGGCTGCGGTCAAACCGCAAGTACCGCAAGTACCGCGCGGCCAAGCATTGGCCATTGCCGATATTCAGACGGCCTTAGCCGATTTCGACAACCATCAACCCTTAC